>NZ_JAQGIZ010000132.1 GCF_028290885.1 Phenylobacterium sp.
TCCGATCCCGGGGACACCGAGGACGATCTGAAGTCGAGCTGGGGCGACCCAGCTAAGGCCAAGTTCTCTTCGACCTCGAACGCTCAGATCCCCCAACGGATCTGGTTCAGAGGGCGGTGTTTCGGGCGACCGAGGCGCCGCCCTCTTGCTATGTGCGCTGGCTAGTGTGCTGGATTTGAAGTTCGCCACATTGACGGGCCACGCGCCGAGCGAACTTCAAATCCAAGAAAGCACACTAGAAACATATACTTGCTAGTGTCCTTATCGATTCCGAAGTTCGTCAAAGTCAGCCGCAAGCGCTTGCGAACTTCGGAATCGGGACACTAGGCCCGCTCCGGCAGGCGCAACCCCACCTCGCTCGGGTCGGCCTCGTTGAGCAGCGGCTCCTTTGCCAGGTAGCGGCGCAGGTTTTCCAGGAACAGGTCGTCGCCGCGGGCCAGGTTGCCGTCGCCGGAGTTGGAGGTGTGGGCGCTGACCCGGACCTTCGGATGGTCCCAGAACCAGCTGTCGGCGGGCAGGGGTTCGGTCTGGAAGACGTCGAGCACCGCGTGGGCCGGCTGGTCGCGATCCAGCCCCCCTCTTAGCGCCTCTTCGTCGACAAGCCCGCCGCGGCCGATGTTGATCAGGATCGCGCCCGGCTTCAGCGCCTGGAAGAAGGCCGCGTCGCACATGCCGCGGGTCTCGTCGTTGAGGGCGCAGGCGAGCACGATCACGTCGGTGTCCGGCAGCACGCCGGCCAGCTCGGACAGGCCGATGACGCGGTCGGCCAGGTCGCCCTCGGCGGCCGGGTTGCGGCGAACCACCGTCAGGTCAACCCCGAACGGCTTGATCCGGCGGGCGATCTCGTGGCCGATATTGCCGAAGCCCACCAGCACCCAGCGGGTGCGGCCGAGCTCCCGATAGGGCGTGTTCTTCCACTCGTGCTTCTTCTGCAGCGCGGCCTGGGCCTCGATCGGGACCTGCAGGCTGAGCGCGTGGGCGACGACATATTCGGCGATGGGCGTCGCCTGGGCGCTCGACTTGGAGATGCGGACGCCCTTTTCCATGATCGAGCGGAACATCGGATTGTCGATGCCGGCCGCCATGATCTGGGTCCACCGCGGGGCCTCGGTCTTCATCAGCCGGCCGAACAGCTGACCCAGCGTGCCGGTGGCGAAGCTGTCTAGGCTGAGCCAGACCACCTCGGGGTCGACGTCCTCCACGGCGATCGGCCGGCCGTTGTGCTCATAGGCGTCGGCGGAGACAGCAGTGACGACCTCGGCGTGCGGCGCGACGGCGGGCAGCCGGTCGGCGATGCGCCCATAGGCGGCCTTGGTCATCAGGATCTGCATCGTGTCATCCCATTTCGAGTTTCAGTTTCAGGGCCGACGCCAGCGTCTGGGCGCGCTTGGTGGTCTGTTCGCCCAACAGCATGTCTTCCCAGCCGTCGGCGGCGGTGAGCTTCAGCCGCTCGCCCTGGACGATGAGGCTGGATTTCTCCAGGAGGCGGGGATTGCGTCCGGAGAGGTCGCAGCCGAGACGCACGGCGGCGCCCAGCGCGCGGGCCCGCTGGCGGCGGTCCGCGCCGATCACACGGGCGACCGCGGCGGCCTCCGGGGGTGTGGGAGCGGAGGTGTGGCGGGCGAAGGCGACACTCGCCAGGAAGGCGCGCTCCGGGTGGCTCATGCCGGCGATGGGCGCGCGCAGCACCTGCTCGAAGGCCAGGTCCGCGCGATGGTCCGGGTGCAGGCGCGCGCCGAGGTCGGCCAGCCGGCAGGCGGCGGCGAGCAGCACCGGATCGCGGTTCCCGAACATCGGGGGCAGCTTCTCGAACGCCGGCGTCAGCCAGGCTTCCAGCGCCCCGCCGAGTTCCGAGGGGACGCCGCGGGCGGCCGTCAGGGCCTCGCAGCCCTCGATCAACGGGTCGCGGTTGCGGACCTCCGGGTCCATGGCGTCGAGTAGCAGGCCCTCGCGCACGCCGAACGCCGAAATGATCACCCGCTCCACCCCCAGGCGTTCGATCAGCGCTTCGAGGACCACAGCGGAGTAGGGCAGGGTCTCGATCCGCTTCTTGGAAAGACCCTGCATGCGTTCCAGCGAGGCCCGCGACTGGCGGGCGACCAGGCGCGAGACGTTGAGCGCGTCGGAGCGGCTCATCTCGTACTGGTGGGCGACGTGCAGCGGGTAATCGGCGAGCTCCATGTGGAACAGCGCCAGGTTGCGCCAGGCGCCGCCCACGGCGTGGAAATGGCGGGTGGCGAAGCGCTCGGCGTGGGGGCCAAGCGCGCTCTCGATCACCCGGCGGGTGCGGTCGATGTCGAGCGGGCGAGGCGCGCCCAGGGCGAAGGGGCCGAGCGGGAGCGTCGCGCCCTCCTCCGGCCCGGCGCCGTTCAAGAGGACGAGTTCCAGGCTGGAGCCGCCGAGGTCGCCGACCACCCCCTCCGCATCCGGCTGGCCGGCGATGACGCCCAGGGCGGCGTAGCGGGCTTCCTCCTCGCCGGTGAGTACGCGGACCACGAGCCCGGTTTGGTCGCGCACGCGCTTGAGGAAGGCCGGGCCGTCGGCCGCCTCGCGGACGGCTGCGGTGGCCGCGGCGGTGACGTCCTCGGCGCGCCAGCCGTCGAGTAGGGCGCGGAAGCGGCGGATGGCGGTAAGCGCGACCTCTACGCCCTCAGGCGAAAGCCGGCCGGTAGTGGGCAGGTCACGGCCGAGGCCGGCCAGCGCTTTTTCGTTGAAGACGGTCCATATGGCGCGGCCATCCAGCTGGTAGATGACCAGGCGAACGGAGTTCGACCCGACGTCGATGACCGCCGCCTGTCGGGATTCCGGCCTGCTATCCCCGCGAGGCCACATGATCGATCGCGCGCGGCATGTCCTTCACCTTCTGCCCTCTACCGGAAAGGCTCGGGTTGGTCATGAAATACTCGTGCGCGGAAAAGGCGCTGGGATGGTCCCAGGACGGATCGCGGCTGTAGTGGCCGCTTTCGTCGAGGGCCCAGCTCTGGGCCTCGTCCTTCAGGTTGGCCAGCATGATCTGCTGCAGGACCTGCTGGTGGACGGTGGGGTTCTCGATCGGCGTCAGGCATTCGACGCGGCGATCGAGGTTGCGGGGCATCCAGTCGGCCGACGAGATGAACACGCGGGCCTCTGACGACGGCAATGGCGCGCCGTTGGCGAAGGCGACGATACGGCCGTGCTCGAGGAAGCGGCCGACGATGCTCTTCACGCGGATATTCTCGGAGAGGCCGGCGACGCCGGGCCTGAGGCAGCAGATGCCGCGGATGACGAGGTCGATGGGAACGCCGGCCTGGCTGGCGCCGTAGAGGGCGTCGATGATCTGGGGATCGACCAGCGAGTTCATCTTGGCCCAGATGCCGGCCGGCTTACCTTCAAGGGCGGCGGTCGCCTCGCGGGCGATCAGCGCCAGTAGATCGCGCTTCATGGTCATCGGCGAGAAGGACAGCTTCTCCAGGCCCTGGGGCTGGGCGTAGCCGGTCACGAAGTTGAACAGCCGCGCGGAATCGCGGCCCAGCGCCGGATCGGTCGTGAACAGCGACAGGTCCGTATAGAAGCGCGCGGTGATGGGGTGATAATTGCCGGTCCCGAAGTGGCAATAGGAGCGCAGGACATCGCCCTCCCGCCGCACCACGGTCGAGAGCTTGGCGTGGGTCTTGTACTCCACGAAGCCGAAGACGATGTGCACGCCGGCGCGCTCCAGGTCGCGCGCCCATTTCATGTTCGCGGCCTCGTCGAAGCGGGCCTTGATCTCCACCACGGCGGTGACGTTCTTGCCGGCCTCGGCCGCCTCGATCAGGGCGGCGACGATCGGGCTGTCGTGGGAGGTCCGGTAGAGCGTCTGCTTGATCGCCAGCACGTTCGGGTCGCGGGCGGCCTGGCGCAGGAACTGCACCACCACGTCGAAGCTCTCGAAGGGGTGGTGGACCAGGATGTCCTTCTCGCGGATCGCCGCGAAGCAGTCGCCGCCGTGGTCGCGGATGCGCTCGGGAAAGCGCGGCTCGAAGGGCTTGAACTTCAGGTCCGCGCGGTCGGCGGGGATCAGCTGGTTCAGCTCGTCCAGGCCCAGCAGACCGTCGATCTGGATGATGTCCTGGGGTTCGGCGTGCAGGTTCGAGCAGATGAAGCTCTGCAGCTCCTCGGGCATGGAGGCGTCGATCTCGACGCGCACGACCAGGCCGAGGCGACGTTGCTTCAGCGCCAGCTCGAACTCGCGGACCAGGTCCTCGGCTTCCTCCTCGATTTCCACGTCCGAGTCGCGGATCAGGCGGAAGACGCCCTGGGCCTGGATCTCGCAGCCGGGGAACAGATGGTCGAGGAAGAGGCTGACCAGCGCCTCCAGCGAGACGAAGCGGCGCTCGGCCTTGCGGCGGCCGGTGCGCTGGGCCGGCAGCTCCCAGAACCGGGCGACCTGGGCCGGCATCGGCACCAGGGCATAGAACATCCGCCCGTCGGCCAGGCGCTTCAGCTTCAGCACCAGCGAGAATGCCAGGTTCGGGATGAACGGGAATGGGTGCGCCGGGTCGATGGCCAAGGGCGTGAGCACCGGGAAGAGCTGGGAGGCGAAGGGCTCTTCCAGCGCGTCCAGCTCGGCGTTGGTGACGTCGGAGGCCGAGACGACATGCAGGCCTTCCAAGGCCAGCTCATGGCAGAGTTCGCGCCAGCGGGTCTGCTGGTCGCCCATCAGGTCGGCGGCCTCGTCGTTGACCCGCTCCAGCTGCTCGGCCGGCGTCAGGCCGTCCTGGCTGGTGACCCGCACGCCCTCGCGGACCTGGGCGCGCAGGCCGGCCACGCGGACCATGTAGAATTCGTCGAGGTTGTTGGCGCTGATCGCCAGGAAGCGCAGCCGCTCCAGCAGCGGGTGGCGGGGGTTCATGCTCTCCGCCAGCACCCGGCGGTTGAAGGCCAGCCAGGAAAGTTCGCGGTTGAAGAACCTTGCCGGGGAGGCGGCCAGCTCTTCGTCCCAGGCGAGCGGCCGCGCAATGTCGCTCGCGGCGTTCGCGGCGATGGGCGCGGCATAGCTCATTCGGGTCTCCAGGCGGATGCGGACCCCAAACCTGAGCCCGACGTGTGACGGCTTCAAGTCTTCACTCGAAAAGATCAAGATTTTCGATATCGCCCTCAAGGATCTCCCGCGCCAGCACCCGTGAAATCGGCCGCATCACCCCGTCTTCGGTTTCGTCGAGACGACGGACGATCTCGCTGGCGCCGGGAATGGACCTTTCCATGCGCCGCAGGAGGTAGGGATAGACATCGTCGTGCGGACGAATGTTCCGTTCACGGAAGAACTTCCTCAAGACGCCGCGGAGCACGTCGTCGTCGGGCGCGGCGATCTCGGCCACCATCAGGGCGTTGAGCCGCGAGCGCAGGTCCGGCAATTGGGCGGGCCACGCGGCGGGCGGCGTGCGGGCGGTGAGCAGCAGGCTCGCACCGTCACGGGGCGCCAGGTTGATCAGGTGGAACAGGGCTTCGTCGCTGACACCCCGGTCGACGTCCTCCAGCAGAGCCGGCCGGCCTGTGGCCGCCGCGACTTCGGGCGCCTCGCGGTCGAGGACGACGGCCTTGGCGCCGGCGGCCCAGGCGCGCGCCAGGTGGGTCTTGCCGACCCCCTCGGGCCCGACCAGCACCAGCGCGCCGCCCGGCCAGCGCGGCCAGGCGTCGAGCGCCGTCACGGCGTCGGCGTTGGAGACGCCCTCGATAAAGGCGTCGCGGGTGTGGGCGGCGGGCCTGCGAAGGCTCAGCCGAAGCTGCCTGGCCATGCGCCTCGCTCGACCGGTGGGATCAAGGGTTCAAGTGTAGCAAGCTCGATCCGGCGCGCGCCACTTTCGTTGAAATTACGCCCGCTATTCACACCCTGCCTCGCATCATCCCGGAAGCCGCGCACCGGCTGTCCGGGAGGACAGCTGAAGGAATTAGAGGGTTTCGCGCGCCGCGCCGCCGACCACCAGGGTCCAGCCCTCGGGCTTCAGCAGTTCGATGGGCGAGAAGCGGACCTTGTAGTCCATCTTCTCCGAGCCGCGGACCCAGTAGCCCAGGTAGACGTAGGGCAGGTTGGTCAGGCAGGCCTGGATCACATGGTCGAGGATCACGAAGGACCCCAGGCTGCGGCGGCTCTGGGTCGGGTCGTAGAAGCTGTAGACCAGCGACAGGCCGTCGCTCATCACGTCGACCAGGGCGCAGGCCACCAGGTCGCCCGGGCCGCCGTCGTTCGATCGCGTGCGGTACTCGATGATGTGGGTGCGCACGGCGGTGTCTTCGACCATGGCCACGTAGTCTGGCCAGGTCATCTCCGCCATGCCGCCGTCGGCGTGGCGGGTGGTGAGGTAGCGGCGGAGCAGGTCGAACTGCTCCATGGTGGCCTCGGCCTCCACCAGGTGGCGTTCCAGGTCCTCGTTGCGCGAGATGGCCTTCCGCTCCGAGCGGGCGAAGACGTAGTCGCCGGCGGGCAGGCGGGCCGAGACGCAGGCCGTGCAGGCCTCGCAGGCCGGGCGGTAGGCGATGTTCTGCGACCGCCGGAACCCGACCTGGGTCAGGCTGTCGTTGACGGTCGCCCCGTCGGAGAGCGGCAGGTGGGCGAACACCTTCCGCTCGTAGCGTTCAGGCAGGTAAGGGCAGGGCGACGGTGCGGTCAGAAAGAACCTGAGCTGTCGGGTCGGGAAATGCTGCGTCACGGACTTGCAGTCGCCTTCATAGCGATACGCCTTAAGCACGATTAGGCGTCATGCCGCGTCCGGGCGCAAGTCTCTGCTTTACAAACCCTTGTCAGGCGGCAGCACGGGCGCCTCACGCAACAACACGATAGCGATGCGACGGTTGCCAGGCAGGGTCGGATCGTCCGGATAAAGCGGCTCGGAAGTGGCCTTGCCGGAGACCTGGTAGATCCGGTCGGCGTCGACGCCAGCGACCTGCAGGATGCGCCGCGAGGCGTCGGCGCGGGCGGCCGACAGCGTCCAGTCGCCTTCCGCCTTGCCGCCTTGGCCGGCGTTGGCGCTGGTGTGGCCGTAGATGCTGATCCGGTTGGGGAGCTGGTTGATGATCTTGGCGATGGCCCGCAGCAGCAGCTTGGCGCGGTCGTTGGGCGTGGCGGTGCCCTGGTTGAACATCGAGCGGCCTTCCTGGTCCACGAGCTGGATGCGCAGGCCCTCGGGCGTCTGGTCGATGATGATGTTCTTGGAGAGCTCGGCGAGCTCGGGCATGTCCTGCAGCGCCTGGCGCAGGGACTGGGCGGCCGACGCGAAGGCAGCCGCCTCGCGCTGCTTCTGCTGCTGTTCCTTCACAACGTCGCTGGTGGCCTGGTCGCTGGCGGCCGACTTGGCGCCGTCTCGCGACTTGCCGTCGTTCGGGTGGCGGGAGTCAGGGCTGGCGTCCTGGATGATCGACTGCGAGCCGTTCTGCTTGGCGCCTTCGTTGCCGAGCGCGGTGCCGGCCAGGATGCCGCCCGAGCCCGATGTGGTCTCGGAAACGCTGGCCGGAGCGAAGTAGTCGGCGATGCCGCGTTTCTGCTCAGGCGAGGTGGTGTTGATCAGCCACATCAAGAGGAAGAAGGCCATCATGGCGGTCACGAAGTCGGCATAGGCGACCTTCCAGGCGCCCCCGTGGTGACCGGGCCCGCTGCTGCGCTTGATGCGCTTGATGATGATCGGCCGCTCGCCGCTCATCGACATTTGGTTCGCCCCGGTGAAGCCTGTTACGAGGGCCGCACGGTGCGCAGGCTGGCGTTAAGATGCCGTTGCACAGAGTTAAGGAGCTTGGACATGAAGGTGGCGTTCGCCGGCCTCGGCGTGATGGGGTTCCCGATGGCCGGACACCTGGCCAAGGCCGGCCACGAGATGGCGGTCTACAACCGCACGCCGGAGAAGGCGGCCCGCTGGGTCGCGGCGCACGGCGGCCGGGCCGCGGCGTCGGCGGCGGAGGCCGCGGCGGGGGCGGAAGTCTTCGTGCTTTGCGTCGGCAACGACGACGACGTGCGTCAGGTGGTCGCCGAGGCCCTGCCGGCCATGGCGCCAGGCGGCGTCGTGGTCGACCACACGACCACTTCGGCGGTCGTGGCGCGCGAGATGGCGGCGCTGGCGGCGAAGGACGGGCGGGCCTTCGTCGACGCCCCGGTGTCCGGCGGCCAGGCCGGCGCCGAGAGCGGCCAGCTGACCATCATGTGCGGCGGCGAGCCCGACGCCTTCGCGAAGGTCGAGCCGGTGATCGCCGCCTACGCCAAGGCGGCGCGGCTGATGGGGGGGCCGGGCTCGGGCCAGCTCACCAAGATGGTCAACCAGATCTGCATCGCCGGCGTGGTCCAGGGGCTGGCCGAAGGCCTGCACTTCGCCAAGCGCGCGGGGCTGGATCCGCAAGGGGTCTATGAGGCGATCTCCAAGGGCGCGGCCCAATCCTGGCAGATGGACAACCGCTGGAAGACCATGAGCGAGGGCAAGTTCGACTTCGGCTTCGCGGTCGACTGGATGCGCAAGGACCTGGGCCTGGTGCTGGACGAGGCCGGGCGCAACGGCGCGGCGCTCGACATGACCGCCATGGTCGACGGCTTCTATGCCGAGGTGCAGGCGCTGGGCGGGCGGCGGTGGGACACCTCCAGCCTGGTCGCGCGGCTGGAGAAGCCCTGAGTGCCCATCCTCGAGACCGAGCGCCTGGCGCTGAACGAACTGACGGAGCAGGACGCGCCCTTCATCCTGGAGCTGCTCTTGAGCCGCGGCTTCAAGGAGAACATTGGCGACAGAGGCGTCCGCGACCTGGAGGGCGCGCGGGGCTACATCGAGCGCACCCGCGCCGGCTACGCCGCCAACGGCTTTGGCCTGTGGCGCGCCGACGTGAAGGCGACCGGCGAGGCGGCCGGGATCTGCGGCCTGGTCAAGCGCGACGGCCTGGAGCACCCCGACGTCGGCTACGCCTTCCTGGAACGGTTCTGGGGCCGCGGCTATGCGTCCGAATCGGCCGCCGCGGCGCTGGCCTACGGCCGCGAGACCGCGGGGCTGAAGACCATCGTCGCCATCGTGCAGCCGAGCAACGCCGGCTCCATCGCCGTGTTGCGCAGGATCGGCATGACCTTCGCCGGCATGATCCAGCTCCCTGGCCACGACGGCGAGAGCAGCTACTTCACGACCTAGACGGAGGGCGTCTATGGCCATCTCGACGCGGCGTATCCAGGCGAACGGCTTCGATTTCGCGGTGGACGAGGCGGGCGAGGGGGATCGCTTGGCGCTCTGCCTGCACGGGTTTCCGGAGAGCCGGTTCTCTTGGCGCTTCCAGCTGCCGTTGCTGGCTCAGATGGGCTACCGCGCCTGGGCGCCGGACCTGCGCGGCTATGGCGAGACCGAGCCCAAGCCGCGGGACGTGGCGAGCTACCGGGTCGAGCGGCTGATGCAGGACGTGGCGGCCCTGATCGACGCCAGCGGCGCGCGCGAGGTCACCCTGATCGGCCACGACTGGGGCGCGGGCCTCGCCTGGACCTTCGCCGCCAACCGCATCCGGCCGCTGGAGCGCCTAGTGATCATGAACGTGCCGCACCCGGCGGTCTTCGCAGAGCACCTGCGGCGCTCGCCTCGCCAGATGCTCCGCTCCTGGTACATGGCCTTCTTCCAGGTCCCCGGCCTGCCCGAACGGGCCATGACCGCCAACGGCGCCCGCGCCATCCGCCGGGCCTTCCTGGGCATGGCCGTCGACAAGTCGAACTTCACCCGCGATGTCCTCGATCGCTACGCCGCCGACGCCCGGCGCCCCGGCGCCATGACCGGCATGGTCAACTGGTACCGCGCGGCGGCGCAAAGCCCCGGCAAGCTCGCTGGCCCCTGGCCGACGATCGAGACGCCGGCGCTCGTCATCTGGGGCGAGGCGGACGCAGCGCTGGGCGCGGAACTGCTGGACGGCACGGAGGCCCACGTCCGCGACCTCACCGTCAAGCGCTTGCCCAAGGTCTCCCACTGGGTGCAGCAGGAAGCGCCCGAGGCGGTGAACGCGATCCTGCGCGAATGGCTTAAGGCCGAGCGCTGAGGGCCGCCGGCGAGATCGGGTCCTCATAAAGCTGAAGGCGCCAGTGAAGTTGCGGCGACACGTCTTAGCGGCGACGACCGACAAGCGGACTCT
>NZ_JAQGIZ010000172.1 GCF_028290885.1 Phenylobacterium sp.
CCGCGATCACCCGTGTTCCCTTGGGCGCCCCGAGCGCCGCGCCGATGGCCGCACCGCCCGCCCAACCGATGCCGGCCAGCCCCCGCGGCGCCAGGTAGCTGCGCCCCGCCCGCCGGGTCTGGAAGCGCGAGGCCGTCCAGCCGGAGGCGAGGCTGGCGTCCGAAACCATGATGGCGTCATCGTCCATCAGGGCGTTGACCGCCTCGATCACGCGTTCCGGCGCCACGGCGGGATCGTCGGGCTTGCTGCCCGGCTGCGGCAGCGGCTCGCCGTCCGGCTTCCAGCCGAACCGGGCGCCGCGCCTGGCCAGGCCGTCGCCGATGGCGCGCGCGGCCTCGCGCACGTCGGCGACGATCTCCAGCGCCGCGGGAATGGCGCGGCCCAGCTCCTCGCCGTCGATGTCGACGTGGATGATCTCCTGGCTCCTGGTGGGCAGGCGCCAGAGGAAGGAGTTGAACTGGGCGAACTTGCTGCCCAGCACCAGCACCGTGTCGGCCTGCTTGAGCGTGCGGCTGGCCTCGATGTCGCCGAACACCCCGACCACCCCGAGCATCAGGGGATTGCGCTCGCTGACCACGCCCTTGCCGTTGATGCTGGTCACGATGGGGATGCCGAACTCGTCGGCGAAGCGGGCGATCTCCGCGCCTGCGCCGCTGGCCATGGCCCCGCCGCCGGCCAGCACCATCGGCCGTTTGGCCTTGGCCAGCCGCGCCACGGCGTCCTCGACGGCCTGCGGCAAGGCGGCGGTGCGGTGTCGTGGCCAGCGCGCGCTCGCCGGGCTGAATATCGACAGGTCGGGCTCCGGGATCGGCGCGGCCATGAAGTCTTCCGGGATCTCGACCACCACAGGACCGCGGCGGCCGGAGGTCGCGACCCTGAGGGCATGGTCGAACACCGCGACCAGGCTGCCCGGCGCCTGCAGCCGGCCGACCCACTTGGTCACCGGCGCCAATATCGAGCCCTGCTCGAGCGCCTGGGAGGATACGCCGCGGTGGCGCAGGTGCTCGCGGTTAGTCCGGATGTCGGCGACCAGCGCCAGCACCGGGATCGCCGAGGCGTAGGCCTCGGCCAGGCCGGAGACCAGATTGGTGGATCCGGGCCCGACGGTGGCGTCGCACATCCCGACCTTGCCGCTGACCCGCGCATAGGCGTCGGCCGCGCAGGCCGCGTTCCGCTCGTCGCGCATCAGGACGTGGTTGAAGCCGCGGGCGCGCGCCGCGCCGTAGAACGGCACGGTCTGGCCGCCGGGCACGCCGAAACAGGTGTCGATTCCGGACGCCTCCAGGATGGAGACGATGACGTCGCAGACCTTGACGGCGCTCATCTCAGATCATCTCTCCGACGGCCGAAAGGGCAGGGGCCTGGGGGACCGGCCGCGCCGCCGCGCCGGCCTCCGCCTCGAGCAGGCGGGCCATCGGGCGCCGGAGCAGGAGGGCGAAGCCCGCGGCCAGCGGACCGCAGATCGCGGCCACCAGGGCGAGGCCCTGGCCGAGGTGTGCGCCGCCGCCGAAGACCTTGGCGGCCAGGACCGTGGCGGTGGGACCCAAGGCGATGCCGACCAGGGAATTGGCCAGCAGGCCCGCCGCCAGGAACTCGCCCTTCAGGTGGGAGGGGATGCCCCATTGCACGCAGATGAACGGCATCATGCCGGTCCCCATGATGCAGAACATGGCCGCGGCGTAGAAACCCAGGAAGGCGACGCCGCTGGGCGCCAGCGACGCGGCGATCACCAGCGGAAAGCCCAGCAGCAGGCCGGCCGCGAGGACCAGCACCGGCGCGTCGCGTCGGCCGCGCGCGCTCCAGATCTCCGCCACGCGCGGCGCGATCAGCATCCCCGAGACGCCGCAAGTCATGCTGGCCAGCCCGATGCGGATGCCGGCGTCGCCGGTGGCCCAGTGGAACTGGCGCACGAGGTAGGTGGGCGCCCATCCGCCGAGGCCGTAGATCATGACCTGCCCGATGGCGGTGGCGATGAAGAACAGGAACGCGGGGACGTAGGGCCTGCGCGCCCAGGCGAAGGTCAGGCCGTTGGCGGCAGGGCTCGGCGCGGTCTCCCGGACCGGCTCCTTTACGGTCAGGGCGATGATCGCGGCGAACAGGAAGGCCGGGGCCCCGACCAGGAAGAACACCGCCTGCCAGGGCTTCACCGAACCCAGCAGGGGCAGGACGAGGTGGTCGACGTTGCCGATGGCCTTCACCACCAGCCCGCCCAGGATGTAGGAGCCGGTCGCCCCGAGCGCGCCCAGCGACATGAACACGCTGGTGGCCCGCGCCCGTTGTTCGCGCGGGAACAGGTCGGAGATCAGGGACAGGCTCGTCGGCGTCAGCGCCGCCTCGCCGATCGCCACGCCGATCCGCAACAGGCACAGGACCCAGAAGCTGGTCGCCAGGCCGGAGCCGAAGGTGCAGCTGCCCCAGATCACCGCGGTGCCGACCAGCAGCCACTTGCGGTTGCCGAGGTCGGCCACCCGGCCCAGCGGCAAGCCCACGAAGGAGTAGAACGTGGCGAAGGCCACGCCCATCAGCAGGCTGATCTGGGTGTCGGTGATGTGCAGGTCCGCCCTCAGCGGCTCCACCAGCAGGCCGAGGATCAGCCGGTCGACGAAGGCGACGACGTAGAGCGATCCGAGGATGGCCACCGCGTACCAGGCGCCGAGGACGCTGCGTCCGGTCATGGTCTGTCCGTTCCCATGCGTCCCCATCACGCGGCGTGGGCCTGGAGGCGGGGCTGCAGGCCGGCCTCGCGGTAGACTGCGTCGATCACCTCCATGTTGGCGATCCCGTCCGCGCCAGGGGTGAGGATCGGCGCGCCGTGGCGCATGACCTGGACGAGGGCGCGCGCCTGGAAGAGGTAGGTGGCCGGTTCGTCGAAACGGGTCGTCCGGCTCTCGCCGCCCGCCTCGACCGTCACCGAAACACCTGGCTGCGGCAGGAAGGGATTGTCGCAGCGCAGGCTCCCATGCTCGCCCTCGACGGTCAGCCAGGTTTCGAAGCCTTCGGCCCGATGCGAACATTCGAACGCCGCCTCAGCGCCGCCCGGAAACGCCAGGCTGGCGCGCATGGCGGCGTCGATCTGCGGCGAATGCAGCGTGGACTTGGCCTGCAGCACCCGCGGCTCCTCGCCGACGCACATCCGGAGCAGATTGATGCAGTAGGCGCCGAGATCCATCGTCGAGCCGCCGCCAAGCTCGGGCTGGAAGCGGATGTTGTCCGGCAGCAGGCGCGCGCTTCGTATCTTCAGGCGCGCCTCGAGTTTTCGCAGCCGTCCGAGCGCGCCGGACCGCAGGGTCGCGTCGATGAATTGCGCGACCGGATGGTAGCGGTAGTGGAACGCCTCGATCAGCGGCAGCCGGGCGGCGTCGGCCACCTCGACCATCCGCCGCGCCTCCTCGGCGTTGGAGCACAACGGCTTTTCGCACAACACCGCCTTGCCGGCCTGCAGCGCGCGGATCGACCATTCCGCATGCAGGCTGTTGGGCAGGGGGTTGTAGACGACCTCGATCTCGGGATCGTCGACCAGCGCCTGGTAGCCGCCATAGGATCGCCGGATCCCGTGCTTGGCGGCGTAGGCCGCCGCGCGGTCGGAGTCGCGAGACGCGATGGCGACGATGTCGATCTGCGGGATCTCGCGCGCCGGGTCTATGAGTACGGACTCGACGATCTGGGCGCAGCCGAGAATCCCAACGCGCACCGGCATCACCGCTCCCCGAGTCTGCGCACTTGGGTTCAATCGGCCCGG
>NZ_JAQGIZ010000184.1 GCF_028290885.1 Phenylobacterium sp.
TTCCAGTTGGTGATCTCCGACCGCGACGGCCATTTCCCGTGGGAGCCGCAGTACGACGAGCGTCTGCGGCCCCTTCAGCGGGAGCTTTATCTCCCAACCGACGCAGCGTCGGCTAGCCGTTATAGAAGAACCGCTCCTCGGCGATCTTGCCGTTCTTGATCGTGTAGACGGCCATTTCGTCCATGGTCATCCGCTGGCCGCTCGCCTTGGGCGTGACGTCCATCTTGAAGTGGACCACGAACTGGTCGCCGTTGACGTAGGGGCCCTCGACCTCGACGCCGTGGATGTCGTGGTTGGCGCTCCACCACTCGCCCTTGCCGCGGACGGCGTCGATGCCGCGGCTGGCGGGATCTCCGCCGCCGGGGGCGCCCGCCTCGACGCTCAGCACGTCGCTGGCCCAGTACTTCTCGCCGCTCTCGCCGAACTTGCCCGCCTTGCAGAGCGCGACCAAGTCGTTGGCGATATCTTGGGTCGTCATGACGAACTCCCTTCCTTTGTGGTGAACCCCAGCTTGCGCCGCCTGGATGACGGTGAGGGGTCGGACTCCTGTCTGAGACGCGCGAACCGGCGGGAAACCGACAGACCCGCCCAATGCGAGAACGCGCCAAGGCTAGGCGGGTCTCATGACAGCGTGCTGGCAGCATGGCGCCGGCCAAGGCTATAAGTCGCGTCATGACCGACACCCAGCCCGCCTCCGTCTACGACCTCGCCCACGCCGAGGAGGTCGAGAGCCTGGCGACCTTTGCGGTGCTGGTGGACAACGAGCCGGGCGTGCTGCACCGGCTGGTCGGGCTGTTCGCGGCGCGTGGCTACAATATTGAGAGCCTGACCGTCGCCGAGACCGACCGCAGGGCGCACACCTCCCGCGTGACTATCGTCACCCGCGGCACGCCGCAGGTGCTGGCGCAGATCGAGGCGCAGCTGACCAAGATGGTCTCCACCCGCCACGTGCAGGACGTGACCCGCGACCCCAACGGCCTGGAGCGCGAGCTGGCGCTGGTGAAGGTCAAGGGAACCGGGCCCGACCGCGTCGAGGCGCTGCGGGTCGCCGACATCTTCCGCGCCAAGGTGATCGACACCACCCACGAGAGCTTCGTCTTCGAGCTCACCGGCGCGCCATCGAAGATCGACAAGTTCACCGACCTGATGCGCCCCCTGGGCCTGGTGGAGGTCTCGCGCACCGGCGTGCTCTCCATCCAGCGCGGCGTCGAGGTGCTCTGAACGGGGAACCGGGCGAGCGGTTGAGGGGCTTTCCAAGGCCGTGCGCCGCCTCGCCCTTGCCCTCCTGCTGATCGCCGCAGCCAACCCGACCCAGGCGCAACTCTTCCGCCGTGCGCCGTCGGGCCCGGTCGCCGCGCCGCCGCCCGGCACCCCGCCCGCGGAGGCCGAGATCTGGCCCTTCCCCCCGCCCGACCCAAAGGCCTGGTGGGACGAGAAGCGCCCGGCCGCCCCCGAAACCGCCGACCCGCTGGGCGGGCGCAGGCTGGGCGGCGCGCGGCTGATCCCGGTCGACAGCGGCGTCGATCCCTCCACCTACCGCCTGTGGGGCCTCGTCCCGCTGCAATGGCAGATCCTGCACGGCGACGAGATGGTGCTGGAAATCTGGGTTCGCCCGGCCCGCACCGTGCGCCAGACCGTGGTCAGGATCACCGTGCGGCGCGACGGCAGGGCCTTCGTCCAGGCCCGGGCGGGGCTCGCCTGCTGCGAAGCCGGCATCGCGCGTCGGATCGGCTTCGACGCCGAACTGCCGGCCGGCCAGGCGGCGGCCTTCCTGGTGCTGCGGAGCCACCCGATGTGGACCGCGTCGCGCGACGTACGGGTGAGCCAGGGCCCCGACCTCGCCGAGGGCGTCTGTGTCGACGGCACAGACTACGACCTGACGCTGATGGTCCCCGGGCGCTCGCGCTCACTCCGCCGGTCCTGCGACAACGCCGCGGTCGGGGAGGTCGCCGACGCCCTGGAGCCGGCGCTGCGCGCGGCCATCGGCCACGATCCGCGCTTCGACGTGATCTTCCCGGGCGGGGCCAGCTTCGCCGGGGCCCGCGACGCCTACCGCGACCTGGTCAGCCACGGCGGCTTGCTGAAGCCGGATCCGCACGCCCGGCCGCAGCCGCCGGGCGTGGCGCCGGGCCCGGACGAGGCGGCCGCTACGCCGCCTGCGCCTGGGGTTGGGCCTGGGTCTCGGCCTGCGCCATCGCCGCGATGACGCGCCGCCGGACGTAGAAGCGGACCGTTGCGTACTGCACCGCGAACAGGGCGATCTTCGAGGCGAGCGGGACGACCGCGATGAAGGCCGGCCATTGGCTCGGCAGGGCCACGGCGACGGCCAGGTTGGCGAGCGCGGTCAGGGCCATCAGCCCGGCCCAGACATAGCCGAAGGCGATCATCAGGGGTTCGCCATGCTCGCGGGCGATCGGCGGCATGTAGCGCAGCATCCAGCCGCGCTTCAGCATCACCGCGCCGACGGCCAGGTAGATGATGGTCGGCTTGGCCATCAGGAACCGCGGATCGCTGGTCAGAATGCCCAGCGTGCCGAACACCACCACCAGACCCAGCGAGGCCCATTGCAGGAGCTCGACCTTCCGCTTGAGGAGCCTCTGGATCGCGACCTGGGCTACGCCCACCAGCAGGGCCGCGCCGGTGGCGATGCGCACGTCCACCTTCATCGCCAACAGCACCGCGAAGACGATGGTCGGAAGGAAGTCGGAGATCAGCGGACGCGCCGCGTAGAGTAGGTTGTTCATGGAAAACTCCAAGGAAATCTGACGCCTGCAAGCCTATCGGCGAAGGCGGGCCAGCCCTAACCCGCTCACGAACGGTGCGCGGCGATTGACGGAAAACACCCCGCCGTCCGCGCTTCGCGAACAGACAGTTCTTCAAATTCTAACGCCTAGGCCCTATATTGGCGGGGTCAGGGCTTGCTCTGACTATGGAGATAAACGCGCACGCAATAAGCGGACTGGACCCGGGTGCGATTCCCGGCGGCTCCACCAATCTTCCTCGGGTTATCGCCGGAAAGCCGATTCTTTCTTGGGAAGCAGGGGGCCGATCAGCATCGACAGACGTGTAAAGGTGTTGCTTTCTTCCGGCCTGACCCACCGTTCCGGGTCTTAAACTAACTGCGAACGATAACTTCGCTGGAGAAGTCCGCCTGGCCGCGTAAGCGGTTCGACGGTTCTCAATCTAAGTCCTAGGGGTTCAGATCCTTAGGCGGGGCCCGGGAGGCGCCTGCCAACAGAAGCCTCCCACCCAATTCCGTGCGGGCGCCTCCCTTCTTTTCAGCAAGAGTTGCGGGCGCGTGCCAACAGAAGCCCTCCACCCATCCTCCGATGGGCGCCCTCCTCTTTTCTTTTTCGGCGAGTATGGGAGGCGCCTGCCAACGGAACCCTCCCCACCTTATCTTCTGGCGTGAAGCGGCTTTCCGCCCTCAGTCCGAGGCGCTAGGTTCGCCCGCACGCGTTCGTTCGGAGACCCCATGGCCCAGGACCCGCCGGCCCAGGACTTGATGCGCTATGAGGCGATGGCGCAGGACGCCCTGCGCGGTGTGGTGAAGGCCGCCCTGAAGCGCGCCGCCGCGCCCGAGGGCCTGCCCGGCGCGCACCACTTCTACATCACCTTCAAGACCGAGGCCCCGGGCGTCTCCGGCCCGCCTGACCTGCTGGGCAAGTACCCCGACGAAATGACCATCGTCCTGCAGCACCAATACTGGGACCTGGCGCCGGGCGAGACCTTCTTCTCGGTGACCCTACAGTTCGGCGGCCTGCCCAAGCGGCTGTCGGTGCCCTACGCCGCGGTGACCCGCTTCTACGACCCGAGCGTGCAGTTCCTGCTGCAGTTCGAGGCGCCCGCCGCCCCGGACGCCGCTGCGGGCCGCCCCACCGAGCCCGAAGCCAAGGCCGTGGCCGGCGAGGCCGAGCCGGCCCCCGCCGACGGCGAGGCGAAGATCGTCTCCCTCGACCAGTTCCGGAAAAAGTGAGGCGCCCCGCATGAGCGACGCCGCGACCTCCGCGCCCGAGGCCCTCTCGGACGAGGCGATCCTCGAACGCTTCCTGCGCACCAAGAACCAGCCTACCGGCTCCCGGACCCTGGGCTTCCGGATGCTGTCGGTGAACCAGGCGGAAAAGACCGTCGAGGTCGAGTTCGAGGCCAGGGCCGAGCTGCTGCTCAACCCGATGAAGCAGATCCAGGGCGGCTACCTCTGCGCCATGCTGGACGAGTGCATGAGCGTCGCCTGCATGGTGGCCTCGGGCATGACCGCGGTCGCGCCGACGCTGGAGATGAAGACCAGCTTCTTCCGCCCCGCCATGCCGGGAACGCTGCGCGGCGTCGGCCGGGTCGCCAAGTGGGGCCGCCAGGTGGCCTTCACCGAGGGCGAGATCTACGACGCCGACGGGCGGCTCCTGGCCAAGGCCACCGGCACGGCGATCCCCACGCCGTTCCAGGTCTACAAGACTTAGGCGTGCGCCCGCTCGCGCGCCTGGTCTGGCTGATCGCCGGTCTCTGGCTCGCGCAGGCCGCGCCGGCGGCTGCGGCCTCGGCCTTCGGCGACTGGAGCGCGGTGGTGATCGCCGGCGACTGGCACGCCCACTCCGGCGGCCCGTCGGAAGCCTTCGACAACGCCCGGCGCGACGTCTCCCGGGCCTTCGAGCAGGCCGGCTTCGAGCCGCAGAACCTGCGGCAGTTCTCGGTCAGACCTGAGCGCTACAGGGACACCAACCCCGCGAAATCCGACCCGCAGGGCATCTACGATGCGCTTACCGACCTGACGGCCAAGGCCACCGGCGGCTGCCTGATCTATTTCAGCTCGCACGGCGCGCCGCAGGGCGTGGTCGTCGACCAGCAGCTGCTGCCGCCGGGCGTGCTGGCCAGCATGCTCGACATCACCTGCGGCAAGCGGCCGACGGTGGTGATCATCTCGGCCTGCTTCTCCGGCGTGTTCGTGCCCGCGCTCGCCGGCGCCAACCGCATGGTGCTGACCGCGGCCCGGCCTGACCGCAGCTCCTTCGGCTGCGGCGAGGCCGACAAATACCCCTACTTCGACCAGTGCGTGCTGGAGTCGATGCCGGGCGCGACCGATTTCGCCACTCTGGGCCGGACCGTGCAGGCTTGCGTGGCCACGCGCGAGATCAGGGAGGGCATGAAGCCGCCCTCCGAGCCGCAGCTGTTTATAGGCTCGGCGCTGAAGCCGCTCTTGCCGCTCTACTCCCTGGCGAGCACCGCAGCCCCTAAGCCCCCAGGGCGAAACTAGACCGCAGCTCCCCACGTTTGGAGGGACTCGCTTGGGCGCCCTACAAGCGGTTGAGCCTTCCGCTCCGTCCGGGTTTTTCATCGATGCGGTCCACCCTCTCCGCCGCCGTCGCCGCTCTGGCGCTGCTGTTCGTCCAGCCTGTCGGGGCGGCGGCGCAGGACGAGAGCCATCAGCCCGTTCTTCGCCCCTACCAGCCGGTCCCTCCCGCGGCCAATCTGCCCAAGGCCCCGGTGCCTTACACCAAGCTGCATCCCAAGCCGGCCAAACCGAAGGCCGCGGCGGCGGGGACCGAAGCGCCGAAGCCGCAGCCCGCCACGCCGGCGACAGAAGCCCCGAAGCCCAAACCTCCTCTTCCCGCGCCACAGACGCCAGCTCCGTCCGCTCTGCCTGAGACGCGCCCGACCCCGAAGCCGCCGGCGGCGCCACCCCTCGCCGCGCCTTCGCCCACGGCCGCGCCTTCACCCGCCGCCCCCGGCGCCAAGCTGACCGCCGGCCAGCCGATGCCGCCGACCGAGCTGGAGGCCTTCGTTGACGGCGTGGTGAGGGACGCCATGGGCCGCGAGCACATCGCCGGCGTCACCGTCTCCGTCGTCCAGAACGGCCAGGTGCTGCTGAAGAAGGGCTACGGCTTCGCCAGCCTGGACCCGCAACGTCCGGTCGACCCCGACCGCAGCCTCTTCCGCGTGGGCTCGATCTCCAAGACCTTCACCTGGATCGCGGTGATGAAGGAGGTCGAGGCCGGGCGTATGCGGCTGAACCAGCCGATCAACCTCTACCTGCCCGAGAAGGTGCAGGTCCGCGACCAGGGCTACGACCAGCCGGTGCGGGTGGCGAACCTGATGGACCATTCCGCCGGTTTCGAGGACCGCGCGCTGGGCCAGCTGTTCGAACGCGACTACGGCCGCGTCCGGCCGCTCGACATCTACCTGCGCCAGGAGCGGCCGCACCGCGTGCACGCGCCGGGCGCGGTCTCCAGCTATTCGAACTACGGCGCGGCGCTGGCGGGCGAGGCGGCGACCTACACCTCCGGCCGACCCTACGAACGGCTGATCGAGGACGATATCCTCGTTCCGCTGGGCATGGGCCACACCACCTTCCGCGAACCCCACGAACCGAAGGCCGGCCTGCCGGCTCCGATGCCGGCCAGCCTGGCGGGCGACGTCTCCGACGGCTACCGCTGGACTCCGGTCGGCTTCGCCCGCCGCGACTATGAGTTCATCGGCCAGATCGCCCCGGCCGGCGCGGGGTCGTCCACCGCCGGCGACATGGCGCGCTACATGCTGATGCAGCTGGGCGGCGGCCAGTTCGGCGGGACGGCGATCTACGGCCCGGTGGCGGCCCAGGCCTTCCGCACGCCGCTGCGCCAGACCGCGCCCGGGATCAACGGCTGGGCGCACGGCTTCATGGTCTACGACCTGCCCGGCGGGCATCGCGCCTACGGCCACGGCGGGGCGACGCTGTCGTTCTTCTCCAACATGGTGGTCGTGCCCGACCTCAACCTAGGGGTCTTCATCTCCACTAACACCGACACCGGCCGGCCGCTGTCGAGCCGCCTGCCGGACCGCATCGTGCAGCATTTCTACGCCGCGCCGGACACCTTCCCGCGTCCGGGCGCGCCGGAGCTCGCCCAGCGCCGCGGCGACTTTGCCGGCTCCTACATGACCACGCGCCGGACCTATTCCGGCCTGGAGGGCTTCGTCGACCAGCTGACCGGCGGGGCCTCCGTCGACGTCACGCGCGGTGGCCGCCTGGTCACGGCGACCAGCGAGGGCGTCAAGACCTGGGTTCCCGAAGGGGGGCTGGAGGACGGCCGCTTCATCGCGACGCAGGGATCCGAGCGCCTCTCGTTCGACCTGGCCGACGGCGGCGCACGGGCCTTCCACGTTGCGAGCGGCACGCAGATCTTCGAGCGCTCCCCTGTATGGCGCCAGCCCCGGACGCTGGCCGCCTTGGCCGCCCTCACTGTCGCCGCCGCGCTCGCCACCCTGGCCGGCGTCGTGGTGCGCAACCGCCGCGAATTCCGCGAGAACCAGATCCAGAGCCGCGCCAGCCTGGTGCAGAACATCCAGGCGGTGCTGTGGCTGCTCATGCTGGCCTTCTTCGGGCTGTGGGCGTCGAAGACCGGCGACCTGGCCGAGGTGATGTACCGCTGGCCCGGCGTCTTGATGACCACCGCCTCGGCCTGCGCCCTGGTGGCCGCCGCCCTGACGCTGACGACCCTCGTCGCGCTGCCGGCCGTCTGGCGCGGTGGGCGGCGGGTGGACTCCTGGACCCACCTGCGCAAGGCGTTCTTCAGCGTCACCGTCCTGGTCTACCTGGCCTTCTCGGTGGACCTGGCTCTCTGGGGCGGGCTCAGCCCCTGGAGCGGCTGACGGCCCTGCTTCCAAGCCCGCAATACGGCGCCGCTTAAACCCCCCGTTTACCAACCACTGGGTAAATCCTGCCTAGCGGTGGGCAAACGCGTACGCCCGCCCGCTTTGGGTTTGCGGAAGGACGCCGGCGTTGAACCAGGTCTTGGCTGCGCTTCAGAGGTTCGGGATCGGCCGCCTGGCCGCGATCCTCGGCATCGGCGCGGGCGTCGCGGCGGCGCTTTTCGCGCTTACCATGGGCCTCGGCCAGCCCAAGGCCCTGCTCTATTCCAATCTCGACCTGAAGGAAGCCGGCACGATCACCCAGGCCCTCGACCAGGGCAACATCAAGTATGAGGTGAAGGGCGACGGCTCGACCATCATAGTGCCGCGCGACCAGGTGGCCTCGACGCGGCTGATGCTGTCGTCCAAGGGCCTGCCGACCGCTGCCAGCGTCGGCTACGAGATCTTCGACAACGCCAGCGCCATGGGCCAGACGGACTTCGTCCAGCAGCTGAACCGCCAGCGCGCCCTGGAAGGCGAGCTCAGCCGCACCATCCGCAGCCTCGACGGCATCACCGCGGCCCGCGTCCACCTGGTGCTGCCCAAGCGCCAGATCTTCGAGGAGGAGGCCGAGCAGCCGTCCGCCTCGGTGACCCTTGGCGTCGGCGGCCGCGAACCCGGACCCGACCAGGTGCGCGCCGTGCAGAACCTGGTCTCGGGCGCCGTCCCCAACCTGAAGCCGGACCGGGTGACGGTCATCGACCAGCACGCCAAGACCCTCTCCGGCGGCGACACCGGCATGGCCGCCGAGGCCGACGGCCGCAAGAGCGAGGTCGAACAGCGGATCGCCAAGCAGGTGAAGGGGCTGGTCGAAGGCATCGTCGGCGCCGGCAAGGCGCGGGTGAACGTCTCGGCCGACGTCGACCTCGCCCATGTGACCGAACAGAAGAAGACCTTCGATCCCGATGGCCAGGTGGTCCGCTCGGAGAGCACCACCGACGAAAAGTCCCAGGAAGGCTCCGGCTCTTCGGACGGCCAGTCCTCGGCCACGGCCAACATCCCGGGCGGCGCCAAGATCGGCGGCAACCAGGAGACCAGCAACACCAACAGCGGCCGCCAGGAATCCACCACCAACTACGAGATCACCGAGACCACTCGCACCTCGGTGCAGGAGCCCGGCCAGGTGAAGAAGATCTCCGTGGCGGTCGCCGTCGACGGGGTCACCGCCCCGGCCGGCAAGAGCGGCAAGCCCGGCGCCTACAGCCCGCGCTCGGCCGAGGAGATGGCGCGCATCGAACAGCTGGTCCGCGCCTCCGTCGGCTTCGACCAGGCCCGCGGCGACCAGGTGACCGTGGTCAATGTCCGCTTCCCCACCGCCGACGACGCCGGCGGGGTCACCGCGGCCAACCCGCTGATGGGCTTCGACAAGAACGACATCATGCGCGCCGCAGAACTGGCCGTGATGGCCGTGGTGGCCGTCCTGATGATGCTGTTCATCGTCCGCCCGCTGCTGCGCGGCGCCATGGCCGGAGGCGGCCCGATGGCGCTCATGGGAGGGCCGCAGGTCGCCCGCATGACCGTCGGCCCCGACGGCCAGCCGATGCAGATCGGAACCGACCCGGTCACCGGCCAGCAGATCGCGTTGCCGGCGCCCGGTTCTGAACACCTCGAGCAGAAAATCGACATCGCCCGCATCGAGGGCCAGGTGAAGGCCAGCTCGGTCAAGCGGGTCGCGGAGTTCGTCGACAAGCATCCGGAAGAATCGGTCTCGATCATCCGCACCTGGCTGCATGAAAGCGCATGACGCTCCTGCGCCAAAGGCTCCGGAGGACCCAGTCCTCAGCCATGACCCACCAGGACCTCGCCCTGCAAAGCTCCCCTAGGAGCGAAGCCGGATGAACGCCCGCAGCCCCAAGTCCAAGGCGATCACCGAGGCCTCCCGGCTGAACGGCGCCGAGAAGGCGGCCGTGGTGCTGCTGGCGTTGGGTGAAGACCACGCCGGCGTCTGGCGCCAGCTCGACGAAGAGGAGATCAAGGTCATCTCCCAGGCCATGTCCGGCCTTGGCCAGGTGACGTCCAGCGTGGTCGAGGACCTGCTGGTGGAGTTCGTCTCCGGCATGGGCGGCGGCGCCATCACCGGCTCGGTGGAGCTGACCCAGAAGCTGCTCGCCTCGATCATGCCGAGCGAGAAGGTCGACACCCTCATGGAGGAGATCCGCGGTCCCGCGGGTCGCACCATGTGGGACAAGCTCGGCAACGTGAACGAGGCCGTGCTCGCCAACTACCTGAAGAACGAATACCCGCAGACCGTCGCCGTCGTGCTCTCCAAGATCAAGTCCGAGCACGCCGCCCGCGTGCTCACCTGCCTGCCCGAGGACTTCGCGCTGGAGTGCGTCACCCGCATGCTGCGCATGGAGCCGGTGCAGCGCGAGATCCTCGACAAGATCGAGCAGACCCTGCGCACCGAATTCATGTCGAACCTGGCGCGCACCTCCAAGCGCGACAGCCACGAGATGATGGCCGACATCTTCAACGCCTTCGACCGCCAGACCGAGACCCGCTTCATCACCGCCCTGGAAGAGCGCAACCGCGAGGCGGCCGAGCGCATCCGCGCCCTGATGTTCGTCTTCGAGGACCTCTCCAAGCTCGATCCGGGCGGCGTCCAGACTCTGCTACGGGCGGTCGACAAGGACTCCCTCGGCCTGGCGCTGAAGGGCGCCTCGGACGCGCTGCGCGAGATGTTCTTCTCCAACATGAGCGAGCGCGCCGCCAAGATCATG
>NZ_JAQGIZ010000194.1 GCF_028290885.1 Phenylobacterium sp.
AGAGACCTCTGGCGACCAGGCGGGGATCAAGTCGGCGACCCTGCAGGTCAAGGGGCCCAACGCCTACGGCTGGCTGAAGACCGAGGCCGGCGTCCACCGCTTGGTGCGCATCTCGCCGTTCGACAGCGCCGCCAAGCGCCACACCAGCTTTGCTTCGGTCTGGGTCTATCCGGTGGTCGACGACACCATCGTCATCGACATCAATCCCGCCGACGTGCGCACCGACACCTATCGGGCCTCCGGCTCTGGCGGCCAGCACATTAACAAGACCGACTCGGCGGTACGCCTGACCCACATCCCGACCGGCGTCGCCGTCGCCTGCCAGGCCGGCCGCTCGCAGCATCAGAACCGGGAAGAAGCCTGGAAGATGCTCCGCGCGCGGCTCTACGAACTGGAGCTTCAGAAGCGCGAGGCCGACAAGCAGGCGCTGGAGGACCAGAAGACCGACATCGGCTGGGGCCACCAGATCCGCAGCTACGTCCTGCAACCCTACCAGATGGTCAAGGACCTGCGCACCGAGGTGGAGACCTCCGACACCCAAGGCGTCCTCGACGGCGACCTCGACGCCTTCATGGGGGCGGCGCTCGCCCAGCGGGTGGGCGTGACGCGGGACGCGGTGGAGAGCGCCTGACCGGACCTGAGATTACTCCGCTGCTTCCGGGACCAGGCTTAACTGCTCGGGAACCGGCGGGACCAGCTTGACGCTGCGGCCGGCGAAATAGGCGCCGGGCTCGACCGACAGCTGGCCGTGGGTGATGTCGCCGTCGACGCGGGCGGTGGCGTAGAGCTTGACGGTCCGCGCGGTGATCGTGCCCGCCACCCGGCCGCGGATCTCGACGGCCTCGGCGGTCACCGCGCCCTCGACCTGGCCGGTCTCGCCGATCGAAAGGTGGGCCACGTCGAGGTCGCCGCGTATTGCGCCGTCAAGCTGCACGTCGCCGTCGCTCTTCAGGTCCCCCTCGACGCTGACGTTCTCGGTGATCAGCGAGCAGGCGATGGGCTTGCGGCTCGGCGCGTCGGCGCTCTCGGGCCGGCTGGAGGGAACGGGTTTAGTCGGCTTGCTGAACATAGGCCCCCGCCTTGACGAAACGATCCGGATTCTGCGCGCGGCCGTTCACCCACACCTCGTAGTGCAGGTGCGTGCCGGTGGAGCGGCCGGTGGAGCCCATGCCGCCCAGGCGCTGGCCGAGCGCGACCTGCTGGCCGACGGCGACCGAGATCACCGCCATGTGCGCATAGCGGGTCTTGAAGCCGCGGCCATGGTCGATCTCCACGGTGTTGCCATAGCCGGACCTGACGCCGGTGAACGACACCACGCCCGGCCCGGTCGCGTGGATCGCCGTCATCGGGGCGCCGGCGAAGTCGAGGCCGGAGTGGAAGGCCGGCTGGCCGGTGAAAGGGTCGTAGCGCACGCCGAAGCCGCTGGACTTCTCGGTTCCGGTGGTCGGCTCGGCGAAGGGAAGGGCCTGGGCCGCCTGCTCCAGGGCATGGGCCTCGCTCATGTCGGCGGCGGCGTGCTGGATGCGGTCGGCGAAGCCCTCATCGACGTCGAGCACGGCGGCCAGCGCGCGGGGATCCTTGGTCTCGATCAGCGGCCCGCCCAGCGCGTCGCCCTTCGGCATGTAGGCCGCCGGCGTCAGCCCCGCGAGCCGGAACGCCAGGCGCAGGCGGTCGGCCCGGCTCTTGGCGAAGCTGTCGGCGGCGTCGAGCAGCCGCTCCTGGCTGACCCGCACCGTCTCGACGATGTGGGCCGGATTCTTGTCGCTGGAGGCCAGCGCCTGGTTGATCACCGGCGTCAGCGCCTCGGCCGCGCCCGGCGCGCCGCGGATGTCGGTGAGCAGCATGGCCAGCGCCGCGTGGCGTTTTTCGAGGTTCGCGGCCAGCGACAGGTTCGAGCCGCCGCCGGCGTTCAGCTCGGCCACCGCGGAGTTCAGCCGCGCCTGGCGGTCGGCGATCCAGCGTTCGTACTTGGCCTGGGTGCGGGCGATCTCGCGGTCGGCCGAGGAGGCCGAGAGCGCGTTGACCAGCATGGCGGCGCTGCAGACGCCCATCCACAGCGCGGCGGCCGACAGGGTCGCAGCCGCGGCCATCTGCTTTCTGGGGGTGAGGACGTAGCCCTTCATCTCACCGCCCGAGCGGACGTAGAGATGGCGTTCCGGGAATAGCTCGACGAGCGAGCGGCGGAGGCGCGCCAGACGTTCCATGCGTTCGCGGAGGTCCCCAGCCTTTGAACCCGGCGATATGCGATGAGATTTTAACGGCGCGCAAGACGCCTTGCGCCGATTCGCAGCTCAAGCATGGCTCGCCCAGGCGGCGGCGTGCGACGGCGGGTCGCGGCGTGTTTAGAGCGCCTTAACCGCGTCCAGCACCGCCTTGGCGTGGCCGGCCACCTTCACCTTGCGCCAGATGCGCCGGATGACGCCGTCGCGGATCAGGAAGGTCGAGCGCTCGATGCCCATGTACTCGCGCCCGTAGAGCTTCTTCGCCACCCAGCTTTCGAACCGCTCGATGACGCCGCCTTGCGGGTCCGAGCCCAGCCGGACGGTCAGGCCGTACTTGCCGGCGAACTTTTCGTGGCTCTTCACGCTGTCCTTGGAGGCGCCCACCACGGTCGCACCCGCCTTGGCGAACTCGGGCGCCAGGGCGGTGAAGTCCTGGCCCTCCATGGTGCAGCCGGTCGTATCGTCCTTCGGATAGAAGTAGAGCACCAGGGTCTTGCCCTTGAAGTCCGCCAGGCGAATCGGGCCTTCGGCGCTTTCAAGCTCGAAGTCGGGGGCGGCTGCGCCCTCTGTGATCTTGCTCATCGGGTGTTCCTTCAGACGGGTTTCACCAGGACGATCTTCTTCTTGCCGGCGGCGAGCTTGACGACGCCTTCGACCAGATCGGCGGCGGTCACCGTGCGGTTGGCGTCGAGCTCGGCCTTGTCGTTGACCCGCAAGCCGCCGCCCTGCGCCAGCCGCCGGGCCTCGCCGCGCGAACCCGCCAGGCCGGCGTCGGCGGCCAGGGCCGCCAGCACGATGCCCGCCTCGAGCTCCGCCGCCGGTACCTCATGGGTGGGCAGGTCGTCGGAAAGCCGGCCCTGCTCGAACGCGGCCTCGGCCGCCGCGGCGGCCTTGGCGGCCTCCTCGGCTCCGTGGAGCAGGGTCGTGGCGGCGTTGGCCAGCACCTTCTTGGCCTCGTTGATCTGGGCGCCCGGCAGGGCCTCCAGCAGGGCGATCTCGCCGAGCGGCAGGTCGGTGAACAGCCGCAGGAACCGTCCGACGTCGGCGTCCTCGGTGTTGCGCCAGAACTGCCAGTAGTCGTACGGCGAGCGCATGTCGGCGTTCAGCCACACGGCCCCGCCCACCGTCTTGCCCATCTTGGCGCCCGAGGCGGTGGAGAGCAGCGGCGTGGTCAGGCCGAAGGCCGGCTTCTGGTCGACCCGGCGGATCAGCTCGACGCCGTTGACGATGTTTCCCCACTGGTCGGAGCCGCCCATCTGCAGGACGCAGCCCAGCCGCCGCTCCAGCTCCAGGAAGTCCACCGACTGCATCAGCATGTAGTTGAACTCGAGGAAGGTCATCGGCTGCTCGCGCTCGAGCCTAGCCTTCACGCTGTCGAAGGCCAGCATCCGGTTGATGGTGAAATGCACGCCGAACTCGCGCAGGAACTCCACGTAGCCGAACTTCGAAAGCCAGGTGTCGTTGTCGACCATGACCGCGTCGGTCGGCCCGTCGCCGAAGGTCAGGAACCGCTCGAAGGTCCCCTTGATGGTGGCGATGTTGCCCTGGATCTGCGCCTCCGTGAGGAGAGGGCGCGATTGGTCCTTGTCGGTCGGATCGCCCACCTTGGTGGTGCCGCCGCCCATCACCACGACCGGCTTGTGGCCGGCCTGCTGGAAGCGGCGCAGCATCATGATCTGAATGAGGGAGCCGACGTGCAGGCTGGGCGCGGTGGCGTCGAAACCGATGTAGCCCGCAATGGGACCGGCCTTAGCCGCGGCGTCCAACTCCGCGGGATGGGTGATCTGGTGGATGAACCCGCGCGCCTGCATGGTGCGCAGGAACTCGGACTCGAACGGCTGGTCGGACATTTCGGCGATCTCGGGAAGTCGGTCGCCGGGCTCTAGCACGGCGGGGTCGCGGAATTCGAGGGACATGGCAGGCTCCTTGGAATTGAAGGAGGCCGACGCGCTGGAGTTTGGGTGGAATTGCGCCGGCCGGAGAGAGCAGGCGCAAAGGGTCGGTCGCCTGCGGCTAGGGCAGGCGGTAATAGCGGCCGGAGAGGGCGGCTTTGCCGAACATGGCGGCTGACTAAGCGCCGCGGTCGTGGCAGTCAAGCTGCATGCGCGTACTGGGATTCATGACCGGCACCTCCCTCGACGCCGTCGACATGGCGGTGCTGGAAACCGATGGCGAGGCCATCTCCGCCTTCGGGCCGGCCGGGGAGCGCAAGCTCACCGACGCCACCCGCGACCTCATGCTGGAGGCCACCAAGCAGGCGCTGGCCTGGCCGCGCGGCGCGCCGGAGCCGGCCATCTTCGCCGAGGCCGCGAGGGCCGGCGCGGAGGAGCATTTCGCCGCGGCGCAGGAGTTCCTGGCCGCCAACGGCCTCAAATGGCCCGACATCGACCTGATCGGCATGCACGGCCAGACCGTGCTGCACGAGCGCCCCAGGGAAGGCCGGGTCGGCCGCACCGTGCAACTCGGCGACGCCGCGCTGCTGGCGGCCAAGGCCGGCGTCCCGGTGGCCCACGACTTCCGCATCGCCGACGTCGCCGCGGGCGGGGAGGGGGCGCCGCTGGCCCCCATCTACCACCTGGCCCGCGCCCGGGCGTCCGGTCTCGAAGCTCCGCTGGCCGTGCTGAACATCGGCGGCGTCGCCAACGTCACCTTCTGGTCGGCCAAGGACTTTGGGGGCGACGAGATCGCGGCCTTCGACACCGGCCCCGGCAACGGCATGATCGACCTGATGGTGCAGGCGAGAGGCGCCGGGCGCTTCGACGACAAGGGCCGCTACGCCAGCGTCGGCCAGGTGAACGCCGGCGTGCTGGCGGGCCTGCTCGGACATCCCTACTTCGCCGCCCCGCCGCCCAAGTCCCTCGACCGCTTCGACTTCTCTCTCGAGCCGTTGGAAAAGCTGGAGCTGGAGGACGCCGCCGCCACCCTGGTGGCGTTCATGGCCGAGGCCGTGCGCGTGGGCTTCGAGATGATGGGGCAGAGCCCCCGCGAAGTGGTGGTCACCGGCGGCGGCCGCCACAATCCGGAGATCATGAAGGCGCTGGCCGAACGCCTGCCCATGCCGGTGAACGCCGCTGAGACCCACGGCTGGCGCGGCGACTCCATCGAGGCCGAGGCCTTCGCCTACCTCGCCGCCCGCACGGCCCGCGGCCTGCCCATCAGCTTCCCCAAGACCACCGGCGTGCCGAGGCCGATGACCGGCGGCAAGATCGTGAAGCCCTGATCGTCAAATCGGCCGGTTGTCGCCCACCTCGAATTTTTGTCTCGGTTCACCGTGGCGGACCCCCTGGCTGTCCGTCGGTTTACCATGACTAGCGCTATATGTGGTGCGTGTCAGTACATATGATGAGCATATATTGCGTCTTGATAGAATATAGTCTGAGTTATGCTTAACTACTCTCGTATTAACGGTCTCCCTACCAACCTGACTCTACAACGCGTGCCGGTCAGGACGTGCTGAGAGTTCGGGAATGCTTCGTCTGGGTGTTGGGATTCTGTTTACCGTCTCCGCTTTTCTTGTGGCGGTCGCGGCGCCTGTGGCCGCGTGCGCCAGCCAGGTCGACGACGCGGTGCTGGCCGAGCTCAATCAGGCGCGGCAGCATCCCGCCCAGTATGCGCGCAGCCTGCAGATCCAGCGGGTGACCGCGCGCCAGGAGGCCGGCGACGACGCCGACCCGAACGCGCTCGCGGAGGCCATCGAGTTCCTGGAGCGCCAGGCTCCGTTGGAGCCGCTCAGCCGCGACCCGCGGCTGGACGCGGCGGCTGCGGACCACGTGGCGGCCCAGGGCGCCAGCGGACAGGTGGGCCATGGCGAGTTCGCCCGCCGCCTGCGCTCGCACGTGATGGGCGCCAGCCTCGCCGGCGAAGACATCTACTACGGTGAGTACGGCGAGCAGAACGCCCGCGAAGTCGTCCGCCGCCTTATCGTCGACAAGGGCGTCCCGGACCGGGGCCACCGGGCGAACATCTTCGGGGCCGGGTTCCAGGCGGGCGGCGTCAGCTGCGGCCCGCACGCGGTCTACGGATCGATGTGCGTCATCGACTTCGCGGGCGGGCAGTTGCTCGGCCGCGCCGCCAGTCCTCAGTCCTTGGCGCGTTCCTGGTAGGAGCCGTCCTCGGTGAGGATCACGACGCGCGTGCCGGCGGCGATATAGGGCGGCACCATGATCCGCGCGCCGTTGCTGAGGATGGCCGGCTTGTAGGAGGACGAGGCGGTCTGGTTCTTCACCGCCGGCTCCGTCTCGACGATGTCGAGGGTCACAAGGCGCGGAAGCTCCAGCGCGATGGGCACGCCCTCGTGCGTCGAGAGCGTCACCGTCATCCCGTCCTGCAGCCAGATCGCCGCGTCGCCGACGACCTCCGGGGTGGCCACGACCTGGTCGTAGGTCTCAGGGTTCATCAAGTGGAACCCCTCGCCGTCCTGGTAGAGGAAGGTGAAGTTCCGATCGTCCACGAAGGCGCGCTCGACCTGCTCGGTGGTGCGCCAGCGTTCCGACACCTTCACGCCGTCCGAGATGCGGCGCATGTTCAGTTGCGTCACCGGCGTGCCTTTGCCGGGATGGATGTTCTCGGCAGTCAGGACGACGTAGAGCTTTCCCTCCATGTCGACGACGGCCCCCTTGCGGAGCGAGCTGGCGGCTACTTTCAAGTCGGTATCCCTCGATGACGGCGGCCGCGCTGTGATCACGCGCGATTCCGCTAAGCAAATTGTTGTCGCGCCCCTATAGCGATTGGCGCCGAAATCGCCAGCCCCCCACCGGTCGCACGCCTTGCCCGAAGACCAAGCCTCGCCCTGGTGGAGTCCCGGCCGGCACGCCGACCGCCGGCCGTTCCTGCTGGCCCGCAACCGCATCACCGCCGCCGTCCGCGCCTGGTTCGAGGCCCGCGAGTTCGTGGAGGTCGAGACGCCGGGCCTGCAGGTCTCGCCGGGCAATGAAGCGCACCTGCATGCCTTCGCCACCGAAGCCGTAGGCCACGCCGGCGGGCGGACCCCGCTCTACCTGCGCACCTCGCCGGAGTTCGCCGCCAAGAAGCTGCTGGCCGCCGGCGAGACCCGGACTTTCGAGCTCGCCCGCGTCTGGCGCAACCGCGAGCGCGGACCGCTGCACCATCCGGAGTTCACACTGCTGGAATGGTATCGGGCCGGCGAAACCTACGAGACGCTGATGGCCGACTGCGCGAGCCTGCTGGCGGTCGCGGCGGAGGCGGCCGGCGCCGGCGTGCTCAGCTTCAAAGGCCGTAGCGTCGATCCGCTCGCTGAGCCGGAGCGAGTGACCCTGGCCGAGGCCTTCGAGCGTTTCGCCGGGATCGACCTGCTCGCCACCGTCCAGGCCGACGGCGCCACGGACCGTGACGGGCTGGCCGCCGCGGCTGCCGGCCAGGGGATCCGGGTCGCGCCCGACGACACCTGGGCCGACGTGTTCAGCCGGGTGCTGGTGGAGAAGGTTGAGCCGAATCTCGGCCGCGACCGGGCCACTATCCTCTGCGAATATCCGGTCGGCGAGGCCGCGCTCGCCCGGCCCAAGGCCGCCGACCCGCGCGTCGCCGAGCGCTTCGAGCTCTATGCCTGCGGCGTGGAGCTGGCCAACTGCTTCGGCGAACTCACCGATGCGGCCGAACAGCGCCGCCGCTTCGAAGCCGAGATGGCCGAGAAGGCCCGTGTCTACGGCGAACGCTATCCCATCGACGAGGACTTCCTGACGGCGCTGGCGCAGATGCCACAGGCGAGCGGCGGCGCGCTCGGCCTCGACCGCCTGGTCATGCTGGCTGCCGGCGCGAGCCGCATCGAGCAGGTGCTGTGGGCGCCTGTCGCTGAGACGTCCTGAGCGCGCGGGTCAACGCGTCGGCGGCCGCGTGGCGATCTGATGCAGTTCTTCGTCGCTCGGCGGGCGGCCGTTCGGCGTCACCTCGTCCACGGCCTGCGGCAGCACGTGGGCGAGGTCAGTGAGCAGCGCGTCGCGCGGCATCCCGGTCTGCTGTTGCAGCGCCTGCACGGCGCCTTCGCCCAGCGCATCGGCCACCTGCGGCGGCGCGAGCGGCTGGTTGGCGCCGTGCTGGACCCAGGAATTCACCTGCTGGCCGTAGCCTTTCTGCTGGAAATGGTCGATCAGCGCGCCCAGCGCCCCGGCCCCGCCAAGGCTGCCCAGCACGCCGGCGAGGCCGCCGCCGCCGAGCAGGCCGCTAAGGCCGCCCAGCAGCCCGCCGCCGGCGGATTGCGGCATCTGGCCGGGTGTGGCGCCGCTGGGCTGCTGGTCCCGCGGATCGAAGCTTCGGTTCTCGGCCGCGGCGCCATGGGAAGCCTCGTAGCTCCGAACCGCCTTGACCAGCAGCGCGAGCATCACCCCGGCCGCCACCGTGCCGCCCAGACCCGGTTGCGGAGCGCCCTGTGAGCGAGCGCCGCCCACGCTTCCAAGAATCTGATCCAGCAACGCCATGTCCATGTCCTCAAGAAAGGTCCCCGCGCATTCCAACCGGCGGGGCGCCCAGTCGTTCCCTTCTGCGTGAGGGCCGGAACGGGCGGGCGCCCCGTGGGTTGAGGATCGTTCCAATAACGTCGTTCAGGAGCCTCCGATGGGCGTCTTCAGCAGCATCATGGACAAGATCTTCCATCATCCCGCCGCCGCCCAAGCCGCGCCTCAGGCGCAGCCTCAGCCGGCCGTGGCGACCGCGGCTCAGCCCGCCGCCCAGTCGGCCGCCCAGTCGGCCGCCCCGGCCTCCTCGCTCCCGCAGGTCGATGTCGAGGGGGTGCTGGTTACGATGGCGGAGTTCAAGGGCGACGGCGGCAATTGGCGCACGTCAATCGTCGACCTGCTGAAGCTTCTCGACCTCGACTCCGGCCTGCAGGCTCGCAAGCAACTCGCCGAGGAGCTTGGCGTCCACGCCGGCGCCGACGGCTCCGACGAGGAGAATGTGGCGCTGCACCAGGCGGTGATGCAGAAGCTGGCTGACAACGGCGGCCTGGTCCCCGACAGTTTGCGGGCCGTCTAACCCCGCGTTGCGGCCGGGGCCGGCGGGCGCCATACCGCCCGCATGACCCCGGTCAAGACTCTTCGAACCCCAGCCTCGCTCGCCGTCGCCGGCTTGGTCGCGCCGGATCGTCTGGCGGCGCTGGAGCGGATCGCGACCCAGTACGCCGTCGCCATCACGCCCTCCATGGCGGACCTCATGGACCCCGCCGATCCGGACGACCCGATCGCCCGCCAGTTCGTCCCTAGCGACGCGGAAATGGAGTTGCGTCCCGAGGAGTCGGCCGATCCTGTCGGCGACTTCGCCCATTCGCCGGTGGAAGGCGTCGTCCACCGCTATCGCGACCGCTGCCTGCTCAAGCTCAACCACGCCTGCGCGGTCTATTGCCGCTTCTGCTTCCGCCGCGAGATGGTGGGGCCCGAAGGCCTGCGCCCGCTGTCGCCGGCCGCCCTCGACGCGGCGATGGCCTACATCGCCGAGCGGCCGCACATCTGGGAGGTGATCGTCACCGGCGGCGATCCCTTCATCCTGTCGCCGCGCCGGCTCCGCGACGTGATGCGCCGGCTCTCGCAGATCGACCACGTGAAGGTCGTCCGCTTTCACACCCGCGTGCCCGCGGTCGAGCCGGAGACGGTCACCGACGAACTGGTGGCGGCGCTGCAGGCGCCCGGCAAGGCTGTCTATGTCGCCCTGCACGCCAACCACGCCCGCGAGCTGACGCCGGCCGCCCGCGCCGCCTGCGCCAGGATCGTCGACGCAGGCATCCCCATGCTCGGCCAGACCGTGCTGCTGGCCGGGGTCAACGACGACCCGGAGACCCTGACCGCCCTGATGCGCGCTCTCGTGGAGACGCGGATCAAGCCCTACTACCTGCATCACGCCGACCTCGCCCCGGGGACGTCGCACCTGCGGACCTCGATCGAGCAGGGCCAGGGGCTGATGCGGGCCATGCGCGGCGCCGTCTCCGGCCTCTGCCAGCCGACCTATATCCTCGACATCCCCGGGGGCCACGGGAAGGTGCCGGTGGGTCCGGGTTACCTGGCGGAGGGCTGCGTCGAGGATCCCGCCGGCCGCCGCCACGTCTATCCGCCCCGATCTTCTGCAGACAAGTCTGCCTGATGGCCTGGACGCGCCGCTACGACGAGGCCGAGCCGCAGCGGGTCAACAAGTGGCTGGCCCAGAACGGCGTCTGTTCCCGCCGCGAGGCCGAGGGCCTGATCGAGCGGGGCCTGGTCTCCATCGACGGCGAGACCGTCGCCGACGCCGGCCGCAAGATCCTGCCGGGCCAGACCCTGGTGCTGGTCGACAGCGATAGCGCGGCCCCGCTCAGCGTCGTGCTGCACAAGCCCATGGGCATCGTCTCCGCCCAGCCGGAGCCCGGCCAGACCCCCGCCGTGCGCCTGCTCACCCGCGCCACCCTGGTCGGCGAAAGCCCCTCGATCCCCGACCGCGACACCCGCCTGGCCCCGCTCGGCCGCCTCGACATGGACAGCCGCGGCCTGCTGCTGCTCTCCGAGGACGGCGTCCTGGCCAAGGCGATCATCGGGCCCGAGTCCGACCTGGAGAAGGAGTACCTGGTCCGGGTCACCGGCAAGATCACGCCGGAGAAGATCGGCCGCCTCTGCCATGGCCTGACCATGGACGGCCGCCAGCTGAAGCCCGCCAAGGTCAGCGTGGTGCAGGGGCAGGAGCTGCGCTTCGTCCTCAAGGAAGGCCGCAACCGCCAGATCCGCCGCATGTGCGAACTGGTCGGCCTGCACGTCATGGACCTGGTCCGCATCCGTATCGGCAGCCTGCAGCTCGGCGACCTGGCGGAAGGCAAGTGGCGGGTGCTGGCGCCCGAGGAGCGCGCCGCCCTGATCGGCGGCTAGAGCACGATGGGGTCAGGCGGAATCGCCTGACCGCTGAATAGTGCGCTAAATTCAAAGTGTAGACCCTGATTAACGATTCAGATCGCGTCGATCTGAACCGATCAGGGTCTAGCCGCCGACCAGCCCCTGAGACCCCTCCTGCGGCGCAGGTTGCGCGCACCGGCCAACTTTGGCACTTTCCCGCCTCTTGTCCGGGGCCGCGAAGAGGGCGCGCTCCGGTTCTTGGGAAATTTGGGGCAGGGAACGAGCGGGGGCCGCGGGGTCACGCGGCCGTCGATCCTCCTCCGCGCGATCGTAAAGGGGTGCGCACGAAATGAGTCTTACGCTGATGCTGGTGATTGCCGCCGGCCTGCTTGCGGTGCTTTACGGCGCCGTGCAGACCGCCTCGCTGCTCCGGGCCTCGCCCGGGAACGCGAAGATGCAGGAGATCGCCGCCGCCATCCAAGAGGGTGCGCAGGCCTATCTGAACAAGCAGTACACCGCGATCGCCGCGGTCGGGGTGGTGATCCTGATCGCCGTCTTCGTCCTGATCGGTCCGCTGGCGGCCGCGGGCTTCGCGACCGGGGCGATCCTCTCCGGCGCGGCGGGCTTCGTCGGCATGCTGATCTCGGTCCGCGCCAACGTCCGCACGGCCCAGGCCGCGTCAGAAGGCCTGGCCAAGGGCCTGTCGCTGGCGTTCCGCTCGGGCGCCATCACCGGCATGCTGGTGGTGGGTTTCGCCCTGATCGGGGTGGCCGGCTACTACGCCTTCCTGACCGGGCCCATGCACCTCGAGAACACCAGCCGCGACGTGCTGGAGCCGATGGTGGCCCTGGGCTTCGGGGCCTCGCTGATCTCCATCTTCGCCCGACTGGGCGGCGGCATCTTCACCAAGGGCGCCGACGTCGGCGGCGACATGGTGGGCAAGGTCGAGGCCGGCATTCCGGAAGACGACCCCCGCAACGCCGCGACCATCGCCGACAACGTGGGCGACAACGTCGGCGACTGCGCCGGCATGGCCGCCGACCTGTTCGAGACCTACGCGGTGACCACGGTCATCACCATGTTCCTGGCCGCGATCCTGTTCCGCGGAACGGAGATGGTCAGCAACCTGATGCTGCTGCCGCTGGCGATCTGCGGCGTCTGCATCGTCACCTCGATCATCGGCACCTTCGGGGTGCGCCTGGGCAAGTCCAACAACATCATGGGCGCGCTCTACCAGGGCCTGATCATCACCGGCGTGCTTTCGGCCGGTGCGATCTACTGGGTGGTCAAGACGCTGGTCACCACCACCATGACGGTCGGGGACAAGACTTTCGACGGTATGAGCCTGTTCTGGTGCGGCATCACCGGCCTCCTGGTCACCGCCGCCATCGTGGTGATCACCGAGTACTACACCGGCACCGGCTTCCGTCCGGTGAAGTCGGTGGCCAAGGCCAGCGTCTCCGGTCACGGCACCAACGTGATCCAAGGCCTGGCGATGTCGCTGGAATCCACCGCGCTGCCGGCGCTGACGATCATCGTCGGCATCATCGTCACCTATAACCTGGCCGGCCTGTTCGGCATCGCCATCGCCGTGACCTCGATGCTGTCCCTGGCCGGCTTCGTCGTCGCCCTCGACGCCTTCGGTCCGGTGACCGACAACGCCGGCGGCATCGCCGAGATGGCCGGTCTCCCGGCCGAGGTCCGCGTCACCACCGACGCCCTCGACGCGGTCGGCAACACCACCAAGGCCGTCACCAAGGGCTATGCGATCGGCTCCGCGGCGCTGGGCGCCCTGGTGCTGTTCGCGGCCTACACCGAGGACCTGAAGTTCTTCTCGGCCAACGCCGCGCCGGGGTCGTTCTTCGACGGCCTCGGCCCGGTCGCCTTCGACCTCTCGAGCCCCTACGTGGTCGTCGGCCTGCTGTTCGGCGGCCTGTTGCCGTTCCTGTTCGGCGGCCTGGCGATGACCGCGGTGGGCCGGGCGGCGGAGTCGGTGGTGGCGGAAGTCCGCCGCCAGTTCCGTGAGAACCCCGGGATCATGACCGGCGAGGTGAAGCCGGAATACGGCCGCGCCGTCTCCATCCTGACCTCCGCGGCGATCAAGGAGATGATCGTGCCGAGCCTGCTGCCGGTGGTCAGCCCGATCCTGCTGTTCTTCGTCATCAAGGCCATCGCCGGCAAGGTCGACGCCTTCGCCTCGCTGGGCGCGATGCTGATGGGAGTGATCGTCACCGGTCTCTTCGTCGCCATCTCGATGACCTCGGGCGGCGGGGCGTGGGACAACGCCAAGAAGCTGATCGAAGAGGGCCACTACGGCGGCAAGGGCTCCGAGGCGCACAAGGCCGCGGTGACCGGCGACACCGTCGGCGACCCCTACAAGGACACCTCGGGTCCCGCCGTGAACCCGATGATCAAGATCACCAACATCGTAGCCCTGCTGCTGCTGGCGGTCCTGGCCCACGGCGTGATCCACTGATCGCTGTCACAGCCTGAGACGAAAACGCCCCGGAGAGCGATCTCCGGGGCGTTTTTGATTCTGAGCCCCATCCCTCCTCTTTAGGGGAGGGTGAACCGAGCGCAGCTCGGGACGGGTGGGGGTGTGTGGGCCAAGTTGAGAGTCGCCACTTCCCCACCCTGGCCGCTTGCGCGGCCTGTCCCTCCCCTAAAGAGGAGGGATGATGACCCTAGTTCCGCCGGTCGCCCGGGCGGTTGCCGGGGACGCCTTCGTCTTCCTGCGGAAGCATCGAGCCGCGGCCGACGTTGCCCAGGATCTGTTCGAGGATGGTCAGCTCGCGCCCGCGGGTCGGGGTCTCGCGGCCGTTGAAGGCGATGACCTTGCCGTCCTTCAGCGTGTAGCTGTTGACGCTCTCGACCGTCTCGGAGTCCTTGTTGAAGGTGATCGCGGTCACGCTGCGGGCGATTACCTCGGGGCGCTTGAACGCCACGCGGGACTTCAGCTGGTTCATGTAGAACCATGTGTTGGGGTCGAAGGCGCCGGTGGCCGAGGGCGAGCCCAGGCGGCCGCGGACGGTCGACTTGGTGTCGGTGCCGATCTTCACTTCCTTGGGATCGGACTCGATGGCCTGGAAGCCGGAATAGCTGGTGATCGGCGCGCAGGCCGAAAGGCTGGCGGCGGCGGCCGGAATCAGCAGGCCGGCGGCGAGGACGGCGAAGGCGGCTCGTGAGGACATATGCGGCTTGAACCTGCTCTTTGCGCTTCAGGCCTTTGACCTATCGTCGCCCGGCCCTTAGTTCAATGCGACTTATGGAACGGATCGGGCGAAATCGAGGCGTCATGCTGCTGGACCGTCTGTTTCGACCTCGCCCGGCGCTCGCCGCCGGCCGCGCGCTCTACGGCCGGGCCGTTGAGCAGTCGCGCAGTCCCGCGCTCTATTCGCAGTTCGGCGCCCCCGACACGGTGGAGGGGCGGTTCGAGATCTACAGCCTGCACGTGGTCCTGCTGCTGGACCGGCTGCGCGGGCAGGGCGAGGCCGCGAGCGAAGTCTCCCAGAGCCTGTTCGACACCTACGTGAAGGGCCTCGACCACGCGCTGCGGGAAATGGGCGTCGGCGACCTGGCGGTGGGCCGCAAGATGCGCAAGCTCGGCGAGGCCTTCTACGGACGCGGCAAGTCCTATGAGACCGCCTTCGCGACCTTGCCGGACACCGGGGCCCTGCAGGCGCTGCTGACCCGCACGGTCTATGCGGACGCCGAGGTCACGCCCGCGCCGCGGCTCGTGGCTTACATCCTGGCGCAGCGCGCCGCGCTCGCCGGGCAGCCGCTGGAGCGCCTGCTGGCCGGCGAGGTCGACTGGGCGCAGCCATGAGCAAGGCCTGGACCACCCCTGTCCGGCTGCACGAGCTCGGCCGTGGGGCCTTGAGCGTCCGGCTGGAACCCGACGCCGCGGAGCGGGCCAAGATCGCTCACGACCTGGGCCTGGAGACGCTGCCGGCGCTGAGCGCGCAACTGACCGTGAAGCCCTGGCTCGACGGCGCGGAGATCACCGGGCGATTCGAGGCCGTGGTGGAGCAGATCTGCGCGGTCTCGCTTGATCCCTTCGAACATCCGCTGGCAGGCGCGATCGAAGTCCGCGTCGTGCCCGCCGGCAGCCCACAGGCTCCGGAGACCAGCGGCGGGGAGCTGGAGTACGACCCCGAGGCGCCCGATCCCCCGGACGTGCTGGAGGGCGACACCATCGACCTGGCGGCCTATGTGGTCGAGCACCTGGCGCTGGAGATCGACCCCTTCGCGCGCAAGCCGGGCGTGGAGTTCGACTACACGCCCCCCGACGGGCCGGAATCGCCCTTCGCCGTGCTCAGGAAACTGAAGGGCGGCGAACCCTAGCGCGTTTAAGGCCTTGTTTGCATTGCCGAGCCCCGGCGCTATCGTCCCCGGCGAATCCGGCGGGACCCGTCGAAGGACCAAAGCGCCGTCTTGACCCAGCCACTGGTGATTTCCATCGACGCCATGGGCGGTGACCACGGACCGCCCGTGGTGATCCCGGCCGTCGTGCGCGCGATCTCGGCCTTGCCGGAAACCGTGCGCTTCCTGCTGCACGGTGACGAGAAGGTGATCGCCGCGGGCCTGGCCAAGCAGCCGGGGGCCGCCCGCCGGGTGGAAATCCGCCACGCCGAGCGGGTGATCGGCATGGACGAAAAGCCTGCCCAGGCGCTACGCCGCGGCAAGGGCACCTCGATGTGGAACGCCGTGGAGGCGGTGCGCGACGGCCAGGCCGTGGCGGCGGTCTCGGCCGGCAACACCGGCGCCCTGATGGCGATCTCCAAGCTGATCCTGCGGATGAGCGCCGACCTGGAGCGCCCCGCCCTGGTCACCAGCATCCCGACCGCGCGTTCGGTCACCACCTTCCTCGACGTGGGCGCCAACATCGACTGCGACGCCGAACGGCTGGTGGAGTTCGCCATCATGGGCGAGGCCTACCACCGCGCCGCGCACGGCGTGCCCCGGCCCACCGTCGGCCTGCTGAACGTCGGCTCCGAGGAGATGAAGGGCCACGAGGAGGTGCGCGAGGCCAACCGCGTGCTGCGCGAGGGCAAGATCGACCTCGACTACCGCGGCTTCGTGGAGGGCGACGACATCACCCGCGGCGCCGTGGACGTGATCGTCACCGACGGCTTCACCGGCAACGTGGCGCTGAAGGCCATGGAGGGCGCCGCCCGGTTCATCAACGCCGAGCTGCGCAACGCGCTGACCTCCGGCCTGACCGCGACGCTGGGCGCCATCCTCGCGCGGTCGGCGCTGATGCGGTTCCGCGAGCGGCTGACCCCGACGCCCGCCGCCCCGTTGCTGGGCCTGAACGGCATCGTGCTGAAGTGCCATGGCGGGGCCAGCGACCGCGATTTCGCAGGCGCGATCCGGCTCGCCGCGGACCTGGCCCGCAGCGACTTCTCCGCCGAGATAGAACGGAATATGAGACGGCTTCCGGATGCGCTTGCCGAGCCCTCGCCCGCGCCTGCTGCAGAGGTCGCCCAAGGAGTTCGCGAGTGACGAGCGTGCTGCGTAGCGCGGTGACCGGCGTCGGCGGCTATCTGCCCGACCGCGTGGTGACCAACGACGACCTCGCCAAGTTCGTGGACACCTCCGACGAATGGATCGTCGAGCGCACCGGCATCCGCCAGCGCCACCAGGCGGCCGACGACCAGCCGGTCTCCGATCTCGCGGTCGCCGCCGCGCGCCGGGCCCTGGAGGCGGCGGGCCGCACGCCCGACGAGGTGGACTTGATCATCGTCGCCACCACCACCGCCGACCTGACCTTTCCGGCGGTCGCGACCATCGTGCAGCGCAAGCTGGGTTGCCCGGTGGGGATCGCCTTCGATGTGCAGGCGGTCTGCTCGGGCTTCGTCTATGCGCTGTCGGTCGCCGACGGCTTCGTGGCCCGCAACCGCTCGCAATGCGCCCTGGTGATCGGGGCCGAGACCATGACCCGGCTGATGGACTGGACCGACCGCGGCACCTGCGTGCTGTTCGGCGACGGGGCCGGCGCGGTCGTCGTGGAACCGCGCGCGGGCGAGGGGACTACCGCCGACCGCGGCCTGCTGGGCTTCGCCCTGCGCGCCGACGGGACCAAGCAGGAGCTGCTGTTCGTCGACGGCGGCCCCTCCACCAACGGCCAGGTCGGCAAGCTTAGGATGCAGGGCAACCAGGTGTTCCGCCACGCGGTGGTGAACATCTCCGAGGCCGTGACGGCGGCCGCCGCCGACGCGGGCATCGAGGTGTCCAGCGTCGACTGGTTCGTGCCCCATCAGGCCAACCTGCGCATCCTGCAGGGCGTCGCCCGCCGGCTCGGCATCGACGAGGCCAAGGTGATCACCACCCTCGACCGGCACGCCAACACCTCGGCGGCCTCCATCCCGCTGGCGCTGGACCAGGGGGTCCGCGACGGGCGGATCAAGCCCGGGAACATGCTGCTGCTGGAGGCGATGGGCGGCGGCCTGACCTGGGGCGCCTGCGTTCTTCGGCTATAGGCTTAACCGCAACGAGCAATCCGATGCTTGAAGTCTTTGACGAGATAGGACAATCAGGGCACGTTGACGGTATCGCGACGGGGGAACGGGAGAGCATGAAGGGCGCGACGGTTACGCGGGCCGATCTCTGTGAGGCGGTCCACGAGGAAGTGGGCCTGACCCGCCAGGATTGCGGCGAGCTGGTCGAGCGCGTGCTCGAGCTGATGGCCGTCGCCCTGGAGAAGGGGCATCAGGTCAAGCTCTCCGGGTTCGGCGTCTTCCAGGTCCGCGCCAAGCGCGCGCGCATGGGGCGCAACCCCAAGACCGGCGAGCCTGCCGCCATCGAGCCGCGCCGGGTGATCGGCTTCCGCGCCTCGCAGGTCATGAAGGCGCGAGTCGACCGCGCCCTGGGCCGAGGATAGCTGCGGTGGGGGCGCTCTAGACCGTGGCCAAGGGCCCGGAAGCCTTTCGGACCATCTCCGAAGCGGCGGACGAGCTTCACGTGCCACAGCATGTGCTGCGGTTCTGGGAAACCAAGTTCGCCTTCATCCGCCCCATGAAGCGCGCCGGCGGCCGCCGATTCTACCGCCCCTCCGACATCACGGTCCTGCGCGGGGTGAGGCGCCTGCTGCACGACGAGGGCTACACTATCAAGGGCGTCCAGCGCCTGCACCGCGAAGAAGGCCTGCGCCGCCTGGTCAGCGCCGGCGACGGGGAGGGGATCTCGCCCGCTTCGGCTGGAGCGGCAGCGCCGGCCGCCGGCCGAGACGGCCTCCTCGCGGCGCTCGGCGACCTCGAGACCGCCAAGCAGCGGCTCGACGCCCTGCTCAAGCCCTAAAGCTCGTCATGACGATCACATTTTGGGGGATGATCGGCGAATGGTCGGAGCGACAGGATTTGAACCTGCGACCCCTTGACCCCCAGTCAAGTGCGCTACCAGGCTGCGCTACGCTCCGACGCCTCGCGGCGAGCGCGCCTTATAGGCGGGCGATCATCGTCGCCGCAATCCCGAAAACGGCTACCGCCCCCGGTTCATCCACGAGATGAGCGGCAGGATCGGCACGCCCCAGCAGACGCCGGCGAGCGCGTAGAAGGCGAACTGCCAGGGGCCGTGGTCGGGGACGTACTGCGCGGCGCGGATCACCAGGCCGACGTAGAACAGCAGGAAGGCCAGGATGCCGACCAGGCCGATGAGTTTGCGCAGGCGCGGGTTCATCGGGCGTGCTTAGCCGCCGCCGGCCGCTCGTGAAAGCGCAAGCGTGGACGGGCGGGCCGTTCCGAGGTAGGCCGCGACAAAGTTCAGCCTGATTGACGCCCGGTCCCGCCCGCTATGCCCGCCCCCACGCCCGCCCGATGACCTCGTTCCTGCGTTCCGACCGCTCCCGCGCCGTGGCGATCTGGCTGCTCGCCGTGGCCGCGCTGGTGCTGGCCATGGTGCTGGTGGGCGGGGTGACGCGGCTGACGGGGTCGGGGCTGTCGATCACCCAGTGGCGGCCGATCTCCGGCGTCCTGCCGCCGCTGAGTCTCGCCGACTGGCAGGCGGAGTTCGCGCGCTACCGGGCGATCCCGCAGTTCCGCTTCGTCAATCCGACCATGACGCTCGACCAGTTCCGCTTCATCTACTGGTGGGAGTGGTCGCACCGGCTGCTGGGCCGCCTGCTCGGCGTGGTGTTCGCCGTGCCCCTGCTGTGGTTCGCGGTGCGCCGCGAGATCCCGCGCCGGCTGTTCTGGCGGCTGGCCGGCCTCTTCGTGCTGGGCGGGCTGCAAGGCCTGGTCGGCTGGTGGATGGTGGCGAGCGGGCTTTCGGAACGGGTCTACGTCGCCCCCGAGCGGCTGATGATCCACCTGGGCCTGGCCTTCGCCCTGCTGGGCGCGCTGATCTGGACAGCGCTGGACGCCTGGGCCGGCTGGGCGCGCCAGACCCTGCCCAGCCCCTGGGGCGGCCGCGCCCTGGCGCTCCTGGCGCTGATCTACGTCCAGATCCTGCTGGGGGCCCTGGTGGCGGGGAACCATGCGGGCCTCGTCTACAACGACTGGCCGCTGTTCGCCGGCCGCCTCGTCCCGCAGGACTACGCGGGCCGCGGCCTCTGGGCGACGCTGGCGCACAGCCAGGGCGCGGTGCAACTGCACCACCGGCTGGCCGCCTATCTGCTGCTGGTCGCGGCGATCGGCCTGGCCATCGGCGCCTGGCGGTCGAACTACCTGGCGCAGGAGTCCAAGCAGCTGGCGGCCGGCGTCGCCGTGCTGGTCGCCGTGCAGGCCTCGCTGGGGATCGCCACCCTGATGGCCCGCGCGCCGCTGGGCCTCAGCCTCGTCCACCAGCTGACCGCGGCCCTGACGCTGGGCCTCGCGGTGGCCTTCGCCTGGCGGGTGCGGCGGATCTAGATCGCCGCCGATCCGGTCGCTCCGGATCGTGTCCGAAATCGCCGGTTTCTCGTCATTGCGAAGCCCGTCCGGGCAGCTCACAACCGCCATGCACTGGGCGTGCATCTGGGGGTTGAGACATGCGATCGCGGGTTCGGATCTTTTTGGCGGCCATAGCCGTCGCCGTGGCGGGCGGACTTGCCGCGACGGCGGTTTCGCGGGCGCAGGTCGCGGCCCCGGCCGTCGCCTACACCGCCGACGGCAAGCTGGTGGTCCCCAAGGACTACCGCACCTGGATCTACCTCTCGACCGGCATGGACATGGCCTATGTGGAGGGCGCGGAGCCGTCGCAGCACCTGTTCGACTCGGTGTTCGTCGATCCGGCCGCTTACGCCGCCTTCCAGAAGACCGGGACCTGGCCGGACAAGACCATCATGGTGCTGGAGGTGCGCAAAGGGCAGGGCCGGGGTTCGATCAACAAGGTCGGCCAGTTCCAGACCGCCAAGGTGGGCGCCGAGGCCCACGTCAAGGACGTCGCCCGCTTCAAGAGCGGCTGGGCCTTCTTCCCGCTGAACGGCGACGCGCCGGCGTCCGCCCTGCCGCAGAATTCGCCCTGCAACGTCTGCCACGAGCAGCACGCCGCGGTGGACACCACCTTCGTGCAGTTTTACCCGACCCTGCTGCCCAAGGCGCAGGAGATGAAGACACTCAGCGTCGCCTACCTGGCCGAGGAAGCCCAGGCCAAGAACGAGAAGCGGTAATATATTACCGTATCAATTAACTCGTCTATTTTCAATGGGATAGCTATAAGCTGTCCGGCGTGTGTTGACAGCTGTCGGCATTGTCGGCATATGCGCCCGCTCACGCCGGGGCCCCTTTGCTCCGGCCCAAGATCCGGATGAGTTTCCCATGATGAAGACCACGGCTTCGCTGAAGCCCGCCGAGGTCGAGAAGAAGTGGATCGTGATCGACGCCGAGAACGCCGTGGTCGGCCGCCTCGCGACCTTCATCGCCAACCGTCTTCGCGGCAAGCATCGCCCCGACTACACCCCGCACGTGGACTGCGGCGACTTCGTCGTCGTGGTCAACGCCGACAAGGTGAAGTTCACCGGCAAGAAGCTCAGCGACAAGATCTACTACTGGCACACCGGCCACCCGGGCGGCGTCAAGCAGCGCACCGCCGGCCAGATCCTCGACGGCCGCTTCCCGGAGCGCGTGCTCGAGAAGGCCGTCGAGCGCATGCTGCCCAAGGAAAGCCCCCTGGCCCGCAAGCAGCTGACGCACCTGCGCGTCTACAACAGCGCCGAGCACCCGCACGCCGCCCAGAACCCCGAGACCATCGCGTTCGCCGAGCTGAACGCCAAGAACGTGCGGAGCGCGTAAGCATGTCGGAAGCCAACACCCCCGAAGCTCCCACCGGTTTCGACGCCCTGAAGGGCCTGGGCACCCAGGCGGCCGAGGACGTCGTCGTCCACGAGCGCAAGGTCGACGCCCAAGGCCGCTCCTACGCCACCGGCAAGCGCAAGAACGCCATCGCCCGCGTCTGGATCAAGCCCGGCAAGGGCAAGATCACCATCAACGGCCGCGACCAGGAGGTCTATTTCGCGCGTCCCGTGCTGCGGATGATGATCGCCCAGCCGATGGAGCTCGCCGACCGCGCGGGCCAGTTCGACGTGGTCGTCTCCGTGCAGGGCTCGGGCCTCTCCGGCCAGGCCGGTGCGATCCGCCACGGGATCTCCAAGGCGCTCACCTATTACGAGCCCGAGCTCCGCGCCGTGCTGAAGCCGCACGGCCTGCTCACCCGCGACAGCCGCGTGGTGGAGCGCAAGAAGTACGGCAAGGCCAAGGCCCGACGCAGCTTCCAGTTCTCGAAGCGCTAAGACCGAGGCTGCGAAAACTCGCGTTTCGGAAGGGCGTTTCGGGAAACCGAAGCGCCCTTTCTCTTTGTCTGGACCACCCGATCTGGATGCCAAATCCATGACCCACACGATCTTCATCGACGGCGAATCCGGCACCACCGGCCTGCAGATCCGCGACCGGCTGGCTCGCCGCAGCGACCTGGAGGTCATCTCCATCGACCCGGCGCGGCGCAAGGACCCGGCGGCGCGCGCCGAGCTGTTGAACGGCGTCGACGCCGTCGTGCTCTGCCTGCCGGACGATGCGGCGCGCGAGGCGGTGTCGCTCGTGCAGTCCAACAGCGTCCGCATCGTCGACGCCTCGACGGCGCACCGCACGGCGCCCGACTGGGCCTACGGCTTCGCCGAGATGGACCCCGGCCAGCGCGCGGCTATCGCCGGCTCGACGCGGGTCAGCAATCCAGGTTGCTATCCGACCGGCTTCATCGGCCTGGTGCGGCCGCTGGTGGCCGCGGGACTGATCCCGCCGGACTTCCCGCTGACCGTCAACGCCGTTTCCGGCTACTCCGGCGGCGGCAAGGGACTGATCGAGGAGTTCGAGGCGAGCCCTGTGCCGGAGGGGACCAGCGACGCCTTCCGCGTCTATGGCCTGACGCTGGCGCACAAGCACCTGCCGGAGATGCAGCAGCACGCGGGCGTGAAGCACCCGCCGGTGTTCGCGCCCGCGGTCGGCCGCTACGCCCAGGGCATGATCGTCGAAGTCCCGCTGCAGCTCTGGGCGCTGCCCGGCAAGCCGGACCCCAGGGACCTGCACGTCGCCCTGGAGGCCGCCTACGCCGGCGAGGCCTTCGTGGAGGTGGCGAGCGGGATGGAGTGCGCGGAGCTGTCCAAGGCCCGCGCCGGCGCGGCGGGCTATGTGGCCGCGCTCGACCCCGAGGGGCTGAACGGCACCAACCGGATGCGGCTCTTCGTATTCTCGAACCCCGAGCGCACCCAGGCGCGGCTGGTGGCCCTGCTGGACAACCTCGGCAAGGGCGCCTCGGGCGCCGCGGTGCAGAACCTCAACCTGATGCTGGGCCTGGAGGAGGGCGCCGGGTTGTGAACCTGCGCCGGGGCGCGCTGAAATGGCTTGTAACCATCGGCCGCGGCGCCACGTAATCCGGACATGGACACCTTGACCCTTTCCGCTCTTTCCCGTCGCGGCTTCCTGATGGCCTCAGCCGTCGCCGCGGCGGCCCCGGGCCTCGCACTGGCCGCGGCCGATCCCTACGCCGCCTCGCCGTTCCGCAAGCTCACCGACGCCGACTGGAAGAAGCGGCTGCCGGAAGCCTCCTACGGGGTGCTGCGCCATGAAGACACCGAGCGGCCGGGGACCAGCCCGCTGCTCAACGAGCACCGCAAGGGCACCTTCGTCTGCCTGGGCTGCGGGCTGCCAATCTTCAAGTCCGACTGGAAGTTCGAGAGCGGCACCGGCTGGCCCAGCTTCTACACCGCGATCCCGGGCGCGCTCGCCAAGAAGAGCGACTTCGCCATCGGCGTGCCGCGCACGGAATACCACTGCGCCCAGTGCCTGGGGCACCATGGCCACGTCTTCAACGACGGGCCGAAGCCCACCGGCCTGCGCTACTGCAACAACGGCGTCGCGCTGAAGTTCGTCCCGGCTTAGAGGCGCTTGCCCGGCTTCGAGGCTGGCGTCGGGGCGGGCGGCGAAGGCGTGGCCGCATCCTTCTGGTGCACGCTGCCCGAGCCGGTGACATTGCTTTCCAGCCTGGCGGGACGGGTCAGCAGGGTCACGTCGCCGGAGCCTGAGATGTTGAGGTTCGCCGAGCCGGTGGGGGCCAGCGTCGCCTCGCCGGCGCCGGTTATGTCGACATCGGCGTTTTCCAGCTTCAGGCCCGAGAGGTCGGTGTCGGCAGAGCCGGCGATGGTCAGCTCCAGCGACTTGGCCTCGCCCTTGGCGCTGACGTCGGCGTTGCCGGAGACGTCGAGATTGAGCTTGTCCTGCTTGTAGTCCTCGATGGCCAGCTTGCTCGATCCGTGCAGGTCGAAGCGGGTGACCGCAGGCGCGGTCATGGCGATGGTCAGGTCAGCCCAGTGGTGGCGATCTCCGGAGAACCGCAGCTGGCCGCCGTCGATCTCCAGGGCGTCCACAGCGTCCTTCGGCCCGGTGATGGTGAGTTTCCCGGGGCCCGGAGCCTGGGTGTAGGTGACCTCCGCCGGCACGTCGATCTCCAGGCTGTCGCCGCCGGTCCAGGCCATCTCGCGGGTGGTCTGCGGGCCCTCGTCGCGCCCGCCCCGGTGGTTCCAGCGATGGTGGTGGTCGCTCCAGCTCCAGGTGTTGTCGCCGCTCCAGTGGCCCCAGGCGGCGTGGGCCAGCAGGTCCGGCCCGCCGATGGCGACGGCCGTCGAAAGGGTGACCACGGAGACCAGGAAGCCGGTCACGGCGATCATCACGAGCACGCGGATCATTGCACGCCTCCAGCGGCTTGCGGTTCAAGGGCGGGCTTCAGCAGCCGGTAGTGCAGGCGGCCGTACCAGACGAGCGCGTTGACCAGGCCGATGGTGCAGATCGCGAGCACCGCTCCGACCGCGGTGGCGCCGGCCATCAAGCCGATGCCGGCCAGAACTGCGGCGGCCGGGCCGCCGGGCAGGCCGGTGAAAGGTCCGGCGGCGAACACCACGCCGCCGGCGAAGAAGACGGCGATCACCGCGACGGCGACGCCGAACATCGCGCCTCCGACCCCCATCAGGATCGGCAGCAGGAACAGGATGTCGATGGCGCCGAGCCCCAGGACCGCGAACACCGCGCCCGCGCCGGCTGAGGCGCTGCGCTCTTCTTCCCAGCGCTTAAGGCCCTTTTCGGCGCGCAGCTCGCGGGCCAGCCGACCGGGGTCGCCGAGGGCCGTGGCCACGTCGGCCTCGCTGCGGCCGGCGGCCTCGCCCTCGTTGAAGTGGTTCTCGTAGTCCGCGACGATGTCGGCCACGGCGGATGGGGGCAGGCCGCGCAGGCCCTCCCGCAACCGGGCCATGAACGCCTGACGGGTCATTTCACCTCTCCCAGAATGCCCTGCACCGCGCCGGAGAACGAGCTCCAGGCAGCCCTTTGCGAGCTGAAGCTCGCCTTCCCGGCCTCGGTGAGGCGGTAATATTTGCGCGACGGACCGGACGGCGACTCGACCAGATAGGTCTCGACGAGTCCGTCGTTCTGCAGCCGGCGCATCAGCGGATAGATGGTGCCCTCGCCCATGCCGATCGACTCGGAGAGCTGGCTGGCGATCTCATAGGCGTAGCTGTCGTGCTGCGAGAGGAGGGCGAGCACGCAAAGCTCGAGCGCCCCCTTCTTCAGCTGGATCTCAATGGCTTCGGGCACGTCGGCGCCTCCTTGCGAAGCCAAGACCTATCGCAAGGTACTGGGCGGTGCAAGGTAGCGTGCATTAAACGTTAGTAACCTGCCTCCCACGCGAAGCGAGGAGGTAAGGCTAGCTTCTCACCTTCACATATTCCCCCGGGGCGTCGCCCAATGGCTTCAGCTTGCCCTTCGCCGGATCGCGCGCCGGTACCTGCTTGCCGGACCTGGCCTTCAGCCATTCGATCCAGTGCGGCCACCAGGAACCGCCCGTCTCCTTGGCCCCGGCCTGCCATTCCTCCAGCGAGGCGGGCAGCTGATCGTTCGTCCAGTGCTGGTACTTGTTGGCGGCCGGCGCATTGATCACGCCGGCGATGTGGCCCGAGCCGGCGAGTGTGAAGGTCACCGGCCCGCCGAACAGCCTGGCGCCCTTGTAGACCGAGCGGGCGGGCGCGATGTGGTCCTCCTTCGAGGACTGCACGTAGATCGGCGTCTTCACCGTCCCAAGGTCGAGCTTCACGTCGTCGAGGACCAGCTCACCCTTGGCCAGGGCGTTCTCGCCGTAGAACTTGCGCAGGTAGTACAGGTGCAGCGTCTTCGGCATCCGCGTCTGGTCCGAGTTCCAGAACAACAGGTCGAAGGGCTTTGGCTCCTTGCCCAGCAGGTAGTTGCTCACGAAGAACGACCAGACCAGGTCGTTGGCCCTGAGCGCATTGAAGGTGTCGGCCATCACCTGGCCGGAGAGCACGCCGCCGCCCGCGTCCATTTTCTTCTCGAGGTCGGCCAGCCAGTCCTCGTTGGTGAACAGCAGCAGGTCGCCGGCTTCCGAGAAGTCCTGCTGGGCGGCGAAGAAGGTGGCCGAGGCGATCCGCTTGTCGTCGGTGGCCGCCATGTGGGCCAGGGTCGAAGAGAGCAGGGTGCCGCCGATGCAGTAGCCGACGGTGTTCACCCGATCCACGCCGCATTGCTCCATGGCGGCCTGCGTCCCGGCGTAGATGCCTTCGCGCATGTAGTCTTCGAAGGTGCGATGGGCGAGCTCGGGGGTCGGGTTGACCCAGGAGGCCACGAAGACGGTGATCCCCTGGGCGGCCAGCCAGCGGATCATCGAGTTCTCGGGCCGCAGGTCGAGGATGTAGAACTTGTTGATCCACGGCGGGAAGATCACCAGCGGGATTTCGCAGACCGTCTCCGTCGCCGGAGAAAACTGCAAGAGCTCGATGATTTCGTTGCGGAACACGACCTTGCCGGGCGCGGTCGCCACGTTCTCGCCGATCTTGAACATCTCGTAGTCGGTCTGGGCGATGGAGAGCTGGCCGCCGCCGCGGTCGAGGTCGGCGGCGAAGTTCTCCATGCCGCGCACCAGGCTCTCGCCGCCGGTGGCCATCACCTCGCGCAGCGCCGCGGGGTTGGAGGCCAGGAAGTTGGACGGCGAGAAGGCGTCGGTGAGCATCTTCATGAAGAACTCGACCCGCCGCTTGCTCATCGGGTCGGCGCCCTCGACCTCGGCCACCAGGCCGTTCATCCAGTTGGCGGTGAGCAGGTAGGACTGCTTGATCACGTCGAAGACCGGGTTCTCGGCCCAGTCGGGATCGGCGAATCGCTTGTCGCCACGGGCCGGCGCTGCGACCGCGTCGGGCGCTTCCCCGCCCATGCGCCGCGCCGTCGCCTGCCACAGGTCGAGGTATTGCGAGAACAGGTTGGCCTGGGCGCGCATCAGCCGGTCGGGCTGGGCGGCGAGGCGGCCCATCACCTCGGTCAGCGCCGGCGCCACGTGGAACGGGTCGGGGGATAGCGCCGCCGGCCGGTCGGCCTGGCGCAGCGCCATCTCGGCGATCGCGCCCTGGGCGGTGAGCGCGGCGCGGGCGAGGTTCATCGAGAGCTTCTCGACCTGCGCCCGCTGCTCGGCCGTCATGGCCGCGACGTCGACCCGGGGCGGGGCAGGGGCCGCCTGGTCCTGCGTGGCGGCCGCGGCCGGCTGCTCTTCCGGCAAGGGCGGCATCGCCTTCGCCTTGGACTTGGCTTTCGCCTTGCGCTTTCCCTTGCCCTCGCCCTTGCCTTGGGCGGACTTGGCGGCCCGCTTCTCGGCTTTGGGAACCTTCGCGGCCTTTGCCGGCGAGGTTTGCTCGCTCATCGGTCGTTCCTCCGGCGGCGAAAGCGCGTGCGCCCTTTCGCCGATCTCGATCATCGCATAAGACCGGACCGGAAAATGGATGTCCGGTCGAGCCTTTTCGTGAACGTCCGTCGGAGCGGCGTGGCTGCGCAGTTTCTGGCGAGCGTCGGCGCCTGCGCCATGCTGTCGGCCTGCGTCGGCAATCCGTTTAAGGACGCCAAGGTCGATCCGCGCTCGCCGATCGCCGCCGAGGTGGCCAGGACTGTGCGGTCCGACGCGCCCTATCCGACCTTCGCCGGCATCCCGCCGGTTCCGAAGGATGTGCGTCCGCACAAGCAGTACGGCCAGGCCGCGGCCCAGATCGAGCAGACCAGGGCCGACGTCGTACGCGCCACCGGCGACGACAGCTGGACGCTGAACAACAGCGAGACCTTCGCCGACCAGGCGCGGTCCGCCGCGGGCCCCGAACTGGCGCCCGCCCAGCAGTCGGACACCGAGGCCTTCGCCAAGGATCTGCGCAAGCGAGCTACCCCGCCTCCGCCGCCCCCGAGATAGGGGCCTGCGGAGGCAGAAAATTCATCGAACCATGGCTTGGCTGGCTCCGGCCCGGAGTCTATCCATGCCCGACTTCACCTCCGAAGAAAGCCGCACCCGGGCAGCTCGCGGCGCAAGACCTTCGACATGACCCCCGACTTCCACAGCATCCGACGCCTCCCGCCCTACGTCCTCGAGGAGGTCAACCGCATCAAGGCGCGCCTGCGCGCCCAGGGTACGGACATCATCGACTTCGGCATGGGCAATCCCGACATGCCGACGCCCAAGCACATCGTCGACAAGCTGATCGAGACGGCGCGCGATCCCAAGGCCGGGCGCTATTCGGCGTCGAAGGGGATCGTCGGCCTCAGGCGGGCGATGGCCGGCTATTACGCCCGCCGGTTCGGCGTGAAGCTGAACCATGAGAGCGAGGTGATCGCTACGCTTGGCTCCAAGGAGGGGTTCGCCAACCTGGCCCAGGCCCTGACCGCGCCGGGCGACGTGATCGTCTGCCCGAACCCGGCCTATCCGATCCACGCCTACGGCTTCATCATGGCCGGCGGGGTGATCCGACACGTGCCGGCCCTGTCGCCGGAGGACTACCTGGCCGGCGTCAGCCGGGCCGTGAAGCACTCCGCGCCGCCGCCGACCGTGCTGATCCTGTCCTATCCGTCGAACCCGACCGCCCAGTGCGTCGACCTCGACTTCTACAAGGACGCCATCGCTCTGGCGAAAAAGCACGAGATGCTGGTGATCTCCGACATCGCCTATTCGGAGATCTATTTCGACGACAACCCGCCGCCCAGCGTGCTCCAGATCGAGGGCGCCAAGGAGATCGCCGTCGAGGTCAACTCGCTGTCCAAGACCTACGCGATGGCCGGCTGGCGGGTGGGCATGGTGGTCGGCAACGAGCGCATCTGCGCGGCGCTCGCCCGGGTGAAATCCTACCTCGACTATGGCGCCTACACCCCGATCCAGGTGGCGGCGGCCGCGGCGTTGAACGGCCCGCAGGACTGCGTCGAGGAGATCCGCGGCATCTACAAGTCGCGTCGCGACGTGCTGGTGGAATCGATGAAGCGGGCCGGCTGGGACATCCCCTCGCCCTCGGCCTCGATGTTCGCCTGGGCGCCGGTGCCCGAGAAGTTCCGGGAAGTCGGCAGCCTGCTGTTCTCGAAGCTACTGATCGAGGAGGCCGGCGTCGCTGTGGCGCCCGGGGTTGGCTTCGGCGAGTACGGCGAGGGCTTCGTCCGCGTCGGCCTGGTCGAGAACGAGCACCGCATCCGCCAGGCGGCCCGCAACGTGAAGAAGTTCCTCGGCCAGGCCGACGAGATCCTGGCTCGCGCCCACAACACCCTGGCCGCCCAATGACTACACCACGCACCTGGCGCGTCGGCGTCGCGGGTCTCGGCACCGTGGGCGCGGGGTTGCTCAAATTCCTGGCCGAGCGGCCGGACTTCGCCCCGGCCGGCGGACGTGCCGTCGTGACCGGCGTGTCGGCGCGCTCGCGGTCGCGCCCGAGGCCGTTCGACATCGCGGGCCTGCCGTGGTTTGACGATCCGGTGGCGCTGGCGGCCTCGCCGGACACGGACGTGTTCGTGGAGCTGATCGGCGGCTCTGACGGCCCGGCCAAGGCCGCGGTGGAGGCGGCGCTCGGCGCCGGCAAGCCCGTGGTCACCGCCAACAAGGCGCTGATCGCCGAGCATGGGGCGGAACTCGCCGCGCTCGCCGAGGCCAAGGGCGCGCCGCTGTTGTTCGAGGCCGCGGTGATGGGCGGCACGCCGGCGGTGAAGATGCTGCGCGAGGCCATGGTCGGCGACGAGGTCAAGTCGGTGGCCGGCATCCTCAACGGCACCTGCAACTACATCCTGACCGAGATGGAGGCCACCGGCCGGCCGTTCGCCGAGGTGCTGGCCGAGGCCCAGCGGCTGGGCTACGCGGAGGCCGACCCGACCATGGACGTCGGCGGGTTCGACGCCGCCCACAAGATCTCCATCCTGGCGGCGCTGGCCTTCGGCTGCGCCCCCAACTACGCCGCCGCCGAGATCGAGGGCATCGAGGGCGTCGACCTGCTGGACATCCAGCTCGCCCGCGACCTCGGCTACCGGATCAAGCTGGTGGCCTCCGCCGATCGCTCGCCGGACGGCGTGCTGGTCCGCGTGCATCCTTCGCTGGCCCCGCTGGCGCATCCGCTGGCCCAGGCGGGCGGGGCGCTGAACGCGCTGTTCATCGAGGGTGCGCGGATCGGGCGGATCTTCATCCAGGGTCCCGGCGCGGGCTCGGGCCCCACCGCCGCCGCGGTCGCCGCCGATATCGCCGACGTGATGACCGGCGCCACCCGCCCGGTCTTCCAGGCGCCGGCCGGACAGCTCAAGCCGTTCACGCCGGTCGATCCGTCGAAGAGCGTCGGGCGCGCCTACCTGCGCCTCTCCGTGAAGGACGAGCCCGGGGTGATCGCCGCGGTCTCCGAGACCCTGGCCGAGGCCGGCGTCTCCATCGAGAGCTTCCTGCAGAAGCCCATCGAGAACGCCCCGGACATCCTCAAGGGAGGCGTGCCCATCGTGCTCACCACCCACGCGGTGGCCGAATCCGTGCTGAAGGCCGCCATCGAGCGGATCGCCGGCCTGCCGGCTGTGCTCGACCGGCCGCGCCTGCTACGCATCGCCCGCATCTAACCTTTCCACGAGAAGAACGGCCGGAGACGCTGAAGAGATGAGTTCCCAGATCCTGGACCGCAGCCTGGTGCTGGAAGCCGTCCGCGTCACCGAGATCGCCGCCATCGCCGCCTGGAAGCTTGTCGGACGCGGCGACGAGAAGGCCGCCGACCAGGCCGCCGTCGACGCCATGCGCACCGCCCTCAACGACCTCGACATCGACGGCGAGATCGTCATCGGCGAGGGCGAGCGCGACGAGGCGCCGATGCTCTACATCGGCGAAAAGGTCGGCAAGGGCGGCAAGCGCAAGATCGACATCGCGCTGGACCCGCTGGAAGGCACGACGCTCACCGCCAAGGCCATGGCCAACGCGCTGGCGGTGATGGCCTGGGCGCCGAAGGGGACCATGCTCAACGCGCCGGACACCTACATGGACAAGATCGCCTGCGGGCCGGGCTATCCCGCCGGCGTCATCGACCTCGACAAGTCCCCGGCCGACAACGTCAAGGCCCTGGCCAAGGCCAAGGGCGTCGAACCCTCCGAGATCACCGTCTGCGTGCTCGACCGCCCCCGCCACGCCGAGATCATCGCCGGCCTCCGCGCCGTGGGCGCGCGGGTCTATCTGATCACCGACGGCGACGTGGCGGGCGTGATGAACACCGCCGATCCTGCGACCGGGGTCGACCTCTACCTGGGCTCCGGCGGGGCGCCGGAAGGCGTGCTGGCCTGCGCCGCCCTCAAATGCGTCGGCGGCCAGTTCCAGGGCCGCCTGGTGTTCCGCAACGCCGACGAGCGGGCCCGCGCCGCCCGCGTCGGCATCACCGACCTCGACAAGAAGTACGACCTGCACGAGATGGTCCGCGCCGACGCCATCTTCGCCGCCACCGGCGTCACCAACGGCGCCCTGCTCGACGGCGTGAAGCTGGAAGGCGGCTTCGTCCACACCCACACCCTGGTGCTGAACTCGGCCACGCGCACGGCGCGCGAAGTGCGGATGAAGCGGCCGGTGTAGGAGGAGGGGCCAGGCGCGGGGTCTCTCGGCTCATAGCTGACGTTCGCAAGGTCTGCTTCTGAGAGTCAGCCAAGGACACGCCAAGCCAACGCCCTCCGTCTCACAGGGTGACTGGCTCGCCCGCCTCGAGCTGGCGTAGAGCCGCAAGCCGGGCGTGAACCGCCTGGACGACGACCGAGCCCTCGCCCACGGCCGAGGCGACCCGTTTCACCGAACCCGCGCGGACGTCTCCCACGGCCGCATGCCGACGGCCAAGGCCCGCGCCTTCGCGGCCTTCGTCGAGCGGGAACTCTCGCAGCCGTCAGCGGGCTAGGGCGCGCACTCATAAATTTCGGGAGGTCCGCTTCGCACCGAAAGCGACCGAGATCTTGCGGTGACGCAGTATGTCGCGATGGGTCACAAGCAGCCCATGTTGGCGATCTCGACAGTCCCAGAGTGCACGCACTAGATCTGCGGGTCTGCTTTCGGTCCTGGGCCGCTTTGCCCCACGCGTGGCTCTATCCCAGCCAGCAGCCGCTGAATATTGGCGCGATGGCGCACGATCACGTAGACGCCGCCTGCAATCACCAGCAGCCGATAGGGCGCCGGTTGCTCCAGGGCGCAGACGAGGACGATCGCGGTCAAAGCCGCGAGCATCGAGCCAAGGGAAACGATCCGAAAAACAGCCACCACGACGCCAAAAGCCGTCGCGGCGCCCAAACCGACGGGCCAAGACATCGCCAGCAACACGCCGAGCCCCGTCGCAGCGGATTTGCCGCCTGCAAAATTCAACCAAACCGAACGGCTGTGCCCCAACAACACGGCAAGTCCGGCCAGGCAAACAGCCCAAGGCGCCCAGGTTTGCAGATCAGGCGCTGTGGGTGGCGTGACGGACGGCAATGTATAGAGCCAAGGATAAAACCAGCGGGCAAAGACGATCGCTCCCACACCTTTCAGCACATCTACCAGGACCACCACCAACGCAGGCCATTTCCCCAGGGTTCGCAATACGTTGGTCGCCCCAATGGATTTGGAGCCGTGCTCTCGGATATCAATGCCCTTGAGCAGTTTCCCCGCCAGATAGCCTGTGGGCGTAGAACCGAAGAGATAAGCGATCCCCAATCCAACGACGCTCGCGATCCAGAAAACCATGGGATTCACCTCGACGCTCTAATTTCAGGCGATCATCATTTGGTCGTCTAGGCGCATGGGCCAACATCCCGCCAAAAAGCAATCGCAACGACCCAATCTGCTTCGGCTCTTATCTCTACCGTGCCCACAACAGGTTCGAGCGTTTCTTCAATTGGATCAAGCAATGTCGTCCGGTGGCGACGCGTTACGATAAGCTTGCCGCCAATTACCTTGCCTGCGTCCAGCTTGCGTCAATCAGGTTATGGTTGCGCGTTAACGAGTCCGGGCGCTAGGCCGAGGCGCCGGCGCGGGCGACCTCGGCGGCGCTGATGCCTTCCAGCGCCAATCCATATCCCGCGCCTTCGTCGACCACGCGGCGTAGACCTCGAGGACTCCGTTCGCCTTCCGGCGAAGGGCGGCGTTCGGAAAGGCGCCGCTGTAAGTCTCGAACTTCGTCATTTGCGGTCTCCTGCGGTTCCCCGGCTGGGCCGTTGCACGAGATAGCTCCACTTGAGCCCGCCAGGATGAGGGCGGGCGGCGATATGATCTATCCTATTGGGGAATGATCACGCGCGACATTGCGGACCCGCGCGACTGTACGCCGTTCGCTCGCGAGCCGATGTCCGCTCCGGGGGTGAAACCAACTCATCTAAAATTTGACAGACCGGCCCTCATGTGTTCTTGCTTTGTTCATGTCTGACGCAGCGGCGAGGATGGAGCGGCAGGACCGCATCCTGGCGGAGCTTTCCGAGCTTGGCCTGACGCTGGCGCGTGGGCTGCACGCCAAGGCGCTGGCGGCCGAGACGGCGGAGGAGGCGCAGGCGCTGGGTCTGGCGTTCCACCGCATCTCGCGGTCCGTGCGCCAGACCATCGCGCTCGAGGCCAAGCTTGACCGCGAGCGGCGCCGGCAGGATCACGACGACCGGCGCGACGCCGAGCAGCGCGACGAGGCCAAGGCCCGGCAGCGCAAGGCCCAGGTCCGCGGCGCTGTGGAGCGCGCCATCTGGGCCGAAGCCGAGGGCGACGAGGCCGAGCTGCTGATCTGCGAACTCGACGACCGGCTGGGCGACGACGCGCTGGCCGAGGGCTTCCTCGACGCCCCCATCGAAACGCTCATCGCCCGCATCCAAGGCGAGTTGGGCTTGGCGGCGTCCGGACTCCGTCCGGCGACGGCCGCGCCAATGGATGGGGCGCAAGGGCTCGCCGCGTCTGCCGGCTCCGGGCTCGACGCGCGCGGCCAGCCGCCCGAGGGCGACCGGGCGGCGGAGGGACCTGTCCCCCCCGCCGCCTTCAACTCCGCCTAACCCCTCCGCTTGCGTCCGTTTCTGACGCAGCCCGCCGCTACCCTAAGTCACGCCTGCCCGCTGGCGACTCGCCGGGCTGGGGCCGATAGTGCGTGCCTGAACGGCGGGAGGAGCGGGAATTGGCGGACGGCAGCCCACAGGTCGGCTACCTCAGCGTCACGCGCTCGCTCTCCGGGCGGCTGTGGCGCGAGCGGGCGGCCGATCCGGAGCTGGTGCGCCGCCATCAGCTCAGCCACGGCCTCTCCGAACCGCTGGCCCGGGCGCTGGCGGCGCGGGGCGTGCTGGCCGAGCAGGGCGAGACCTACCTCAACCCGACCCTGAAGGCGCTGTTCCCCGACCCGTCGTCGTTCACCGACATGGACCGGGCGGCCGAGGTCCTGGTGGACGCGCTGGAGCGCCGGCGGCCGCTGGTGGTGTTCGCCGACTACGACGTGGACGGCGCCTCGTCGGCCGCCCAGCTGGTCCGCTGGTTCCGCGCGCTCGGCTACGAGCTGCCGATCTACGTTCCCGACCGCATCCTGGAGGGCTACGGCCCGTCACCCGCCGCCTTCCGCCGGCTGAAAGCCGACGGCGCCGAGCTGGTGATCACCGTCGACTGCGGGGCCGCGGCGCACGATGCGCTGGCCTGCGCCGCGGAGATCGGCCTCGAGGTCGTGGTGATCGACCACCACCTGATGCGCGGCGAAGAGATCCCCCACGTCGCGGCCCTGGTGAACCCCAATCGGCCCGACTGCGTCTCGGGGCAGGGCCATCTGGCGGCGGCCGGCGTGACCTTCGTCCTGCTGGCCGCCCTGAACCGCGAGGCGCGCAAGCGGGGCCTGTTCGGCGACCGGCCCGAGCCCGACCTGCGCCAATGGCTCGACCTCGCCGCCATGGGGGCGATCTGCGACGTGACGGAGCTGCGCGGCTTCAACCGGGCGCTGGCGGCGCAGGGGCTGAAGGTGATGTCGGCCTGGCGCAATCCGGGGCTGAAGGCCCTGCTGGAGGTCGCCAACAGCCAGGGCCCGGCCTCGGTGTTCCACGTGGGCTTCATCCTCGGCCCGCGGATCAACGCCGGCGGACGCATCGGCCGCGCCGACCTGGGCGCACGCCTGCTCTCCACCGACGATCCGGAGGAGGCTAGGGGCCTCGCCGCGGAGCTCGACGCGCTGAACGCCTCGCGCAAGGAAGTCGAGCGCGAGGTGACCGAGGCGGCGATCGCCCACATCGAGACCGAAAGCAACCAGGGCGAGGCGCCCATGCTGCTGGTGGCGGCCGACGGCTGGCATCCGGGGGTGATCGGCATCGTCGCCGGGCGGCTGCGCGAAAAGTACCGCAAGCCGGTGGTGGTGGTCGGCGTCGACCGCGCGGCCAACGTCGGCAAGGGCTCCGGCCGTTCCCAGCCCGGGGTGAACCTCGGGCGCGCCGTGCAGGCGGCCTACGACGAGGGCCTGCTGCTGGCCGGCGGCGGCCACGCCATGGCCGCGGGGCTGTCGGTGCGGCCCGACACCATCCCCGAGCTGCGCGCCTTCCTCTGCGAGCGACTGGCGGCCGAAACGGAGATCGCGGCTGCCGAAGACGGGCTGGAGATCGACGCCCTGGTCACCGCCCGCGGCTGCGACCGGGCGCTCTGGCAGGACTTCCAGCGCATGGCCCCGTTCGGGCCGGGCAATGTCGAGCCGATGTTCGCCGCGGCCGACGTACGCGTGGAGCGGCCGATGGCGCTCAGGGGCGGCCACGTGCGCTGCACGCTCACCGACGGCTCCGGCGGCAGGCTGAAGGCCGTGGCCTGGCGGGTGGAGGGCTCCGAGGCCGGCCGCCGGCTGCTGACCGAGGGCGGCGCCATCCACGTGGCCGGCCGTCTGAAGCCGGACGATTGGCAGGGCCGCCAAGGCGTGGAATTCGAGATCGAGGACGTCGCCGATCCCCGCCGGGCCTGAGCGGGGCCGGATGCGGGCCCGGCAGTCTTGCACCCCCCCGGGAAGGCGGATATAGAGCCGCCCTTCGCGCCACGCGGTCCCTTCGTCTATCGGTTAGGACGCCAGGTTTTCAACCTGGAGAGAGGGGTTCGACTCCCCTAGGGACTGCCACGCGAATCCCCCTTTTTTGTCGGATCGCCGGCGCGCCTTTGCCTTGGCGTGCATTTTACGCGTTGACCAAGTCGCGTTACCAGAACACTGTTATGATTGGCTCAGTCCGAAGTCGGGATCGGGAGAGTAACGGGCCGAGGGGCAGATGGCTGGTTACGAGTTTGAACAAGTGGATTCGGTGGCGGAAGCCGTACGGATCAGCGGTCGCGTCAAGTGGTTCGACGCCGGCAAGGGCTATGGCTTCATCGTGCCGGACGACCCGAGCCAGACGGACCTGAAGGACGTCCTCCTGCATGTGACGAGCTTGCGCAGTTGCGGGCGGGAGCATGCGCTGGAGGGCGCGGTCATCACCTGCGACGTGGTCCGCCGGCCGAAGGGCTGGCAGGTGGCCGAAGTCGTCGAGATCGACGAGAGCGCAGCTCCGCCGCCGGCCGAGCGCCGTCCGCGCGACGGCGGCTCCCGCGAGTCCTTCCTGCGCGCGGACTTCGCCAGCCGTCCGCCGCCGCGCCGCCCGGCGGCCGCCACCGGCCCGCTGGAGCGCGCGAAGGTGAAATGGTTCAACCGCACCAAGGGCTACGGCTTCGTGGTGCGCGACCTGGAGCCCGGCGACATCTTCGTCCACATCGAGACCCTGCGCCGCTCGGGCATGGAAGACCTGCAGCCCGGCGACGAGGTCCTGGTGCGCTTCGCCGAGGGCCCCAAGGGCCTGGTGGTCGCCGAGATCGAAGTTCCCGATCCGGACTAGTGTCCCGATTCCGAAGTTCGCAAGCGCTTGCGGCCGGCTTTGGCGAACTTCGGAATCGATGAGGAAACAAGCACGTCTATCTTACTAGTGTGCTTCTTGGATTTGAAGTACGCTCGGCGCGTGGCCCGTGAGAGTGGCGAACTTCAAATCCAGCACACTAGGCCCGGCGGCCTTGCCTGCCCGCGCCGACTGCCCCAAATAGGGCTCTCCTGACGTCCGGGGTTTGGTTTGCCGTCTCCGCATCGCCCGCCGCCCCGGCCCGCCGACACGACCTTCCGGATGATGCGCGTCCTTGCGCTTCTGCTGGCCATGGCCGGGGCCTCGGCCGCGGCGGCCGTTCCGATCCAGGGTTATGAGGTCAAGGCGGTCTATCCGCACGACGACCAGGCCTACACCGAGGGCCTCTTCTACCTGCACGGCCTGCTGTTCGAGAGCACCGGCATCGAGGGGCGCTCGACCATCCGCAAGGTGCGCCTGAAGGACGGCGCCGTGCTGCAGTCGCGGTCCATCGCCCCGAACCTGTTCGGAGAGGGCATCGTCAACTGGGGCGACGAGATCATCAGCCTGACCTGGCGCAATGAGGTCGGCTTCCGCTGGAACCTGAAGACGCTGGCCCGCAAGGCGACGTTCCACTATCGCGGCGAGGGCTGGGCGCTCACCCAGAACGGCAAGAACCTGATCATGAGCGACGGCTCGCCGACGCTGCGCGTCCTCGACCCGGTGACGCTGCGCGAAGTCCGCCGGATCGCCGTGACGGCCGACGGCCAGCCGGTGTTCAACCTGAACGAGCTGGAGTGGGTGAAGGGCGAGATCCTCGCCAACATCTGGCAGACCAACCAGATCGCCCGCATCGATCCGCAGACGGGCGCCGTGAAGGCCTGGATCGACCTCACCGGCCTGCCGGAGACCCTGCGCTCACGTGACGCCGACGCCGTCCTGAACGGGATCGCCTACGACTGCGAGCACGACCGCCTGTTCGTGACCGGCAAGAACTGGCCGCACCTCTACGAAATCCGCCTGACGCCGCCGAAGGGCGCAACCAGATGAACCGGGGAACCGGGCGCGAGGACGAGCCCAGCCCCGCGCCGCCGGAGGGCTATGTGCTTTCCGAGGGGCGGGGCGGGTTCTCCACCGCCAACGGGCCCTATTTCTATCGGGAGGGCGACGGGCGGACGGCCGAGCAGGCCTTCTTCGCCCTGAAGCGCCACGCCAACGGCCTGGGCCTGGTGCATGGCGGCATGCTGTCGGCCTTCATGGACGGTGTGCTGGCCGGCGCCGTCTGGCGCGGGACGGGCAAGACCGCCGTGACCATCCATCTCTCCATCGACTTCCTGCATATGGCCCGGGTCGGCGAATGGGTGATGGGCGAGGCCCGGCTCACGCGGGCCACCCGCGAAGTCGCCTTCGCCGACGGCCGCGCCTACGTCGGCGGCCACGACGTGGTTCGCTGTTCGGGCGTCTTCAAGCTGATGAGCCGAGGGGGGTAGAGCGTTTCCCGGCCGACTTGGAACAAGTCGGCCGATCAGGAAGAGCGACCAAGCAAAGATTCTAAGGTTACGGCTTCCGTTGCCGAAAGCCGAAAACGCTTATATCGCAAGGCCGCCGGCGCCCTCGGGGCGTAGCGCAGCCTGGTAGCGCATCTGCTTTGGGAGCAGAGGGTCGCAGGTTCAAATCCTGCCGCCCCGACCACGCGCCGGCTGAGATCTGAGGTATCGAATGCTCGCGCGCATCTTTCGTCCGTCCAAGACCGCCATGCAGTCCGGCAAGGGCAAGACCAAGGAGTGGGTCCTGGAGTTCGAGCCGAAGGACGCGCGCAGACCGGATCCGCTGATGGGATGGACGCAGACCGGTGACACGGAATCGAGCCAGGTGCGGCTGGGCTTCGAGACCAAGGCGGAGGCGGTCCGCTATGCCGACCAACACGGCATCGCCTTCCAGCTGATCGACCCCAAGCCCGCGAAACAGATCATCAAGGCCTATGCGGACAACTTCGCCTTCGGCCGTAAGGTCCCCTGGACGCACTAGAGCCCCTGACGGGCGCCCGTAGCTCAACTGGATAGAGCACCTGCCTTCTAAGCTGGTGGTTGCAGGTTCGAGCCCTGCCGGGCGCGCCAGGTCAGATCAGTCCAGCGGGACTTCGGGCAGCGGCCGACGGGCCTCGTCCAGCTGCACCACCCAGCGGGCCCGGTCCGGCATCTCCGCCAGGATCCAGCGCGTCAGCCGCTCGTAGTGGGCGACGAAGCGGGCGACCTCGGCGTCCGACATGCCCTGGCCGATTCGCGCGCGGAGCTTGTGCTCCTGCTCGGTGCGCCAGGCCAGCACGGCCTCGAAGCTCGGCGCCTTGAGCATGATCAGCTCCTGGTAGCGCGCGAACAGCTCCTGGTAGGGGCGGTCGAGCTGGTCGTTGACGTAGGTGCGCCAGACGGCCTGCGGGTCCTCGTCCCGCTCCAGGTCGTTGACCGGCTGGCGCAGCGCAGCCGCGCCCTGGGCCACCGCGCCGACGCACCAGCCCTCCAACAGCACAATGTCGACGGGCGTGGCGACGGTCTCCCAGCCGCCACGCGGGCGGCGGTTGTCGGTGGCCTTGTCGAAGGAGGGCAGGGCGACCCGGCCCTTGATGCGGAGCTGGTCCAGCACCGCCCCGGCCAGGCGGATATCGTGGGTGCCGGGCGGACCGCGGGTCGCGAGCAGCGGGTGGACATCCTTGGCCAGCTGCTCGCGCGCCGCTTTGGGCAGGTAGAAGTCGTCCAGCGACAGGGCGACGGTGGAGAGGCCCCGCTTCTCCAGCAGCCGCTTGGTCACCGCCACGATGGTCGACTTGCCGGAACCCTGGGCGCCGCAGATGCCGAGCGTCAGCGTCCGCCGGCGGACCTGGCGCAGGCGCGCGGCGCGGGCCGCCAGCGGCTCGCAGACCAACTCCACGGTCTCCCGGAAGCTTTCCGGCAGCGCCTCGGCCTTCATGAAGTCGTCGAGCCAGTCAGCCTTCACGTCGCCCCTCGTGGGGGCGCCGTCGTCAGCCCCCGCTGTAGCCGCCCAGAATCGGCAGGATTTCCCCAGTGATAAAGCTGGAGGTCTGCGGAGAGGCCAGGAAAACGTAGGCCGGGGCGATTTC
>NZ_JAQGIZ010000226.1 GCF_028290885.1 Phenylobacterium sp.
ATCTCGCAGCCGGCCTCCTTCAGCCAGGCGATCCCCTGCTCCCAGATGGCGTCGATCTCGGCGGGCATGCCGTCGACCCGGTATTCCCGCGGCACGCCGACCCGCAGGCCCTTTACCGACTTGCCGACGAAGCTAGCGAAGTCCGGGGTCTCCACCGGCAGGCTGGTGGAATCCTTCGGATCGTGGCCGGCCATGGAGGTCAGCAGGATGGCTGCGTCCTCGACGGTGCGCGCCATCGGCCCGGCCTGGTCCAGCGAGGAGGCGAACGCCACCACGCCCCAACGCGAGCATCGGCCGTAGGTCGGCTTTATCCCCACCGTGCCGGTGAACGAGGCCGGCTGGCGGATCGAGCCGCCGGTGTCCGTGGCCGTGGCCCCCAGGCACAGCTCCGCCGCCACCGCCGAAGCCGAGCCGCCGGACGAGCCGCCCGGCGTCAGCTGGGCGTTGCCGCCCCGGCTCCGCCAGGGGTTGACCACCGGCCCCCAGGCCGATGTTTCGTTGGAGGAGCCCATGGCGAACTCGTCCATGTTGAGCTTGCCCAGCATCACCGCCCCGTCGCGCCACAGGTTGGCGGTGACGGTGGATTCGTAGGTCGGCTTGAACTCGCCGATGATCTTCGAGCCGGCGGTCGAGCGGACGCCCTTGGTGCAGAACAGGTCCTTGATGCCCAGCGGCGCGCCGTCCAGCGGGCCCGCGGTCCCGGCCGCGCGGCGCGCGTCGGACGCCTTCGCCATCGCCAGCGCCTGTTCGGGGGTTTCCAAGACAAAGGCGTTGAGCGCGCGGGCGGCCTCGACCGCCTCGACGTGCGCCTGGGTCAGCTCGACGGAAGAGAAGGACTTGGCCTTCAGGCCGTCCAGCGCGGCCTTCAGGGTGAGCGAGGTGAGCGCGGCCATCTTACTCGACCACCTTCGGAACGACGAAGAAGTTGCCGGCGCGCTTGGGGGCGTTGGACAGCACCACCTCCGGATCGCCGCCCTCGGTGACAACGTCCTCGCGCATCGGCGCGGGCATGTGCACGGCCGAGGCCATCGGCTCGACGCCGTCAGTGTCGACCTCGTTCAGCTGCTCGATCCAGTTGAGGATGCCCGAGAGCTCCCTGGCCAGACCCTCCAGCTTCTCCTCCGGCTCCGCGATCCTCGCCAGCTTGGCGACCTTGCGGACAGTCGCTGCGTCGATGGCCATCGGGCCCTCCTGTAACTCAAGGGCCGTGGGTTAGCCGCCTGTTGGCCGCCTTTGCAAGCGCTCGCTCGGGAGAGCGGCCCGGTGCGTTCTTGACTCATCATTCCAGAACCCTATGTCTGGCGCATGGCGAGACCCAAGGCCTTCGATCGTGACGCAGCGCTGCAGGCGGCCATCGAGGTGTTCTGGGCGAAGGGTTTCGCCGGGGCCTCCACCGACGACCTGACCTCCGCCATGGGGATCGGACGGCAGAGCCTCTACGACACATTCGGCGACAAGCGCCGGCTCTACCTGGAGGCGCTCGCCCGCTACAACACCGAGAGCGTGGCGGGCCACTTGGCGGACCTGCGCAGCGGCTCGCCCGCCACCGAGGCCATCAAGGCCCTGCTGCTGCGCTTCGCCAACGAGCCCGAGCCGCGGCGCGTCCGCGGCTGCATGGGCGTCAACGCCGTCTGCGAATTCGGCCAGGACCCGGACGTGCTCGCCGCCGCCAGACCCAGCCATGACCTCCTGGAAGGCGAACTGGTCCGCCTGCTGCAGGCCGGCAAGGCGGACGGCGAGGTGGCCCCGTCCGTGGACGCCCGGTCCGCCGCCCGCTTCATCGCCGCCACCCTGGCCGGCCTGAAGGTTCAGGCCAAGGCCGGCGCCCCCGCCGAGACGCTTCGCGAAATCGCCGGCTTCGCCGTCGACAGCCTGAAACCCCGCTAGCCAACAGCACCGCGCCCCCGCTCCATCGCGTCCAATTCTGGACTGCTCGTTCCAATAAAAAACAGAAGGACAAATCCTATGACCGCCCAGACCACCCCGCCCCTCGCCGGCAAGGCAGCCCTCGTCACGGGAGGCTCGCGAGGTATCGGAGCCGCCATCGTCCGCCGCCTGGCCGCCGACGGCGCCGACGTGTTCTTCACCTACGCCAGGGCGGAAGCCGAGGCGCAGAAGGTCGTAGCCGCCGTGGAGGCCGACGGCGGCCGCGCCGTGGCCTTGCGGGCCGACAGCGCCGACCCGCAAGCCGTGCGCGGCGCGGTGGACGCCACCGTGGCGCGTTTCGGCCGCCTCGACATCCTGGTGAACAACGCCGGCCTCATCGGCATGCGCGGCGCTGCCGGCTACGACATGGGCGACTTCGACCGACTTTACGCAGTCAACGTCCGTGCGCCTTTTGCGGCCACGGAAGCCGCCGCCGCGCACCTCGGCGACGGCGGCCGGGTGATCATGATCGGCAGCGTCGTCGCCGACCGCATCGGCGTGGGCGGCGGGGCGATCTACGCCGCCACCAAGGCGGCGATCGCCGGCATGACCCGCGGCCTGGCGCGCGATTTCGGGCCGAAGGGCGTTACCGTGAACAACGTCCAACCGGGTCCCACCGAAACCGACATGAACCCCGCCGACAGCCCGCACAACGCCTGGCTGAAGGCGGCCAGCCCCTTGGGTCGGCTGGGACGGCCGGATGAGATCGCCAGCCTGGTCGCGTTCCTGGCCGGGCCACAGTCGAGCTACATCAACGGCGCCAGCCTGACCGCGGACGGCGGCTACAACATCTGACGGCGGCTGGCGGACGCCGGGAGCGGCGGCTATGGCTGGACCATGGCCGTCGTCGACCTCCTGGAACTCCCCGCCCTGCTCCCCGCCTACGCGCCGATCGTGGGCCTGGACCTGGGGGAGAAGACCATCGGGGTGGCGGTGTCGGACGTCACGCGCACGGTGGCGAGCCCGCTGGAGCTGATCCGCAAGACGAAGTTCACGGACGACGCCAAGACCCTGTTCAAGCTGATGGAAAGCCGCGGCGCCGTGGGGATCGTCATCGGCCTGCCGGTCAACATGGACGGGACCGAGGGCCCGCGCTGCCAGTCGAGCCGGGCGTTCGGGCGCAACCTACTGCGCCTCAACGACCTGCCCATCGCCTTCTGGGACGAGCGGATGAGTTCCATGGCCGTCAACCGCGTGCTGATCGAGGAAGCCGACGTCACCCGCGCTCGCCGCGCCGACCTGGTGGACAAGATGGCCGCCGCCTGGATCCTGCAGGGCGCCCTGGAGCGGCTGCGTTCGGCCGCTTGACTCCGTACCGGGGTACGGACGCTACAAGGCCTTCGACGCGAACGGAGGCGATCAGCATGATCCAGCGGCGAACCATCGGACGACTGGCCCGCGAGGCGGGCGTGGGTGTCGAGACCATCCGCTTCTACGAGCGCCGCGGGGTGCTTCCCCGGCCCGTCCGGCCGGCTGACGGCGGCTACCGGCACTATGACGACGAGGCGGTGCGGATCCTGCGCTACGTGCGCCTCGCCCAGAGCCTCGGCTTCACGCTGAAGGATGTGGAACAGCTGCTCGGCCACGTCGGCGATAGGCCGGGCGCCTTCTGCAGCGCGGTGCGCGAGACGGCGGAAGCCAAGCTGGCGGCGGTCCAGGCCGAGCTGGCGGCGCTGGCGGAGCAGCAGGTCAGGCTGGAGACCTTCCTGACCGGCTGCCGCGCGCGATCGGCGACGGGGACCTGCCCGGTGCTCGCCGACTTTCCCTCGCATTCGGGAGGCGTCCGTGTCGCCCAGGCTTAGAAATCTCTTCGCCGGCATGGCCCTTACGGCCGCCGGCTTCCCGGCCGCCGGCGCGCCGGCGGCGGCTCCCGCGGTCGAAGTCCTGCAGCGCGGTTACATCGAGGCCTGGGACCGCGCCGACGCGGCGGCCATCGCCGCCTATTTCGCGCCCAACGGCGATTTCACCAATCCGACAGGCTTCCACGCCCAGGGACGCGCCGACATCGCCGCCTTCTACGCCCAGGCCTTCGCGTCAGGGTACGCCGGCAGCCGGGGCGGCCTCAAACTGCTGCGGACGAGGCTCGTGACGCCCGGCGTGATGGTGGTCGATGGCGAGTGGTCGATCCGCGGCGCGCGCACGCCGCAGGGCGGCGAAAGGTCCGGCGAACAGGGTCTCGCGACGGCCGTCCTGGTCCGAACCGGCGACGCCTGGCGGATCGCAGCGCTCCGCGAGCAGGAAGCGCCGGCCAACTGACCGCCTAAAGTCCGCTGGCGAAGAGGTCGATC
>NZ_JAQGIZ010000232.1 GCF_028290885.1 Phenylobacterium sp.
GTCTCGATGTTGCCGCCGGCCTTGAGGCCGAACATGGTCCCGCGGTCGTAGAGCAGGTTGAACTCCACGTAGCGGCCGCGGCGCATCAGCTGCTCGGCGCGGTCCTCCTCGGTCCAGGGCTCGTTCATCCGGTGGCGGACGATCTTCGGATAGACGTCGAGGAACGCCTCGCCCACGGCGCGGGTGAAGGCGAAGTCGCGCTCGAAGTCGCCGGAGTTGTGCCGGTCGTAGAAGATTCCGCCGACGCCGCGCGGCTCGCCGCGGTGCGGCAGGAAGAAGTACTCGTCGCACCAGGCCTTGTAGCGTTCGTACCAGTCCGGGTCGTAGGCGTCGCAGGCCGCCTGCATCGCGGCGTGGAACAGCACCGCGTCGTCGGCCTCCTGGCTGCGCTGCTCGTCCAGCGTCGGCGTCAGGTCCGCGCCGCCGCCGAACCAGCTCTCGGCGGTCGACAGGAAGCGGGTGTTCATATGCACCGTCGGCACTCTGGGCGAACGCGGGTGGACGATCAGGCTGATGCTGGCCGAGACGTAGGACGGGTCCTTGTCGGCGCCCGGCATGGTGGCGGCCATCTCGGGCGAGAAGCGGGCCGTGGCCGACGAGGTGTGCACCCCGGCCTTTTCGAACAGCCGGCCTGCGAAGTGGCCGCCGACGCCGCCGCCGGTCCCGGTCTCCCGCGTCCAGGGGCGCAGGTCGAAGCGGCCGGACGCGTCGGGGTAGAGCTCGTCCGGCGCCTCGTCTTCCAGACGTTCGAGTTCCGCCACGATCCGCTGCTGCAGGGCCTCGAACCACTGCCTGGCGCGGGCGCGGCGCTCTTCGATCTCGGGGGGCAGTGAGGTGGGAACTGGGGACATGGGGCTGCTTGCTAGCCGGTCGGCGCGGCGGTTGGAAAGCCTTTGGTCTGCCGCAGCGCCTCGGAAAGTGCGATCGCCGCGCTCACCGTGAGGTTCAGCGACCGGGCGCCGGGCTGAAGCGGGATGAACAGCCGTGCGTCGGCCGCGGCATGCACCTCGTCGGGAACGCCGGCGCTCTCGCGGCCGAACAGCAGGGTGTCGCCGGCACGGAATTCGAAGGCGTGGAAGGGCGCGGCCCCCTTGGTCGTGAACAGCAGCAGCCGGCCGGCCTTGCGCTCGGGCGCGCTGAGGAAATCGCTCCAGCCGGGACGCCTGACCATCTCTGCCAGGGCCCCGTAGTCCATCGCCGCGCGGCGCACGCCGGCGTCGGAAAGCGGGAAGCCGCAGGGCTCGATCACCTCCACCGGGACGCCAAGGCAGGCGCCAAGCCGCAGGGCGGCGCCGAGGTTTTGCGGAATGTCCGGTTGAAAAAGGGCCAAACGCATTCTAAGCGATCCGCGACGGGTTAAGCCGGGCCGGGAAAACGAATCACGGAAGGAACTGCGCGAGCGCTTCCGGTGAGTGCGTTGCGTGCAGGCCTGTCGTGACTTTTTAAGGCCTTACCGGAACGTCCGGTAGGGTCCAAGGACGTAGGCCCCAATGTGTTCGGGGCTTCGAAACGAAGGGTAGCTTTAGGTGGCCGACACCGTCGTGGGCGCAAATCCCGATCCGCATGCTTCGGGCCCATCCCTTGTAGGGGAGGACCCGAACCGTCGCGACTTCATCCATATCGCCGCCGGCGTCGCGGCCGTGGGCCTGGCCGGCGGTCTCGCCTGGCCGTTCATCGACCAGATGAACCCGGCCGGCGACACGCTCGCGCTGGCGTCCATCGAGTTCGATCTTTCCAAGGTCGTCGAAGGCCAGCAGGTGGTGGTGAAGTGGCGCGGCAAGCCGCTGTTCGTTCGCTACCGCACGCCCAAGGAAATCGAGGCGGCGATCAAGGACGATCACGCCGACCTGCGCGATCCCGCCACCGACGAGAGCCGCCACAAGCCCGGCAAGCCGCAATACCTGGTGCTGATCGGCGTCTGCACCCACCTGGGCTGCGTGCCGACCTTCGGCCAAGGCGAGTACGGCGGCTGGCTCTGCCCCTGCCACGGCTCGGTCTACGACACCTCCGGGCGGATCCGCAAAGGCCCCGCGCCGCTGAACCTGGCGGTCCCGGACTACGCCTTCCTCTCGGACACCAAGGTCAAGGTCGGCTGATCAGATGAGCGGACATTCCACCTACGAGCCGAAGACCGGCTTCGAGCGCTGGCTCGACATGCGGCTGCCGATCGTTCGGTTTGCAAGCGACACCATCCTGACGTTCCCGACGCCGAAGAACCTCAACTACTGGTGGACCTTCGGGGGCGTGCTTTCGCTGATGCTGGCGATGCAGATCGTCACCGGCATCATCCTGGCGATGCACTACGTGCCGCACGTCGACTACGCCTTCAATTCGGTCCAGCGGATCATGCGCGACGTCAACTACGGTTGGCTGATCCGCAACGTGCACGCCACCGGCGCGTCGATGTTCTTCCTGGCGGTCTACATTCACATCTTCCGCAACCTCTACTACGGCTCCTACAAGGCGCCGCGCGAGGTGCTGTGGATCCTCGGCTGCATCATCTACCTGCTGATGATCATCACCGCCTTCATGGGCTACGTCCTGCCCTGGGGTCAGATGAGCTTCCACGGCGCGGTGGTGATCACCAACCTGCTGGGCGCGTTCCCGATCGTCGGCAACTCCATCACCACCTGGCTCTGGGGCGGCTTCGCGGTGGACGACCCGACGCTCAACCGCTTCTTCTCGCTACACTACCTGCTGCCGTTCGTGATCGCGGGCGTCGTCGCCCTGCACATCTGGGCGCTGCACGTGCCGGGCAACAACAACCCGACCGGCGTGAACGTGAAGTCCAAGGAGGACACCGTCCCCTTCCACCCGTACTACACGGTGAAGGACGGCTTCGCGATTTCGGTCTTCCTGATCATGTACGCGGTGTTCGTCTTCTACCTGCCCGACGCCCTGGGCGACGTGGTCAACAACGTGAAGGCGAACCCGCTGCAGACGCCGCAGCACATCGTGCCCGAGTGGTACCTGCTGCCGTTCTACGCGATCCTGCGGGCCGTTCCGAACAAGCTGATGGGCGTCATCCTGATGTTCGGGGCCATCGGCACTCTGTTCGTGCTGCCTTGGCTCGACACTTCCAAGGTGCGCTCCATGCGCTACCGGCCGACGGCCAGGCTCTACTACTTCATCTTCATCCTGGCCTGCCTGGTGCTGGGCCTCTGCGGGGCGCGCGCGCCGGACGACCTGGTGATCCCAGGCGTCTCGGGCCCGCAGCTGCTGGACTCGAACCTCAACAGCTACGTCTGGCTGTCGCGCATCGGGGCCCTCTACTACTTCGCCTACTTCTGGGTGATCACCCCGCTCCTGGGGCTCACCGAGACACCGCTGCCGGTGCCGGAGTCGATCTCCTCGCCCGTCCTGTCACATCCCGCCTCCGCCCCTGCCGGCGCCGTGGCGTCGCCTGAAAAAAGAGGTTGAGCCTGATGCTGCGCAAAGGCTTCGCGTTCGCGGCGCTCGGGCTTGCTCTGCTGGCTGGTCCGGCGTTCGCGGCCACCACCCAGGAAGAGCCGAAGGCGCTCGAATGGTCCTTCAACGGCCCGTTCGGCAAGTTCAACCAGGAACAGGTCCAGCGGGGCTACAAGGTCTATCGGGAGGTCTGCTCGGCCTGCCACGCGATGGACCTGATGTACTTCCGCAACCTCGGTCAGAAGGGCGGGCCGTTCTACGACCCGAAGTACCCGAACCCCAACAACAGTCCGGTCGTGAAATCCCTGGCCCACGACATCCAGGTCAAGGACATCGACACCGACACCGGCGACCCGATCTCGCGGCCCGGCACGCCGGCCGACAAGTTCCCCGCGCCGTTCCCCAACGAATATGCTGCGCGCGCCTCCAACGGCGGCTCCCTGCCGCCCGACCTGTCGATGATGGCCAAGGCCCGTGAGGGCGGTCCCGACTACATCTATTCCCTGCTGAGCGGCTTCAGGAACCCGCCACCCGGGCTGAAGCTGGCGGCGGGCAAGTACTACAACCCCTACTATCCGGGCGACCTCACCTCCAGCTGGAGCGGCCCGCCGAGCAAGGTCCCCGTGGGCGGCGCGATCAGCATGCCGCCGCCACTGACCAACGGCAAGGTGACCTTCGACGACGGCACGCCTTCGACGGTGCAGCAGGAGGCCAAGGACGTGGCCGCCTTCCTGGCCTGGGCCGCCGAGCCGAAGATGGAAGAGCGCAAGACCTTCGGCCTGGGCGCGATGATCTACCTGCTGATCTTCTCGGTGCTGCTGTGGTTCAGCTACAAGCAGATCTGGAGGAACGTCGCCCACTAGGCGGTCGGTTTCCCAACTCGGATGAGGGCCTCGGCGCGAGCCGGGGCCCTTTTCATTTCCCCAGGTGTCATCCCGGAAAGCGCGGAGCGCTTGTCCGGGATGACACCTCAGGGGTTGGGCTCGCCGAGCAGCAGCTTGCCCGCCGGAAAGTCGAAGCGCAGACGGAAGCGGGAGAGCAGGGGGGCGCCGATCTCGCCGGCCAGGTCCGGGTCCTCGGCCTTCAGCAGGCCCGCCGGCAGGTCCTCCGAGAGCGCGCCGGCGAAGGACAGGGCCCGCAGGCGCGGCCGCAGCACGCCATAGGGATAGAGCTCCTTGGGCCTGGCCGCTCCCGGCGCGGCGGCCACCGCGTCGCTCAGGCGCACGGCGGTGTCGCCGCCGGTGGCGGGCGCGAACGGGCCGGCGAGGGTGCGCGGTCCGTCGGAGGCCGCCGCGGTCACCACCGGCCGATCGGCGATCCAGCTCATCGGCAGGGCCGTCTGCGACCGGAACCGCGGCGCACGGCCGGCCGGCGCCAGCGCGATCCGGCAGGGCGCAAAGCTCACGTCCAGCACATAGTCGCGCAGCACGTCGGCTCCGATGACACCGGCGATGGGTGTGGGCAGGGCGCCGGTGCGCAGGTCGAGGTCGGCCACCATCACGGCCTTGCCCTGGCTCGCCACGCCCGCCAGCCGCACCTCGCCGGTCAGCGCGGTGTCGGCGAAGCCCGCCGCCTGGGCCTGGCTCTCGGCCAGCAGAGTGTGCGGCGTCGCGGTGTCCAGGATGTAGTCGCCGGGCACGCCCATCACCTCGGCGCCCACCACCACCACGCCGTTCTCGAACCAGCAGACCGCCTCTCCCGCGAAGGCACGCGTCGCGGCGAACGCCAGCAGGGCGAAAAGGGCGAGGCTTGAGCGAGTCACGGTCGGATCACAGGCAAACCATAGCCAAGCATGCGGTCCACGGCGACGGCGCCTTACCTCCGCCCAAAGCCCTTCTACAATCCGGCGCATGACCTTCACGCCCGCCTGGCGGAACTTCAAGCGGATGCAGGACCTGACGGTGGCGGCCGCCAGCCTGATCTACGCCGCCGCGGTGATCGACGCGCTCGGCCGGCTGCCCGGCGGGCCGGCCATCACCCTGCAGTGGACCCTGCTGTGGCCGGCCGCCTACCTGGGCTTTTCCCTGGCCATCCCGCTGCTGGTCACGCCCCTGAAGCGCTGGCTCGCCAAGTACGTCTGGATGAGCTTCCAGGCAGGCTTCGGCCAGACGCCGGGTTCGGTGGTGCTGGGCGTGGCGCTGCTGCTGGGCGCCGGCCTCTTCACCTACGAAGAGGTGGGCCGCGCGGCGCGGGCCGGCCAGGCCGGCGCCAACGTCTTTTCCGCCTACGCCGCCGGCATCGGCATCCTGGCGGCCCAGGCGATCCTGGCCCGCGCCCTGGAGCGGGTGCCGGCCATCCGTGAGAAGATCGAGGAGAGGTCCTAGACCTCCCCGCGCACGCCGCTGTTGCGCGCGAAGTGGGCGAGGGTGCGCAGCTTCGAGAGCCGCGCGGAGTCCTCATGGTGGGCGTTGGGCGCCACGAAGGCGTGGCCGGCCTCGTACATGTAGACCGGCAGGTCGGGATGGGCGGCGCGGATGGCCTCCACGCCGGCCGGCGGGATCAGCTCGTCATGCTTGCCCAGGTGCAGGATCGTCGGGACCCGCGGCGCCTCGGCCAGATAGCCCGCGATCTGGCCGCCGTAGAACGAGGCGACCGCCGCCAGGCCCGAGCACCGCGCCGCCGCCAGCCAGGCGGTCGTGCCGCCGAAGCAGAAGCCCAGGGCGAACACCGGCGGCTCGAGCGCGTCGATCGCCGCCTGCACCGCGTCCAGCACCCCGGCGCCCCAGTGGGTCCGCTCGCCGAAGTCCATCTGCCGGGCCAGCAGCGCCGGGTCGACATCCCGCGCGGCGAAGCCCGCCTGGAAGCGGTCGAACAGGCTGGGGACCAGGGTCTCGTAGCCCAGCTCGGCATAGTCGTCGGCCAGCGCGCGCAGGTGCGGCGTCACTCCCCAGATGGCGTGCAGGATGACGAGCCCCCCGCGGCGCGCGTCGCTGACGCCCGCGCGATAGGCCGCGAACTGGAAACCATCCGCGGCGCTGGTTAGGCGGACGATCTCGCCCACCGGACTCAGGCCTTGTCGAACAGCTCGAGGGTGAGGTGGCGGGCGCGGTCGGCGGCCTCGGCGTTGTAGCGCTCCGGGCTCTCATTGTTGAAGCCGTGGCCGGCGCCGTCGTAGATGTAGACCCGCACGTCCGGATTGTGCTCGGCGACCGCGGCGGCCACCTCGTCGGCGGGAATGCCGGCGTCCATGCGGCCGAGGTGTACGATCACCGGGCAGGCGGGGTTGATCGAGGCGTTCGCCTTGACCATGCTGCCGTAATAGCTGGACGCGGCCGCGAGGCCATCGACGCGCGCCGAGGCCAGCCAGGCGAGCGAGCCGCCGTAGCAGTAGCCCACCACGCAGACCTTCTGGCCGTGGTCCTTGAGGAAGTCGCGGCAGGCCGCGATGTCGTCCATCGCCTGCTCGATCGGGGTGCCCATGGCGTGGGCGACGCCGGCCTGGATCCCCTCGGGGTCGTGGTGGGCGATGAACCCCGGCTCGCGGCGGTCGAAGAGCGACGGCGCGATCGCCTCATAGCCCATCTTCGCCCAGCGCTCGACGTCGGCGCGCACGTGCTCGTCGATGCCGAAGATCTCCTGGAGGACAATCACCCCGCCCTTGCGCGGCGTGAAGGCGGGCTCGTGGTAGGCGTTGAACTCGAAACCGTCGGCGCCCGTGATCTTGATCGTCTCGGCCATGCTCGCTCTCTTGTCAGACGTTGAAGCGGAAGTTCATCACGTCTCCGTCCTGGACGACATACTCCTTGCCCTCCTGGCGGAATTTGCCGGCCTCGCGCGCGCCGGCCTCGCCCTTCAGCCGGACGTAGTCCTGGTAGGCGATGGTCTCGGCGCGGATGAAGCCCTTCTCGAAGTCGGTGTGGATGACGCCGGCGGCCTGCGGGGCGGTGTCGCCCTTGTGGATCGTCCAGGCCCGCGCCTCCTT
>NZ_JAQGIZ010000251.1 GCF_028290885.1 Phenylobacterium sp.
CCAAGGCGGTCGACGGCGGCTTCGTGCTCAACGGCGCCAAGATGTGGATCACCAACTCGCCGATCGCCGACGTCGCCCTGGTCTGGGCCAAGCTCGAAGGCGAGATCCGCTGCTTCATGGTGGACAGCGGCTCGGAGGGCTTCACGACGCCGAAGATCCTCAACAAGCTTTCCCTGCGCGCCTCGGTCACCGGCGAGATCGCGCTGGCCGACGTGTTCGTGCCGGACGACCAGATGCTGCCCAACGTCTCGGGCCTGCGCGGGCCGTTCTCGTGCCTGAACAAGGCCCGCTACGGCATCGCCTGGGGCGCCATGGGCGCGGCCGAGTTCTGCCTGCACGCCAGCCGCGAATACACCCTGAGCCGCAAGGTGTTCGGCAAGCCCCTGGCCGCCCGCCAGCTGGTGCAGAAGAAGCTCGCCGACATGCAGACCGAGATCGCCCTGGGCTTCGAAGGCGCATTGGCGCTCGGCCTGCTGATCGACGAAGGCGCGTGGGTTCCGGAGGCCATCAGCCTGATGAAGCGCAACAATTGCGGCAAGGCGCTGGCCATCGCCCGCGAGGCCCGCGACATCCACGGCGGCAACGGCATCAGCGGCGAGTACCACGTGATGCGCCACGCCGCGAACCTGGAGACGGTCAACACCTACGAAGGCGCCCACGACGTCCACGCGCTGATCCTCGGCCGCGCGATCACCGGCGAAAACGCCTTCTAACCGCGACGACGAGCCGCCCCGCTCGACCAACGTTACGTTTACGAGTGGGCGTTAGTGTCTCCGCCGCACCGGGGGGACCGAACGCCCATGGCCCGAAAAAGCGCGTCAGGCGCGGCCAATAAAGCTGAGATGATCCGCTGGTTGTTCGAGAACAACAGCGATCTGATGCAGGTCATCGGCGCCGATGGCCGCGTCAAGCTCGTCAACGCCGCCTGGAAACCGCAAACCGGCTGGGAAGAGCGCGAAGTCGTGGGCGAGCGCGCTCTCGACTTCCTGCACCCGGACGACATCGAGGTGGTCCGCGACGGCATCCGTGCGCTCGCCCCTGGGGAGGTCGCCGAGAACCCGATGCGCGTGAAGCGCAAGGACGGCGAATGGGCCTGGTTCGCCTCCCGCACCCAGAAAATGCCCAACGGCGAGCTCATCGTCACCCTGCGCGACGCCACCGAGGAGCGCGCCAGGGCCGAGGAGCTGGAGGAGACCCGCCGCACGCGCCGCATGCTCAGCGAAGCCGCCGGCATCGGCGCCTGGGTGTTCGAGCCGCGGGAGAACCGCATCGAGTGGTCGCGGGACCTGCTGTTCCTCACCGGCTATGCGCCGGAAGACATCCAGACGCCCGACCAGTTCTACGCTTTTGTGCACCCGGCGGACCGCAAGCGGATGCAGGAACGGATGGGCCGGGCGGTGGTCACCGGCGAAGGCAGTTCGCTGGAGCATCGCCTGAAGGTTAACGGCCGCTGGACCTCCTGGCGCTCCACCTTCCGCACCGAGCCGCGCCCGGGCGGCGTGTTCGCGCTGCGCGGCATCTCCGAGAACATCACCGAGCTCGCCAACGCCCGCGACCTCGCCCGCCGCGGCGAGCTGAAGATGAAGCGCGCCGAGCGCGAGGCCCAGGCCAGCGCCCAGCGCCTGGCTGTCGCCCTGGAGGCCGCCGAGGCCGGGGTCTACGAGATCGACCATGTGTCGAAGACCTTCTGGGCCTCGCCCGAGTTCGTGAAGATCACCGGCCAGGGCGAGGCCAGCTACCACGAGGCGACGCAGCTGCGCTTCCCGGGCTTCCACCCGGACGACCTCACCCACGTGCGCGAATCCTTCCGTTCGCTGCACACCGGCGCCAGCGACTCCGGCGCCTTCGACGCGCGGATCGTGCGCCCGGACGGCGAGACCCGCTGGATCCGGGTCTCGCATCACCTCAAAGTCGGCCGTGGCGGCCGCTGGCTGAAGGCCGTCGGCCTGATCCAGGACTTCGACGCCCGCAAGCGCCAGGAGATCGCCCTGCTGGAGGCCCAGCAGGCGGCGGAAGCCGCCGGCGAGGCCAAGTCGGCCTTCCTGGCCAACATGAGCCACGAGATCCGCACGCCGATGAACGGTGTCCTCGGCGTGCTGCACCTTCTCAAGACCGAGAAGCTCTCCGAGGACGGCCGGCACATGCTGGAGGAGGCGCTGTCCTGCGGCCAGATGCTGTCCGAGCTGCTCAACGACGTGATCGACTTCTCGAAGATCGAGGCCGGGCGCCTGGAGCTCGCCTCCGAGCCGATCGATCCCAGGAGCCTGCTGGACGGCGTCGTACGCCTGCTCAGGCCGCCGGCCGACGGCAAGGGCCTGATCCTGCGGCTCGACGCGGACCCCAGCCTGGGCTGGGTGCGGTCCGACCCCGTGCGCCTGCGCCAGGCGCTGTTCAACCTCGTGGGCAACGCGGTGAAGTTCACCGAGCGCGGCTCGGTCACCGTGCGCTGCAGGAGCCCGCGCCCCGGCTTCCTGCGCTTCGAGGTGATCGACACAGGGGTCGGCATCCCCGCCGAGGCGCAGGACCGCATCTTCCAGCGCTTCGACCAGGGCGACGCCTCGACCACGCGCAAGTTCGGCGGCTCGGGCCTGGGCCTCGCCATCACCCAGAAGCTCGCCGAGATGATGTCCGGCGCGGTGGGTTTCACCTCGGAGGAGGGCGTGGGCTCGACCTTCTGGCTTGAGCTCGAGGCGCCGCCGGCGGAGGCCGCGGCCGAAGCCTGCGAGAGCCTGGACCCGCTGCTCGAAGGCTTGCGCGTTCTGGTCGTCGAGGACAACGCCACTAACCGGATGATCGCGACCAAGCTCCTGGAAAGCCTGGGCGCCGAGGTTTCCACCGCCGCTGACGGCTACCTCGGCGTCGAGGCCGCCTCGCAGGGCGATTTCCACCTGATCCTTATGGACGTGCAGATGCCTGGCATCGACGGCCTGGAGGCCGCCCGCCGGATCCGCGCGCTCGGCGGCGCGGCGGCGCGGACCCCGATCGTCGCGCTGACCGCCAACGTGCTGGCCCACCAGCGCCAGGCCTACCTGGACGCCGGCATGGACGGCGTGGTCGGCAAGCCCATCTCCCCCGGCGTCCTGCTCCGCGAAATCGCTCGCCTCAGCGCACCGGCCGAACCCACTAACGAGACGGCTGCGGCCTAAAGCGCGCGAGCCTTCCACCGCCTTGCGAACGGGTGCTACTCCTTCGCCTCCAAAATCGGGGAAGGAAGACGGCATGGCGGATATCGCCGCGGACGGGATCGAGGCGCCGGCCAAGCGGGTCGGCCTGCGTACGGTCGTCGCCGCCTCCGCCGCCGGGACCACCTTCGAGTGGTACGACTTCTTCGTCTTCGGCAGCCTGACCCAGGTCATCTCCAAGACCTTCTTCTCCGGCCTGAACGAGACGGCGGGCTATATCGCGGCGCTGGCGCTGTTCGGCGCGGGCTTCGCCTTCCGGCCGATCGGGGCGCTGGTGTTCGGCCGTATCGGCGACCGGGTGGGCCGCAAGGGCGCCTTCCTGGTCACCGTGGTGCTGATGGGCGGAGCGACCGTCCTCATCGGCGTCCTGCCGAGCTACGCCGCCGCCGGGGTGATCTCGCCGATCCTGCTGCTGCTGATGCGGATCGTGCAGGGCTTCGCGCTCGGCGGGGAATATGGCGGCGCCGCGATCTACGTCGCCGAGCACGCGCCGCCCGACGCGCGCGGCCGCTCGACCAGCTGGGTGCAGACCTCGGCCGCCTTCGGCCTCTTCGCAGCCCTGCTGGTGATCCTCGTGACCCGCCTTGCGCTGGGCAAGGCCTTCGGGCCCGCGGCCTTCGACGCCTGGGGCTGGCGCATCCCGTTCCTGTTCTCGGCCGGCCTGCTGGCGGTCTCGATCTACATGCGCCTGAAGCTCTCCGAGAGCCCGGCCTTCGCCGCCATGAAGGCCGAGGGCGGCGGCTCGGCCGCGCCCTACGCCGAGGCGTTCGGCCAGTGGAAGAACCTGAAGACCGTGCTCCTGGCCCTGGTCGCGATCATGTTCGCGCAAGGCGCCGTCTGGTACACCGCCTTCTTCTACGTGCAGACCTTCATGGAGAAGTTCCTGAAGGTCGATCCGCCGATCATCAACGGCCTGATGATGGCCGCCACCGCCGTCAGCGCGGTGGGCTACGTGGTCTTCGGCTGGCTCTCCGACAAGATCGGCCGCAAGCCGGTGATGCTGTTCGGCATGACCCTGATGCTGGCCGCCTACTTCCCCGGCTTCCACATGCTGGCCAGGACCCTGAACCCGGCGCTCGCCGAGGCGACCGCCCGCAGCCCCGCCACGGTGATCGCCGATCCGGCCGACTGCGCCCTGCAGTTCGATCCCGTCGGCAAGGCCGCCTTCACGTCCTCCTGCGACATCGCCAAGAGCGCGCTCGCCAACGCCGGGGTCTCCTACGTCAACCAGGCCGGCGCGCCCGGCCAGCCGGCCATGGTGCGGGTCGGCATGGCGACCATCCCCTCGCTCGACGCCCGCGGCCTGCCCAAGGACGTCGCCAAGGCGGTCAAGGCCAGCGTCGAAGGCAAGATCAAGGAGGGCCTCGCCCGCGCCGGCTATCCCGCCAAGGCCGACCCCAAGCGGATGAACCTGCCCGGGGCCTTCGCGGTGATGCTGGTCTTCGTGATCGCCGCCACCGCCCTCTTCGGCCCGATCGCCGCCTGCCTGGTGGAGCTGTTTCCGACGCGCATCCGCTACACGGCCATGTCGCTGCCCTACCACATCGGAACCGGCTGGGTCGGCGGCTTCGTGCCCTTCACCGCCTTCGCCATCGTCGCCGCCGTGGGCAACATCTATTCCGGCCTCTGGTACCCCTTCGCGTTCACGGCGATCTCGGTGGTGACCTGCCTGCTGCTGGTTCCCGAGACCAAGGGGCGTTCGCTGAACAGCTAAGGTGCGGCGCCGACTCTGATCGTCCCGCTGGCCGTGTCGGGGTGCAGTTCGCCCATGAAGCTGTAGGCCCCCGGCTTAAGGGGCCCGACGACGAAGCTGACCTTGCCGTTGGGGGTGACGTCCTTCTCCACATGCAGGTCCTCGCTGTCGAATTCCTCGCTGGCGGCGTCGCGGTTGACCAGGTTGATCCGGATGCGCTGCCCGGCGGGCGCCTCCACCACCTCGGGCGTGAAGCGGTGATCCTTGAGTGTCAGCGTCACCTCATGGATGTCCGGCGCCGGTGCAGCCACGCCGTCGCCGGACGCCAGCAGCAGCACGCTCCCGGCGGCGATCGAAACCCATCCCAATGAAGTCACCACGCTTCCTCCCGTAACGATGCAATTGACAATCGTTCTCATCTCTTTATGCAACTTATTCTCAATTGCAAAGGGGGACTGGGGATGCGGGGCAGGGGCTTGGTCAGGGCGGCGACCCTGGCGCTGGCGCTCGGATGGACCGGCCTCGCCCGGGCCGAACCGGGTCTCGCCAACAAGGTCTACAGTCCCTACGTCAGGAAGGGCGTCACGGAGGTCGAAGTCCGCGCCGGCCGGCTGACCGGCGGACCGCTGGACGGCGAGCAGGCCGCGGTGGTGGAACTGGAGCACGGCGTCAGCGATCGCCTCAGCCTGGCCGTCCTTGCGGAATTCGAGCAGCACGCCGGAGAGGAAAGGAAGCTCGACGCGCTCGCCGTGGAGGGGGTTGCCTACCTCGGGCAGATCCCGCGGGTCGGCGTCGATGTCGGCGGTTATCTCGAGTACGAGCAGCGCATCCACAACGAGTCCGGTGTCCTCGAGGGCAAGCTGCTGCTCGCGAAGCGCTCGGGACCGTTCGAGGGCCTGTTGAACCTGATCGCCAGCAAGCCGCTCACCGACCGCCCTGGCGAGGGCGACACGGAGTTCGGCTACGCCGCCCAGGGAACCTGGGACGTCGGCCGCAACGTGCGACTGGGCGGCCAGGCGTTCGGTGGCCTCGGGACAGACCGCAGCTTCGGCGGACGCCAGGCCCACTACCTGGGCCCGGTCGCGCGATGGGAAGTCCGGCCGGCCTGGCTGAAGGGCGGCGAACTGGAGTTCGAAGGCGCCTACCTCATCCCCGTAGGCGCCGCGCGCGACGAGACGGACGGCCAGGTCCGCTTCGCCGTGGAATACGAGCGGCGGTTCTGAGCTAGGCTGCAGACTCAATCATTCGAGCCTCCAACCCTGTCCTCCCGGCCGCAGCGAAGCGGAGAGCCGGGACCCAGGAGACTGGCAACTGATGAATTGAGCGGTTTGAAACCTCCCATGAGCGGAGGTTGCGAAGGCCGGCAGGGGATGGAAACCCGTCCTTCGCTCGAAAACATCAACGCCGCGACCGCTATCGCTATACCGGCGCGAAGACCTTGAAGACCGCCACGCGCCTGTCCGGATCGACGCGCATCACGGCGGCGACCCACTGATCCGCCCACATCAGGCGATAGATGCTGACGTCCTGCCCGTCGACTTGCAGGCTCTGGAGCCGTTCGAACGCGATCGGCGCGCCAAGAGGCCCCAGGCTGTCGCGATAGTCCGCGACCGCGGTCGGCGTGAAATACACGTTCGCATCCGCCGTCAGCAGGCTGCGATCCAGCTTCCCGCCGGCGAGCTGATCAAACATCTTGTGCGCGAGCGCGAGGTCCTGCGGCCGCACCGCCGCGTCGATCGTGGGCCGGTCGCGCCGGGGATTGCGTTTCGGCGGCGCCGGCAGACCCAGGATCAGGTGCTCGATCTGGTCGGCGATGTCGTCCTGGGCGCCGCCGAAGTCGCCGTTCACCGTCACCACCACGGCCGCGCCGTCGTCGGGATAAATGCGGTTCTCGGTCAGGAAACCTTCCTCCGAACCCGGATGCTTGACGCGCCGATGCCCCGCGACCTGGTCCACGAATACGCCCAGGCCATAGGGCGCGGTCTTGCCGCCGGGCAGCGGGACCGCCGTCTGCTGCTCGGCATAGGTCTTCGCCGACAGCAGGCTGTGGTGAAGGACGCCGATGTCCCACTTGGCGAGATCCGTGGCGCTCATCGACAGGCCGCCGTCTCCGAACCCCCAGCCGGCGCCCACGACGAGCGCGGGGCGAAGCGGGCCCAGCGCGTATCGCGTGTAGCCCTGGGCGTCCTTCGCCGGCTGTCCCGTGACCTCGGTCGCCGAGGTCATGCCCAGCGGCGCGAAGATCCGCGTCTTCAGGAAGGCCGCCAAGGGCTGGCCGCTGACCCGCTCCACGATCAGGCCGGCGATGGTGTAGTCGGTATTGCTGTAGCTCCAGCTCGATCCCGGCGGGAAATCCAGCGGCTGCGTCGCCCACCGGTCGGCGATGGCCTGCGGTGAGATCGCCTGTCTGCCCTCGATGGACAGGAACTCGCTGTGGAAGAAGCCCTGATAGCCGGCCGTGTGCGACAGGACCTGGCGCACAGTGATCCGTTTGGCCTCCGTCAGTTCCGGCATCCAGCGGTCGACCGTATCGTCCAGCGAGAGCTTGCCCTCATCGACCAGCATGAGCAGCGCCGTGGCCGTCATCTGCTTCGAGACAGACGCGATGTTGTATCCCGCTCCCGTCGTCGCCGGCCGGTCAGGCGAGACCGCGCGGCGCCCATAGGCCTTCGCAAACACGATCTGGCCGCCCCGCACGACGGCGACGGAGGCGCTGGGCACGCCGCGCTGGCTCAAAAAGCCCTCGACGCCCGCGTCGATGCCGGCAACCTCCGCCGCCGTGAAGGACTGGGCCTGAGCCGTTGTGGAGCCGGCGAGCATCGCCGCGATCACCAGACCTGCGAATTTCCACATGCTCGCCTCCCGTGATTTACAGCTCGCCTTACACCTGTAATCTAATCTGGAAATTACAAAGGTAAACCCCAGATGTTTTCCGATTGCCGGCGACACGACTGGAAGCTCCGCTGGCGGCAACCCGCTCGGCCTACGTCCGTCATGGGTCGTAAACCGCCCTCATCGTCCCGCCGGGAAGCGGACCTTCCCGGGTTCACCTCGGAACCGGCAGCGGCCTTCTCGACATCTTAAGCTGCTGATATTTCTAAACTATAGTTGAGTTTCCAGCCCAGGGCCCAACCCCGCCCTACCCCGCGATCGGCAGCACCTCGGTCTCCACGCCGGCGGCGTCGAGGGCGGCCCGCTCGGTGCGCCAGCCGGCGCCGACGATCAGGCGCGCCACCCGAAGCCCCTGCCCCGCCAGCTCAGCCAGCCGTTCGGGGGCCTGCGGGCCGGCGCGCTCGGCGTCTCGGCGGGCGAGCGCCAGCACCTCGGCATGGGCGCCCGTGTCGCACACCAGGATGTCGGCGGCGGACAGCGCGCGCGCCGCCCGCAGCGTCAGGAGGTCGGCCGGTCCGCGGGCGTCGATGAACTGCACCATGCCCGCGCCGGGCTGGTCTCGCGTCAGGGCCGCGCGCAGCAGCCGCACGGCCGCATCCCGCTCGCCGCGCAT
>NZ_JAQGIZ010000279.1 GCF_028290885.1 Phenylobacterium sp.
GCCTTCTTGGCGTCCGGCAGCTCCGGCAGGGTGGCCTCGATCTCCTTCACCCAGGCCGGGTCGAGCACCAGCGGCAGGAGGTCGGGATCGGGGAAGTAGCGATAGTCGTGCGCCTCCTCCTTGGAGCGCATGGAGCGGGTCTCGAGCTTGCCGGGGTCGAACAGCCGGGTCTCCTGGCTGATCGAGACCCCGTATTCCAGAATCTCGATCTGCCGGCGCGCCTCGTACTCGATGGCCTGCTGGATGTAGCGGTAGGAGTTGACGTTCTTGATCTCGCAGCGCGTGCCGAGCTCGCCGCCGGGCTTGCGCACCGAGACGTTGACGTCGGCCCGCAGGTTGCCCTTCTCCATGTCGCCGTCGCAGGTGCCGAGGTAGACCAGGATGGTCCTCAGCTTCTTGACGTAAGCTGCGGCTTCTTCTGAACTTCTCATGTCCGGCATGGAGACGATCTCCATCAGCGCGGTGCCGGCCCGGTTGAGGTCGACGTAGGTGGCGTTGGGGTCCTGGTCGTGCAGGCTCTTGCCGGCGTCCTGCTCCAGGTGCAGCCGCTCGATGCGCACCGTGAAGGTCGAGCCGTCGTCGTGCTCGACGATGACCTCGCCCTCGCCGACGATGGGGTGCTTGTACTGGCTGATCTGGTAGCCCTGCGGCAGGTCCGGGTAGAAATAGTTCTTCCGGTCGAAGTGGCTCTTCAGGTTGATCTGCGCCTTCAGGCCGAGGCCGGTCTTCACCGCCTGCTCGACGCAGTGGCGATTGATCACCGGCAGCATGCCGGGCATGGCGGCGTCCACGAGGCTGACCTGCTCGTTCGGTCCCGCGCCGAAGCCCACCGCCGCGCCGCTGAACAGCTTGGCGTTGGAGGCCACCTGGGCGTGGACTTCCAGGCCCAGGACGATCTCCCACGGGCCGGTGCGGCCCTCGATCAGCTTGCTCTTCTCGCTCATGGGGCCTCAACTAGCGCCCTAAGGGGCGAAGAGAAAGCGTGACGCGCGCGTCATCTTGCGCAAGGACGAAAAACCGGGCTCAAAGGGCGCCGTTATTGGAATCCCTCGGGGAAGGAACCCATGAAGACCACCACCATCGCGGCGTTGGCCGCCCTCGCCACGCTGGCCGCCGCGCCGGCGTTCGCCCAGGCTCCGGCCCCGGCTACGACTCCCGCTCCGGCTGCCGACGCCGCCGCAGGGCCCTTGAGCGTCGACAAGACGCCGATCGGCGCCCTGTGGGCCAACCCGGCCTCCAAGGCGGTGCTGGTCAAGGAACTGCCGACGATCGAGCAGTACATGGACCAGATCAAGGACATGACGCTGGCCCAGGTCGCCCCGATGAGCCAGGGCGCCATCGACGACGCCAAGCTGAAGGTCATCCAGGCCGAATTCGACGCGATCAAGTAGGAAGCAGCGCCCATCCCTCCTCTTTAGGGAAGGGTGGACGAGGCGAAGCCTCGGCCGGGTGGGGGTTTCTGGATCAAGCTCGATCTTCGGAGCTTGAACGCGACTCCCCCACCCTGGCCGCTACGCGGCCTGTCCCTCCCTTAAAGAGGAGGGATGAGCCCTGAGCTCACCACCACTTCTGCGGCTTGACCCGGAAGTCGGCGGCCTTTTCCAGCGCCCCGCCCAGCGAGAACAGCGTGCCTTCGTCCAGCGCGCGGCCGATCAGCTGCAGGCCGAGCGGCAGGCCCGAGGCGTCGAGGCCGGCGGGCACGCTCATCCCCGGCAGGCCCGCCAGGTTCACCGTCACCGTGAAGATGTCGTTCAGGTACATGGCGACCGGATCGTCCGACTTGTCGCCCAGGCCGAAGGCGGCCGAGGGCGCCGTGGGCGTGAGCAGGGCGTCGACCTTCTCGAACGCCTGGTCGAAGTCGTCGGCGATCCGGCGGCGGACCTTCAGCGCCTTGAGGTAATAGGCGTCGTAGTAGCCGGCCGAGAGCACATAGGTGCCGATCAGGATGCGGCGCTTGACCTCGGCGCCAAACCCCTCGGCGCGGGACTTCTCGTAGGTATCGGTGAGGTTGGAGCCTTCGACGCGCAGGCCGTAGCGCATGCCGTCGTAGCGGGCGAGGTTCGACGACGCTTCGGCGGGCGCCACGATGTAGTAGGCCGGAAGCGCATATTTGGTGTGCGGCAGGGAGATCTCGACGATCTCGCAGCCGGCATCCTTCAGCCAGGCGATCCCCTGTTCCCAGAGCGCGTCGATCTCGGCGGGCATGCCGTCGACCCGGTATTCCCGGGGCACGCCGACCCGCAGACCCTTGACCGACTTGCCGACGAAGGACGCGAAATCCGGCGTCTCCACCGGCAGGCTGGTGGAATCCTTCGGATCGTGGCCGGCCATGGAGGTGAGCAGGATGGCGGCGTCCTCGACGGTGCGCGCCATCGGCCCGGCCTGGTCGAGCGACGAGGCGAACGCCACCACGCCCCAGCGCGAGCATCGGCCGTACGTCGGCTTGATGCCGACCGTGCCGGTGAACGACGCCGGCTGGCGGATCGAACCGCCGGTGTCGGTGGCCGTGGCCCCGAGGCACAGCTCCGCCGCCACCGCCGAGGCCGAGCCGCCGGAAGAGCCGCCGGGCGTCAGCTGGGCGTTGCCGCCCCGGCTCCGCCAGGGGTTGACCACCGGCCCCCAGGCCGAAGTTTCGTTGGAGGAGCCCATGGCGAACTCGTCCATGTTGAGCTTGCCCAGCATCACCGCCCCATCGCGCCACAGGTTGGCGGTGACGGTGGATTCGTAGGTCGGCTTGAACTCGCCGATGATCTTCGAGCCGGCGGTCGAGCGGACGCCCTTGGTGCAGAACAGGTCCTTGA
>NZ_JAQGIZ010000123.1 GCF_028290885.1 Phenylobacterium sp.
GCGCCCCCACCGGCCGGGCGCGGGAGACCCGCAGGGCGTGGACGAAGACCGTGCCCCAGGCGATCAGCACCGCGGCCCCGGCGGCGGTCAGGAAGGTCCAGGGAGCCTGGTCCACGCGATAGGCGAAGCCCTTCAGCCACCAGTCCATGGCCAACCAGGCGACCGGCAGAGCCAGCACATTGGCCCATAGCACCGGCTGGGTGAATTGCCAGAGCAACAGGCGCAGGATGTCCGCGGAACTTGCGCCCATGGCCTTGCGGACGCCGATCTCCTTGGTCCGGCGCTCGGTGGTGTAGGCGGAGAGCGCGAAGAGGCCCAGACAGGCGATCGACAGCGCGATGAGGCTGGCGATGGCGACCGTCGCCCCCTGGATGATGGAGTCCACGTAGAGGCGCAGCGCGAGCTGGTCGACGAAATAACGCATCGTCGGCCGGCCTTCGCCCAGCCGTTTCCACAACCTGTCGATGGCGACGAGGGTTTCAGGCAGGCGGCGCCCGTCGAGCTTGATCGCCATGCCTATCGAGTCTGGCGGAAGAATGCGGCCAATCGCGTACATCGACGGCGGGATCGGCTCACGCATCGAGCCCAAGGTGAAGTCCGGCACGACGCCGATGATCTCGGACGGCTTGGCCACCTCGGGGACCGATGTCGGCGCCTTCATCGAGATGTCCCAGTTGCCGTGCCACACGATGGTCTTGCCGATGGCCGCCTGCGGCGAGGCGAAGCCCAGCCGCCGGACAGCCGTCGCGTTGATGACCACCGGCGGATAGTTTGCCGGCATGCCTTGCGCTCCGTCGGCCGGCCGCGCGCGGTCGAACACCCGGCCGGCGATCGGCCTGAGGCCGAACACGCTGAAGAAATCGAAATCCACCGCGCTCCTGGCCATCGTCAACTTGTGAGGACCGACGGCCACCGCGTCGTTGCTGTGGCTCAGGGCGAGGACGTTCGCGCCGGCGCAGGCGGCGAAGCGTACGCCTGGGAGCTTTCGCACCTCGTCGCGCATCGGTTCGACGCAGGGTTGGGAAAGCAACAACAGCACCTGATCCTTGTTGAGCCGCATGCCTTCGTTAAGCGCGTAGAGCGTCTGGCGCGCGACGGTGGTAGCCATCAGCACCAGGGCGATGAGCACGGCGAATTGGGCGACGACGAGGGCCGTCCGGACCCTGCCGCCACCGACGGAGACCGCGCCACCCTTCAGCACCGCGGCGGGCCGGAAGCTCGACAGGATGACGGCCGGGTAGACGCCCGCCAGCACGGCGGTGGTCAGCAACGCGCCCAGCACTGCGAGGGCCAGGCCCGGATCGTGCAGGTAGTCGAAGGTCATCTTCCGTTGCAGGAAGGCGTTGAATGCCGGCATCAGAAGCTCGGCGAGTGACACCGCGAGCAGGCCGGCGGCGATCACATACAGGAAGGCCTCGCCCATGAACTGCCAGAACAGGTCCCGGCGGCTGGCGCCGGCCGCCTTGCGGACGCCGACCTCGATCGCACGACGCGCCGCGCGGGCGGTCATCAGGGTGACGAAGTTGATCGCCGCCACGATGACGATCAGCGCCCCCACCAGGCCGATCCCCGCCAGCACGGCCGGATTCACCGGCGACTTGAAGTTGTACAGATCCTGGCCGACCGGGGTCAGGTGAACGCGGGTGAGCGGTAGGAAGTGCAACGTCCTCTGGATGGGACCCAGGTCGGCTTGGCTGTAGAGCGGGAACCGTTCCGCCAGGAAGCGCTGGACCCTGGGTTCCATCGTCGCCGGTGATGCGCCCGGCCGCAGCTGCAGGTAGGTGAACAGGGTGGTGTCCAGCGGACCGTTGATCGGCTCGAACTGCGAAATGGGGCTTTGCGGCGAAAGGCTCGATGCGAAGATATCGCCGGCGATGTTCGTGTTCGAGGGCAGGTCCTTGAGCACCGCGGTGACCCTGAACGGCTGACGGTTGATCAGCAGGGTTTTGCCGACAGGCGCATCACGGCCGAAATACTTGCGGGCCACGGCGCGGGTGATCACCACGCTGTCGGGCGCCTCGAGCGCCGTCGCAGTGTCACCGGCCAGCGCCGGCAGGGGCATCACCCGGAAGAAGTCGCGATCCGCCCAGTAGAGGTTCTGCTCCGCCGTGACGATATCGCCGCGGCGCACGGTGGGCGGGAAATAGGCTCCCGACAGGCGTGCGGCGAGTTCAATCTCCGGGAAATCCGCCTTGATCAGCTTGGCCAGCTTGATCTGGGAGAGCTTGGTGTCGATCGGCTTGGCGGTCGGCAGGTTGATCGTCTCAGTGACGAGGTAGACGCGCTCGTGGCCGGGCACGAAGCGGTCAAAGGTCAGCTCGTCTCGAACGTAGAGCCCGATCAGCATCGCCGCAGCGAAGCCCACCGCAAGGCCCGCGATGGTGATGCCGGCGTAGAGGCGGTTGCGCGCCAGGTTGCGCAGCGCGGCGGCGAGGTAGTTGCGGAACATCGGATCGCCTCCTCAGGCCGCCAGCAGGGTTTCGGAGACCACGCGGCCGTCCAGCAGCTTGACGGTGCGCTGGGCGACGGCGGCGTGGGCGAGCGAGTGGGTGACCATGATCACCGTGACGCCCGCCGCGGCGGCGTCCGTGAGCATCGCCATCACCGCCTCGCCGTTGTGGGTGTCGAGGTTGCCGGTGGGTTCGTCGGCGAGGATCAGGCTGGGGTCGGAGACCAGGGCGCGGGCCACAGCCACGCGCTGCTGCTGGCCGCCGGAGAGCTGCTGCGGGCGGTGGCGGGCGCGGTGGGCGATGCCGACCCGCTCCAGGGCCTCGGCGACCCGGCGGCGGCGCTCGCCGGCGGGGACCCGGCGGTAGAGCAGCGCCACCTCGACGTTCTCGGCCACCGTCAGGTCGTCGATCAGGTTGAAGCTCTGGAAGACGAAGCCGATGCGGTCGCGGCGCAGCGCCGTGAGCTCGCGCTCGGAGCGGCGCGCCACCTGTTCGCCGAAAAACTCGAACTCGCCGCCGGTGGGGCTGTCGAGCAGGCCCAGCACGTTGAGCAAGGTGGACTTGCCGCAGCCGGAGGGGCCCATGACCGCCACGAACTCGCCGGCCCGCACCTCTATGGAGATCTCGTTGAGCGCCAGGGTCTCCACCTCGGCGGTGCGATAGACCTTGCTGACCTTGTCGAGCCTGAGCATTGCGCCCTCCCTTATTTCGCCAAAACGACGCGATCGACTTTTTCGAAGCCTGTGTAGTCGGAGGTGATCACCCGCTCGCCGGGCTTGAGGCCCCAGAGCACTTCCACCTGTTCCGCGCTGCGCCGGCCGATCTTCACGCGGCGCCGGTCCGCGTGGCTCCCGCCGGCGTCGGCCACCATCACCCAGTCGCCGCCGGTCCGCTCCAGGAAGGCGGCGGCGGGCAAAATGAGGGCCGGCCGATCGCCACCCAGCGTCAGCCGGCCCTCCAGTGCTTGGCCGGGGAGAAGGCCGCGCGGCATGGCGCCTTCGAAGGTGAGGTCCACCTGGAAGGTCGCATTCTTCACCTGCGGGTCGACGCGGGTCACCCGCACCGGGACCTGGCGGTCCTCGATGGTCACGTCGCCGGTCTGCCCGGCGCGGACCCGGTCGAGGTAGTATTCGTCGATCTGGGCCTGCAGCTTGAAGCCGGTGTCAGCGACGATCTGGCCCAGCCGTTGGCCGCGGTTCCTGATCTCGCCTAGCTTGATGTCCATGTCGGTGAGCCGGCCGGCCACCGGGGCGCGGACCACCAGGCTGTCGAGCTTGCCGCGGGTGACCTTCAGGCTCTCCTGCAGGGTCGCCAGCTCGCCCTGGATCTGCGGGATCTGGCGGCGGCGCAGCGCGTCCTGCTGGGCGTTGGAGGCGGTCTGCAGCGGCAGGAGCTTGCGGTTGTGGTCGAGCTCGTCGTGGACCTGCTCGTAGAGGTCCTTGGTGACGTAGCCCTTGGCCACCAAGGCGTCACGCCGCTCGGCGGTGCGCTGCAGACGGGTGATGTCGTAGGCGATCTGGGCGGCGGCCTTCTCGTTGGCCACACGAGCGTCCTCGAGCTGCTTCTCGTAGGTCTGCAGCTGGGTGATCGATTCGACGAGGCGGCCTTCGCGGTCGAGCACCTCGAGCTCAAGCTCGGTGTTGCGGAAGCGCAGCAGCGGCTGGCCAACCGCGACGACGTCGCCCGCCTGGGCCATCACCTGCTGCACCTGGCCGCCCTCCAGCGCGTCGAGGTAGATGACGTCCTTGGGCTGGGCGGTGGCGCGCAACATCACGAAGTCGTGGAAGACACCAGGTCGGACCGTGGAAAGGATGACGTTCTGGGTCGGCACGCGGACGCTCGACTTGGCGTCGCCCAGCACAGCGGCGGCGAGGGCCGCGGTGGACAGCACGGCGGCCAGCGCGCCGGCTGCGATCAGCGTGCGCCGCCGCCGCCACATCGGCCGTTCGATCGATCTGTCCATCACAGCGCTCATGACGAACAGTGTCGCCCGGAGTGCGCGGAGAACGAAGTTCAGCCGACTCAAAGGCTTAGCAAGCCGGGTGGGTCGCCGGCCGAATCCAGCTGTCCGGAAACGGACATCAGCGACCCGCCCGCTCCGCCCTTTCGCGGGTAAGCCTCTGACGCAACTGGCTTTGGCGGAATCCGGACGAGGCCGTAGATTCGACACGTGGGACCCAGCTACCTCATCGTCGACGACGACCCCGATGTCCTGAAGGCCGCCGCCGCCGTGCTGGCGCCGGGCGCGGCGCGGGTGGACTGCGCGGTCTCCCCCGAGGGCCTGGCGGAACGGGCGCAGGCCTACGACGCCGTGCTGCTCGACATGAATTTCGCCGCCGGCGAGCGAGACGGGGCGTCCGGGCTCGACGCCCTGGCGCGACTGCACGCGGCCGACACAGCGCTGTCGGTGGTGCTGATGACCACCTATGGCGGCGTGGCGCTGGCCGTGCAGGCGTTGAAGCGCGGCGCCGCCGACTTCGTGCTGAAGCCCTGGCGCAATGAGGCGCTGGCCGGCGCGATGCGGGACGCCGCCGCCCTGACGGCGGAGCGTCGGGCGTCAGGCGCGGCCCTAAACCTCGACGAGCTGGAGCGCCGCGCCATCGTCCGCGCGCTCTCGCTCTACAAGGGCAACGTCAGCCATGCGGCAGCGGCGCTCGGCCTGACCCGGCCGGCGCTCTATCGGAGGATGGAGCGGCATGGCCTCTAGGGTGTTCGGGGGCGCCGCGGGGTTCGCCCTGGCCGCAGGCTTGCGCGCGATCTCCATCAGCGGCCTGGCCTTCGGAATCCTGATGGCCGGGGAACGGCGGCTCTATGCAACGGCCGTGGTGCTCGGCGGCGTGCTCGTCCTGGTGATGTTCGACCTGATGCGGAGCATCCGGGCTGCGGATCGGACGCTCGCCCAGTTCGTCGAGGGGGTCACCGCCGAGGGCTACGAACGCCCAACGACGCCCGTCGGCCTGCGGGCCCTGGGCGGGGCGATCCAGGCGGCGCTCGACCGGCTGGCCGCGACGCGGGCGGAGCGGCAGCAGCGCACGGACTTCCTGGAAGCCCTCGCCGACACCGTCAGCGCCGCCTTGCTGGTGGTGGACGACAGGGGCGCAGTGGTGGCCGTCAACCGGGCGGCGCGGACCGGGCTCGGGGCGGGCGCGGGACCGATGGCGGCGATCCCGGCGTTGAGCGCCGAGACGGTGCAACGGCTACTCGATCTGCCGGTGGGCGCGCGCGACATCGTGCGGCTGGCCGACCAGCGCGCGATGCTGGCGCAGGTCTCCGGCTTCACCACCGCCGACGGCGCGCGGCGGCTGATCGCCCTGCAGAGCGTCGCGGGCGACCTGGATGCGGTGGAGGTGAAGGCCTGGCAGGACCTCGTGCGGGTGCTGGCCCACGAGATGATGAACTCTCTGACGCCGATCTGCTCGCTGTCCGAAGGCATCGCCGGGCGGCTGCGCGCCGCCCCCGGGGCCGCGACCGAGGCCGAGGTGATCGAGGCCGCCGAGGTGATCGCTCGGCGCGGCCACGGTCTGCTGCATTTCGTGGAGCGCTACCGGCAACTGACCGACGCGCCGGCCGCGGTGAAGGTGCGCACCTCGGCGACCGACCTGGTGCGCGGGCTCGACCGGCTGGCGGCGGCGATGATCGGCGAGGACCAGGTCGCCTATTCAAGCGCGGTGCAGCCGGCGTGGCTCGTGGTCGACGCGGACCCCGACCTCATCGAGCAGGCCGCGATCAACCTGCTGAAGAACGCCGTCGACGCCGTGCGCGGCCGGCCGGACGCCGAGGTGCGGCTGACTTGCACGCTCGAGGGGGACCAGGTGGCGCTGAGCGTCGCCGACAATGGTCCGGGCCTGCCGACCGACGATCCCGAGGGCGTGTTCGTGCCGTTCTACACCACCAAGGCCGGGGGCTCGGGGATCGGGCTGACGCTCGCCCGGCAGATCGCGCTCGGGCATGGCGGGCGGCTGGACTATCGCGCGGCCACCCCGCACGGGGCGGTCTTCCGGCTGGTCTTGCCCCAGGCCTGAAAGGTCCGGCCTAGACCCTGATCGGTTCAGATCGACACGATCTGAACCGATCAGGGTCTGTACTTTGAATTTGGAGCACGATTCAGCGGTCAGGCGATTCCGCCTGACCCCATCGTGCTCTAGGCGGCGGCGTCCTGGACGCGGCGGGCGCGGCGCAGGGTCGCCCCCAGACCGAAGAAGCCGCAGATCATCATCGCCCAGGAAGCCGGTTCCGGAACGCCGCGCACGGGGCTGATGGAATACAGCACGGCGTCGGAGCTCGCGTTGTAGTTCAGGGTGATGGTGTCGAGGCCGGCGCCCGCGTCCAGCTTGTAGAAGGCCGTTGCGTTGCCTGGGCCCCCCACGCCTCCGCCGAAATGGATGCCGATGTAGCTGATCCCGGTGAGCAGGGTGCTGAAGTTGAGTGTGTGGGACCCGCCGACGCTGACCTTCTCGTCGCCGCTGAAGTTGCCGTCCCAGGTCAGGCCGAGCGTGGCCAGAGCATTGGTCTGGGCGGTGATGTCGCCGCCGTTGTTGCTCAGCAGGTTGCCGGAGATGAAGCCCACGCAGGACAGCGCGATCGGCACGATGTCCGTGGTCGCGCAGGAGGCGACCGGCGCCGGCGTCGCTCGCGCAGCCGCGGCGACCATGCAGGCCGCCGCGGCGACCGAAACCAGAATCTTGTTGTTCATCTGCGCCCCTACCGAAATCCAACCCCTAGTTAACCGTAGATGAAATGGCATCGGAAGCGCATGCAACCTGCAGGGGAAAGCGCCGACCGCGGGCTGCGCGCGGAGCCTCCTCCTTGTCACTCGAAGCGCCGGGCCAACTGGTCCAGCGACAACCGGGCGCCGGCGTCGTTGTCCTGCGGCCGCAGGCCCGGCGGCAGGTTCTCGAACAGCAGGGTCACCTCGGTTCCGCCGGGCGCCGCCTCGAACGTCACCGTCTGCGTCATCTCGCCCAGCAGGGCCGGATCGGCGGTGACGAAGCTGACCGCCTCGACGATGCGGCGCGGCGGCGCCAGCTCCACGAACCGCACCTTGACCCGGTCCTCCCGCTCGGCGGTCTTGCCGCGGAACACCTGCTCGTCCGGCGGATAGAACAGCGACATCTCGTACCCGCCGCCCACCCTGGCGTCGAAGGCGTGGATCTTGCCGGTCATCTGGGCCGGGGGCAGCCACTCGACGAGGGCGGCGGGGTCCATGAAGGCCTCGTAGAGCGCCTCGGCGGAGCCTTGATGACCCGCGACGTGCGGGTCCTGGCGGCGCCTGCGTTCTCTCCGGTCATCCTAGAAAGCGTAGTTGAGCCGCAGGCCCACGTCATCCAGGCCCGGGTTCTGGTGGCCCGCCAACTGTGCGTGGCTCATGTGAACCATCGAGCCCTCGAGCGAAACGCGCGGGTTGATCTGCCATCCCACTGCGAGTTCCAGCTCCGCCAGCACGCGCGAGCCCAGGTTGAGTTCGTTTCCGACCTGGAACTCGCCGACCTTGCCGTCGTGCACCCCGATCCCGATCCCCGGCCGCAGGTAGAAGCGGTCCCCGAAGCGCCAGGACAGCCCGGCCGCCGCGTAGTCGAGGCCGCCCGCGGTGTTGCCGGCGCCGAAGCCGTAGAGGCTCGGACTGCCGATGACCCCCAGGCTTGGCAGCGGGGAGGTGCGGTAGCCCGCCGAGATCTCGGCGCCCCGCTCGTAGCCGCCTATGGCGAAGACGTGCACGTCGTGGGCGTAGGCGCCGACGAAGGCCTCGCCCGCCGCGGCCGCGCCGGCGCAGAGCGTCAGGCAGGCGGACAGCCATGGGACAGTTGGGCGCATGTTGATTTCCTCCAGAGCCGCAACGCGCCGCGGACCGTCAAGCTCCACCACCGCGCGTTCGGCCCTGCTCAGTGCCCGAACATCCGTGGGAACGAGGCCTTGAAGATGTCGCGCAGCCCGCTCGACGCCGACGACATGGCCTGCAGCATGGCCAGCGTCCGGCCCGCGGCCCCGTCGAACTCGAAGGAGACCTTTTCGAACGAACAGTCCCGGATCGTCGGCGGGACGCCGCCGGTGTAGACGAGCACCGCGCCCTGGAACTTGCAGCGCTCGAACGTCGCGTTGTCGAGGATGACCCTGCCGCCCAGCGCCTCGTCCTGGAATGCGCGGGTGCGCCGATCGGCCGTAGACCGGATCAGCGGCGAACGGGCATGCGGTTCGATGCGGGCCACGCGATACTTCCCAAAGTCCCGCGGCTCCTAACGCTGGGGCTTGATTTTCGATCCGGCTCCGCTTGCGCGGGCAACGCGGCTGCGTCTAGTGCCCCGATTCCGAAGTTCGCAAGCGCTTGCGGCTGACTTTGACGAACTTCGGAATCGATAAGGACACTAGCAAGTATATGTTTCTAGTGTGCTTCTTGGATTTGAAGTTCGCTCGGCGCGTGGCCCGTGAAGACGGCGAACTTCAAATCCAGCACACTAGCCGCGCACCGCCCGCCGCTCCGGCGCGGCGACCGCCACGGGAGCCGCCCCCGCGCCCTCGTCGAACCGCTCGCGGGCGGCGAGCACGCGCGCGCGGTTCTGGAGCGCGAACTCGCCCAGCGCCCTGACCGGGACCGCCAGCTCGCGCCCGAGCTCGGTCAGCCGGTACTCGACCTTCGGCGGAATGGTCGGGTGGATCGTGCGGGTGACGAAGCCGTCGCGCTCCAGCCCGCGCAGCGAGCTGGTCAGCATCTTTTGCGAGATCCCGTACAGGGTCCGGCGCAGCTCGCTGAACCGCCGGGTCCCGCCGTGCAGCTCCATCACCAGCATGACCGACCACTTGTCGCCGATGCGGGAGAGGATCTCGGCGGCCGGCTGGCAGTCGGTTCCGTGCAGGTGACTGGGTTTCATGAAAGTGCCTCCTTCACGGCGCCTACTCAGTCACTAAATTAGCCCAAGTCGCCTTTGTAGACCACCTGGACCTTCTTGGGGATTTTATCATGAGCAAGCCGCGCATCGGCATCGTCATATCCACCACCCGCGAGGGCCGCTTCGGGGACAAGGCGGCGGAGTGGATTCACGGCATCGCCGCCGCGCGGGGCGACCTCCACACCGAGATCGTCGACCTTCGCGACTATCCCATGCCGTTCTTCGACGAGCTCGCGTCGCCGTTCTACGGGCCGCCGAAGGACGAGGCCGCCCGTCGCTGGGGGCGCAAGGTCGCCGAACTCGACGGCTTCATCTTCGTCACCGCCGAGTACAACCACGGCCCGCCCGCGGTGATGAAGAACGCGCTCGACTACGCCTACAAGGAATTCAACCGCAAGCCCGTCGCCTTTGTCGGCTACGGCGGGGTCGGCGGCGCGCGCGCCGTGGAGCACCTTCGGCTGGTCTGCGTCGAGCTGCAGATGGCGCCCACCAAGGCGGCCGTGCACATCGGCGGCGCCGACTTAATCGGCATGCTGATGCAGGGCAAGACCTTCGCGGACATGGCTCACCTGGAGCCCACCGCCGTCGCCATGCTCGACGACCTCGCCTGGTGGACCCACGCCCTCAAGGCCGCTCGCGAGGAGACCGCAGCAAAGGCGGCGTGACGGCCGCACGCAACCTCAGTCCCCATCGCCGCCACCGGCGGCCGCCAGAGGAGCTTCAACATGACCCAGACCACCGCAGCGCCTTCCCCCGTCCTGATCCAGGAACGCCCCCGCGAGATCGTCTATCGCTCGCGCGGGCGCCGCCACGGGCCGATCACCCGGCTGATGAGCCCGGGCGACCTTGGCCAGGTGCTCAAGCCCTTCGTCTTCCTTGACCTGTTCGACACCGCGGCGGCGTCGTTCTCGGGCTTCGGCCTGCATCCCCATTCGGGCATCGCGACCGTGACCTACCTCTTCGAGGGCGAGGTCCGGTACGAGGACACCACCGGCGCCACCGGCGTGTTGCCGCAGGGCGGCGTCGAATGGTTCAAGGCCGGCGGCGGCGCGTGGCACGGCGGCGGCGCCGGCGAGGCCGCCCGCACCCGCGGGTTCCAACTCTGGATCGCGCTTCCCCCGGAACATGAACTCGGACCGGTGGAAAGCATCTACCAGGCGCCCGCGGATATCGCGCGGGACGGCCCGGCCCGCGTCCTCCTCGGCGTCTATGGCGCGGCGGCCAGTCCGCTCAAGGCGCCGTCGCCGATCAACTATCTGGCGGTGCGCCTGAAGGCCGGCGAAACCTGGCGCTACCAGCCGCCCGCCGGCCATACCGTCGCCTGGCTGGCGGTGGCGAGGGGCGGGCTGACGACGGCCCCTGAGCGCGTGGAAGCGGGGGAACTGGTGGCCTTCGAGCCGTCGAACGCCGCGATCGACGTGCGCGCGGATGAGGACACCGAGTTCGTCCTCGGCTCCGCCGCGGGCCACCCGCACGACCTCGTGCTCGGCTACTATTCGGTGCACAGCAGCCCGGCCACGCTGGAGGCCGGCGAACGCCGGATCGACGAGATCGGCGCCCAGCTGCAGAAGGAAGGCCGCTTGCCGGCCTAGGATCAAGCTTTTGATATAAATATACTCGTCATGGCCCGGCTTGTCCGGGCCACCCATAAACACGGGAAAGCGCGATTGGTCTCTGCGGCGCCGCTGCGTGAATGGAAAGGGCCGCCCCTTTCGGGACGGCCCCTGATCCCCAACGAAATTGAGGCTACTGCGGCGGCGTCAGGGTCGGCGCCGGGGCGGCCGAGGTGGCCGGCGGCGCCGTCTC
>NZ_JAQGIZ010000290.1 GCF_028290885.1 Phenylobacterium sp.
CACTAGAAAACATGGACTTGCTAGTGTCCTCATCGATTCCGAAGTTCGCCAAAGCCAGCCGCAAGCGCTTGCGAACTTCGGAATCGGGACACTAGGCGCCCAGCCGGGTTATGCTGGGCGTCGAGTCTTGGGGCGCGGCATGAACGGCCAGATCGACTGGAGCGAGCTCTTCTTCTCCGCTGCGGGCCGCGCGCCGCGCGCGCCCTCGTGGATCGCCGCGGCCATCCTGCTGGCCATAGCCGCGCTCTACGAGGCCGTGGTCGGGCCGGCCCTGCACTGGCTGACCGGCTGGTTCGTCTATCCGGTGCTGTTCTATTGCGGCGCCTGCGTGCTCTCCAAGCGCCTGCACGACCGCGGCCGCTCCGGCTGGTGGGCGGCGCTGGTGCTGGTGGCCACGGTCGCGGTCTGGCCGCAGCCCAACAGCTTCTTCGACTTCTTCTTCAGTCTGGTGCTGATCTGGGCCGCCGTGGACCTGGGCGCCATGCCGGGGGAGGGGGGGACCAACCGCTATGGCCCAAACCCGCTGCGCCCGGCTGTCGCGGCCTGAGCTCCGAAGGCGGTTAGCGCCGGTGGTGGCTGGGGTCGAAGTCGCCGCCCAGCATCGGGCTCCAATGGTCGGGACCTTCAGGGTTGTCCGGATGCGGCCAGCGCTTGCCGAACGCCTTCATCTGCGTATCGAGGTCCTGCAGCCGCTCCAGGTTGGCGTCGCGCCGCGCCGGCGGCTGGGCGTCGTGGTAGTCGGCGATGCGGACGAGCAGGCGGCTGAACCAGAGGTCCTCGACGGTTTCCGGCGCATGCGGCTCTTCGAGCAGGCGCTCGACCTCGCTGAGCGCATGCTCGAACTCGGCCTCGGTCCGTAGTGGCGGTGGGTTCACGCTGGCCATGGCGGCTACTCCGTTCACGTCCCCAAAAAGAAACGCCGAAGCTTGGCCTTCGTTCCTGAATCCGGCCGAGGCCAGGGGCTCAGCGTCGCACGAAACAGGCCTGCCCGCGAGCCTTCAGCTTTTCGCAGAATTGGACGGCGTCGGCCCCTGTGGCGAAGCCTGATATCAGCGCCCGGTGCACGGTCTTGCCAGCCACCTGGGCGGTGGCGACGTCGGCAGTCAGGCCGGACAGCAGATCGGGGGACTGTTTCTTGAAGCGCGCCAGCAGGCCCTTGGCGTCCGGCAGGCTCGGCGAGGCGGCGATCTGGACGCTGACTGACCCGCCGGCCGTCACCGCCTTCGCAGGCTCAGGCGCCGGCGCGGGCGCCGCGGTAGGGGCCTTCGCGGGCTTGGCCGGGTCCGGCGTCTTGGTGGCGAGCTTGAGGCGGCCGCCCACCAGGGGCCGGCGGAAGTCGCGGTCGCAGAGCGCGCGGATCACGGCGCCGAGCGGGGCGTTGGGCGTCGGATTGACGAAGGCGGTGTCCGCCGGCCGCAGGACCTTGGCGTCCGAACGCAGGTCACGGCTGCGAAAGCCGGTCATGGTCCCCAGTCGCACCGCGCGGCGGTTGCAGTCCACCTCCACCGGGATCGACCAGGAGGCGATGCCGTCATGTGACTCGATCTCCGGGTTCATGGCTTCGGAGTTGATGCTGGCCAGGAAGCCGCGCGGCTCGCCGGTCGGCGTGACCGCGACCACCGCGGTGACCGCCGAGGGGCTGATGTCGACCACCTGGGCCGGCGAGATCGGCGTGTCGCTTTGCAGCCAGGCGGCCACGTCGGGAAGGGCCCTCGACCGCGGATAGCTGAGGGCGGTGGTCTGGGCCGCGCCAGGCGCCGCCGCGGCGAGCGCCAGCGCGGCCGAGAGGCCGAGCGCCGCGACGCGGAAAAGGTCGCTGTTGGTCATGTGGCCCGGCCTCCCCCGATTCGTCCGTTCCCTGAACCCACTGCCTAACCCGGCGGCGAGGCGTCCGCCACCGGACCGAACACCTGGGCGAAGGTCGCCCTCAGCGCCGCGTCGGCCTCGTCCATGGTGACGCGCAGGCCGAGGTCCACGAGGCTGGTCACCCCGTGGTCGGTGACGCCGCAGGGAACGATGCCGCTGAAATGGCCCAGGTCGGGCTCGACGTTGAGGGAAATCCCATGGAACGACACCCAGCGGCGGAGTTTCACACCGATCGCGGCGATCTTGTCCTCGCGGGGCGGCAGTCCGGCCGCGCGCCGCTCGACCCAGACCCCGACGCGCCCCGGCCGCACCTCGCCGACGACGTTGAAGCGTCCCAGCGCCCCGACCACCCAGGCCTCCAGCGCGGTCACGAAGGCGCGGACGTCGCGCTCCCGCCGGGTGAGGTCGAGCATCACATAGGCTACTCGCTGGCCGGGGCCGTGGTAGGTAAACTGGCCGCCGCGGCCGCTTTGGAATACCGGGAACCGGTCGGGCTCGAGCAGGTCCGCGGGCCTGGCCGAAACCCCGGCAGTGTAGAGCGGCGGATGCTCCAGCAGCCAGACCAGCTCGCCCGCGCGGCCCTCGGCGATGGCGGCGGCGCGCGCCTCCATGGCGGCCACGGCGTCTGGATAGGCGACCGGCGCCTTCGAAACCGCCCATCCGACGCTCGCGCGGTCGGCCCGGCCGAAAATCGGCGCGTCGGTCGCAGGATTTAACGTGCGGTCAAGCATGTCGCGGCCAATGTGGGCGCTGGGCTGGCCATGCGCAAAGCCCGTGTGAAGTCGGGGGCGTTCTGCGTGAGCCAGGTCAAGGCGGTCAATGTTGAAATTCAGGTGGTGCTGGGGCGCTCGACGCTCCCCATGCAGCAGCTGCTGCGCATGGGCCGCGGCGCGGTGATCCCGCTCGACGCCGGCGTCAACGACGAGGTCTGGATCCTCGCCAACAACCACCCCGTCGCCCGCGGCGAAATCCAGATCAACGATGAGAAGATATCCATCGCCGTGACCCGCGAGGCCAACGTCTATGACTTCATGGCCGGCGGGCAGTAGACCGAGGGACGGAGCGTTTCCCGGTGAGCGTGGAACATGCTCGCCGATCGGGAAGAGCGACCAAGCAAAAGACGTGGAGCGCCATTTCGACTCGAATCGAAATGGGACAAGCTCCACGGCAGGCGTTTTCGCCGCCCTTCACAAAGCCTCCGCCGTTTGCTACCCCCCGCGGCTCACCACGAGCGGTCGTGGCGGAATTGGTAGACGCGCAGCGTTGAGGTCGCTGTGGGGCAACCCGTGGAAGTTCGAGTCTTCTCGACCGCACCAGTGAATCCAAGGTCCTTCAATCTTTCAGGAAAAAAGCGCTTCGACATAAGCCAGGGAGGTCCGCATGAGCCGCGAAACGGACGACCTTGAGCTAAACGAGCGACCTGAAGCCGAAGAGGACCTGGAAGACCTCGCGCTTGGCGAGGACTACTCCCTAAACCCGGCCTATGTGCCGATGGTCGCCGACGCGCTCGACCGCGGCGACACCGAGCGGCTGCGCGAGCTCTTGGGGGCCCTGCACCCGGCCGACATCGCCGACCTGATGGGCTTCCTGTCGGCCGACGACCGCGAGGAGTTGGTCCCGCACCTCGATCCCGAGACCCTGGCCGAGGTGCTCTCCGAGCTCGACACCGAGATCCGCGAGGAGATCCTCGAGCACGTGCCTTCGGCGGTCCTGGCCAAGGCGCTGGGCGAGATGGAGAGCGACGACGCCGCCGACGTCGTCGACGACCTGGAAGCCAACAAGCGCGCCCAGGTGCTGGCCGCCATGCCCGACCTGGAGCGGGCGGCCATTGAGAACACCCTGGCCTACGAGGACGAGACCGCCGGGCGGCTGATGCAGCGCGAGGTGGTGGCCGCGCCGCAGTTCTGGACCGTCGGCCAGACCATCGACCACCTGCGCCGCGAAAGCGACGAGCTGCCGGAGCTGTTCTTCGACGTCTATGTGGTCGACCCGGCCTACAAGCCCGTCGGCGCCGCGCCTGTCAGCCACCTGCTGCGCAGCCGTCGCGAAACGCCGCTGGCGCAGATCATGG
>NZ_JAQGIZ010000296.1 GCF_028290885.1 Phenylobacterium sp.
GGCCCATGTCGTGCAGGGCGCGCGCCACCAGCTCCTTGCCGGTGCCGCTCTCCCCGGTGATCAGGACGGTGAGGTCCGCCCCCACCAGCCTGGCGATGGTGCGGTAGACGTCCTGCATCGGCGCGGAACGGCCGATCAGCGGCAGGCGGTCGTCGCGCACGGCGCGGGCCTGGGCGCGGGAGGCTTCTGCGTCGGCCGGCCGCGACAGCGCCCGACGGGCCGCCGAGGTCATGTCGTCCAGGTCGAAGGGCTTGGGAATGTAGTCGAAGGCGCCCACCTCGGCGGCGTTCACCGCGGTGATCAGGTTGTTCTGCGCGCTCATCACGATGACCGGCAGCTTCGGCCGCTCCTTGCGGATGCGCGGCAGCACGTCGAAGACGTTCTCGTCGGGCATGACGACGTCGGTGATGACCAGGTCGCCCTCCCCCTCGGACACCCACTTCAGCAGGGTGGCGGCATTGCCCGTCGCGCGGACCTGGTAGCCCAGCCGGGTGAAGGCCTGCGAGAGCACCAGCCGGATCGAGGCGTCGTCGTCGGCGATCAGGATCTTCTTGCTGGCGGCGTTCATGCCGGGAGGTCCTCCTCGGAAGCGATGGGCAACAGCACCCGGAACATCGTCCGCCCCGGCTCGGACTCGAAGTCGAGCAGGCCGCCGTGCGCGGCCACCAGCTTGCTGACCAAGGCGAGGCCGAGGCCCGCGCCGTTGGCCTTGGAGGTGACGAAGGGTTGGAAGAGGTGTTCGCGCAGGTGGGCCGGGACGCCGGGGCCGTTGTCCACCACCCGCACCTCCAGCGGCGCGCCGCGCAAGGTCTGGCCCTTGGCCGCGCGCACCCGCACGCCGTGGCGGTAGGCGGTGTAGATGCCGATCATGCCGCGCCCGTCGCCACGCGAATGGGCGGCCTCGGCGGCGTTCTTCACCAGGTTGAGGAAGATCTGGATCAGCTGGTCCTCGTCGCCCAGCACCGGCGGCAGCGAGGGATCGTACTGCTCGCGCATCACCAGGCCGTCGGCGACCCCGTTGGCGGCGAGCGCGCGCACCCGGTCCAGCACCTGGTGGATGTTCATCGGGGTGAGCGACGGCAGGGCGTCGTCGGAGAAGGCTTCCATGCGGTCGACCAGGCGGCGCACGCGGTCGGTTTCGTCGACGATCAGCTGCGCCAGCGGGGCGTCCTCGGCCTTGGCGCCGGATTTCAGCAGCTGGGCCGCGCCGCGGATGCCCGCCAGCGGGTTCTTGATCTCGTGCGCCAGCATGCGGCCCAGGCCGACGATGGAGCGCAGCCCCCCCGCAGCTTCCGCCCCGCCCCGCTCCACGCCCAGGCCCGCCTTGACGGTGAGGGTCAGGAGCACCGAGCCGTCGCCCAGCGGCGCGGCGGCCCCGTCCGCCTCGAACGGCGGCAATCCGAAGAGGGTGATCTGGACGCCTCGCTCGCGGACCTTGGCGTCCTCCTCGATCGCGCGGTTCAGCAGCGAGACCAGCGCCGAGCCGGGCGGCAGGGCCGCGCTGAAGCGCCCGCGCGCCAAGAGGCCGAGGCCTTGACCGAACAGCGCCTCGGCCGCTTCGTTGACGGCGACCAGGGCGCCGGTGGAGTCGACCACCATGGCCGGGTCCGGGCTGAGCTCGAAGGCCGCGGCCTTCAGCGCCAGGACGTCGACGCCCAGTGACTGGGGAAGCGTGCGCCAGCTCATGCCGCCAGCCTCCGCTCGGGGTCGCCCCACAGCGCGGTCAGGCCCCGCTCGACCTCGCCCGGGCTCTCCAGGCGGCACAGCACGCCACGGGCCCGTCGCCGGTCCTCGCCGCCCGCCGGCCAGGGAGCCTGCTCCACATAGGCCGCCAGGTGCTTGCGGAAGATCTTGAGGCCCAGACGATCGCCGTAGAAGCTGAGCGCGTCGCGGAAGTGGTCAAGCGCGATACCCAGGCGGGTCGAAGCGTCCGGCGCCCGGAAGGCACGGCCCTCCAGCTCCGCCTCGAGCTGCGCCGCGATCCAGGGTCGGCCGTAGACGCCTCGTCCGACCATCACCCCGTCCGCGCCGGACGCGGCCAACGCCGCGCGCGCCGTCTCGCCGTCGACGATGTCGCCGTTGACGATGACCGGGATCGAGACCGCCTGCTTCACCGCGCGCACGGCTGCCCAGTCGGCGGCGCCCTTGTAGAACTGGCAGCGGGTGCGGCCATGGACGGTGACCGCCGCGACGCCCAGCGCCTCAGCGCGGGCGGCGAGTTCGGGCGCGTTCTTCGAGGCGTCATCCCAGCCCAGGCGCATTTTCACGGTGACCGGCACGTCCACGGCGGCGATGGCCGCGGCGATCAGGCGTTCGGCGAGCTCCGGCTCGCGCATCAGGGCCGAGCCGCACTGGGCGCCGGTCACTTCGCGGGCCGGACAGCCGAAGTTGAGATCGATGATCTGGGCGCCGGCGGCCTGCGCGAGGCGTGCGCCCTCGGCGACATGGTCCGGGTCGCGGCCGACCAGCTGGACCACCATCAGCGGCAGGCCCTCGCCCACGGCGGCGCGGCGCAGGACGTCCGGCCGGCCCTTGGAGAATTCCGCGCAGGCGACCATCTCGGTCGCGACATAAGCCGCGCCCAGCCGGCTCGCCGCACGGCGGAACGGCAGGTCGGAAACCCCGGTCATCGGCGCGATCCAGACGCGTCCACCGACGGTCACATTGCGAACTCTGAGCGCACTGCTCATTTTATAATCATCCCCACCGCTGGGTTTTTAGGCAGTTTGTGCGATGCAGTAAAGCCTTCACGAACTGGACAAGCGCCGCCGTCCCCCTAAACACGCACCCATGAGTTTCTCAGCGGTAGTCGTGGCGGCGGGGGAAGGCCTGCGTGCGGGTCCTGGCGAGCCCAAGGCCTGGCGCCTGCTGGGCTCCCGGCCGCTGGTCCGCTGGTCGGTGGAGGGCCTGCGCTCGGCCGGCGCGCGCGAGATCGTAGTGGTCGTGGCTCAGGACCGGCTGGCGGCGGCGGATGAGGCGTTCCAGGGCCTCGAGGGCTGGCGGGCCGTCGCCGGGGGGAAGACCCGCGCGGAGTCCGTACAGGCGGGCCTGGCGGCGGTCACCGCTGACGACGAGCAGCCGGTGCTGGTGCACGACGCCGCCAGGCCGTTCGTCACGCGGAGCCAGGTCGAGCGGTTGCTGGGTGCGCTGGAGGGCGCCGATGGCGCGATCCCCGCCCTACCCATCCCTGACACCCTCAAGCGCGGCGACGGGCTCGTGGAGGCGACGGTGAGCCGCGAAGGCCTCTGGCGCGCTCAAACGCCGCAGGCCTTCCGCCTCGGACGGCTGAAGGCCGCCTACGCCCGCTGGCCACCTGACGAAGAGCCCACCGATGACGCCAGCGTGATCGAACGCGACGGCGGCCGGGTGGCTCTGGTCCCGGGCGACCCCATGCTGATGAAGCTGACCTGGCCGGAGGACTTTCTAATGGCCGAGCAACTGGCGGGCTCGCGGCGGATCGTACGCACCGGCCTCGGGGTCGACGCGCATCGCTTCGGGCCCGGAGAGGCCGTGATGCTGGGCGGCGTCCGCATCGCCCACGACCACGGCCTGGTGGGGCATTCAGATGCCGACGTGGGCCTGCACGCCCTGACCGACGCCCTCCTGGGCGCCGTCGCCGAGGGAGACATCGGCCAGCATTTCCCGCCGTCCGACCCTAAGTGGCGGGGCGCCTCCTCCGACCGGTTCCTGGTCCACGCGGTCAAGCTCGCCCAGGCCAAGGGCGCGCGCATCCTCAGCGCCGACCTGACCCTGGTCTGCGAGCGGCCGAAGATCGGGCCGCACCGCGACGCCATGCGGGCGCGGATCGCCGAACTGCTCGGCCTTCCCGTCGACCGCGTCAGCGTCAAGGCGACCACGACCGAGGGCATGGGCTTCACCGGCCGCGAGGAAGGCCTGATGGCCCAGGCGGTGGTCTCGGTTGAGACGCCGCTTTAGGGCGGCAAACCTCACCAGCGGACGGGTTTACCCCTCGCTGTTCGGATTCATCTTCTGCTTCAGCCGCCGCAGGAGCGCGCCGAAGAGGTTGGTGTAGTCGTCCGTCCAGGGCCGCGCCGTGTTGGGGTCCGTCGGCCGCCAGCGCCCATCATGCGCGAACCGGGCGAGCCCCGCCGGCGAGCGCGCGATGATCACCGCGTCCTCCGGCGACGGCCATCCCCCGAGGTCCTGGCCGGGCTTGGGCCGATAGTGCTGGATCAGCGCGACGCCGCCCGCCGCTCGGGCCACGGCCTGCGCGGGGCCGTTCAGGTCGAGGTTGCGGTTGGAGAGGTGCAGGATCAGCACCCCGTCGGGCTTCAGGTGGGTGAGGTACCCGCGGACCGCCTGCACCGTCAGCAGGTGGGTGGGAACAGCGTCCGACGAGAAGGCGTCGATCAGCAGGATGTCGAAGATGTGGGCCGCCTGATGGGCGAGCGTCAGGCGCGCGTCGCCCAGCACATAGTCCACCGGCCCCTCGGCGCAGCGGGTGGTGTAGCTGAAGTGGTTCGGATCGTTGGAGACGCGGATCACCAGCGGATCGATCTCGAAGAAGGTCAGCCGATCGCCCGGCCGCACATAGGCCGAGACCGAGCCGGTGCCGAGGCCCACGGCGCCGATCCTGAGCGCAGGCTTCTCACGCTGCTGGGCGAGGAACACCTGCCCGATGGGGGTGCTCGTCGCATAGTAGACCAGCGGATTGCACCGCCAGCGCGGATCGAGCGCCTGGGCGCCGTGCAGCGTCGTGCCGTGCGCGAGCATCCGCACCGGCCCGCCGAGCGCCGGGACCTGGGTTTCCGACTGGCGAAGCACGCCGAAGAAGCTGCGCCAGCTCTGCGTCGTGTTCGAGCGGTCCGCCGCGGCGTCCGCGCCGATCGACAGGACCGCGATCACCGCGAAGAACAGGAGCGAGCGGCTGCGCACCAGGAAGGCGGCAATGGCCGACGCCCCCAGGCACACCCGGACGCCGAGCTGGAAGGCGTCGATCTGGCTGAAGCCGCCGACGATCGGCCTGGCGTAGACGTGCGGCGCAACAAAGGTGTTGAGGATCGGCGTCGCCACCGCGCCAGCCACCCCCAGGATCAGCATCGCCCAGCTGAACCGGTCGATCTTCCAGTCCCCCCAGGGCCGCGCCAGGCAGGAGAACACCAGGACCAGGGGGTATTCCCAGACGTTGTCGAAGATCACCGGCGCCACGAAGGCGTTGAACGACCCGCCCACCACGCCGCCCAGCGACATCCAGAAATAGAACTCGGTGAGCCGCGCCGGGTCCGGCCGGCGCGCCACCAGCGCCTGGTGGCACATCAGCGCCGTCAGGAAGAAGGCCGCCAGGTGGATCGGCAACTGGATCGCGAATGCGTTGGCGGTGAAGGGCAGAACCGCCGCGCAGACGGCGACGGCGGCGGCCTGCAGCAGGAGCGTTACGTCGCGGGGGATCGCCGGCCTGGCCTGGAAGGCGATTATGAAGGTCGCCAGGTACAGCGCCAGCGGCAGCACCCACAGGAACGGGGCCGAGGCCACGTCGGTGGTGATGTAGGTGGTGACCCCCAGCATGAGGCTCGACGGGATGGCGGCCAGCGCCACCCAGGTCAGCCGCTCGCCCCAGGCGATAGGTGGGACTGCTGCGGCGTCCTTGCGGACCGGGCCGCTACCCGCGCCGGCGCGAACGACGCTGAGCGCCAAGCCTGCCATCAGCAGGATGAAAGCCAGGTAGCCGCCGCTCCAGCCCAGCCGCTGGGCGTGCAGAGTGAGGCTCGGCTCGACGATCAGCGGATAGGCCAGGAGCGCCAGCAGGCTGCCGAGGTTGCTGGCCGCGTAGAGGACATAGGGCTCCTTCCCCTCCCCTTCGCCGAACGTGCGCGCGTGCCAGGCCTGCACCAGCGGCGCGGTGGCCGATAGCACGGCGAAGGGGGCGCCGATGGAGACCGTCAGCACGCCCAGCAACCACAGGGTCGGATGGGTCGAGGACGGCGGCCCGACCAGTTCGTTGATCCTGAGCGGCAGGACCAGGGCCGCGGCCAGCAGCGCCGCCCCGTGCAGCAGGGCCTGGGCGCGCAGCGAGCGCAGCCGCTGCAAGGCGTGGGCGTAGCCGTAGCCGGCGAGCAGCGCCGCCTGGAAGAACGCCAGGCTGGTGTTCCAGACCGACGGGCTGCCGCCCAGCCGTGGCAGCACCAGCTTGGCCACCATCGGCTCCACCAGGAACACCAGCGCGGCGCTGGCGAATACGGTGATCGCGAACAGCGCAGCGCGGGGCCGGGCGCGCTGGACGTCGAGGGCGAGCGTGGTCATGGATGCGGAACCGGCGGCGCGAATCGCCTTGAATGGGCAGTCTGTCCGATGCTCTGGTCCGGCGACCTTATGAGCCGTTAAGAGAGGCCCCGCCGATGTTTTCGCTGGAGATCGTGACCCTGGCCCGCCTGCTTGTCGACGAGGCCCGGGAGCGGTCGCTGCGGATCGTCACGGCGGAGAGCTGCACCGGCGGGCTGGTGGCCGGCGCCATCTGCCAGGTGGCCGGCGCCTCGGACGTGTTCGAGCGCGGCTTCGTCACCTATTCCAACCGCGCCAAGCAGGAATTGCTCGGCGTGCCCGGCGACCTGATCGCCGACCTGGGCGCGGTCTCGGAACCGGTGGCGCGGATGATGGCCGAGGGCGCGCTGGAGAACTCCAACGCCCACGTCTCCGTGGCCATCACCGGGGTCGCGGGGCCCGGCGGCGGCACGCCCATGAAGCCGGTCGGCACCGTCCACATCGCCACCGCGCGCACCAACCACGGCCTGATGCACCGCCAGGAATTCTTCGAGGTGGAAGACCGCATCGGCATCCAGTTGGCCGCCGTGCAGTCGGC
>NZ_JAQGIZ010000013.1 GCF_028290885.1 Phenylobacterium sp.
TACAACTGCCTCCACCGGGACCTCTACGGCGAGCATGTGTTCCCGCTGCAGATCGCCGTCTTGCTGGACGAGCCCGGCGAGGACTTCACGGGCGGTGAGTTCGTGATGACCGAACAACGCCCGCGCATGCAGACCCGACCCATGGTGCTGCCGCTCCGCAAGGGCGACGCCGCCGTCTTCGCGGTCGCCGGCCGGCCTGTGAACGGCGTGCGTGGCGACTACCGGGTGAAGCTCAATCACGGCGTCAGCAAGTTGCACACAGGCAAGCGCCACACCGTAGGGGTGATCTTCCACGATGCCGCCTGAAGCCTTGCAACCGCCTCCTGAAGAGCCTCGAGGCGCCGTGGCCTCGCCTTCGAAATTCGAGCTGGCGGAGGTGACGCGCCTGGTGGCGCTTTGCGAGGGGGTCCTCGCGGACTTGGCTCCAGTGGTTGATTAGATCCCGTTCGGCCAGGCGAAATCGCTTCAGCGCGGAATTGCAGCCAGGGCCTTGTCGAGATCTTCAATGAGTGCGTCCGGGGCCTCGAAGCCGACGCCCAGACGGACCAGGCTGGGCGGAAGGTCGGCGTCACGAAGCTGCTCGGCGTCCATCATTCCCGACCACATCGCGGCGGGATGCACCACCAATGAGGAGAACGAGCCGAAGCTTGCGGCACGGTGAGCCAGGCGCAGGCCCGCAACGGTCGATTCCGCCACGGGGGCGCCTCCCGCAACTTCAAAGCTGAGCACGCCGCCGAAGCCCGTCATCTGCCGACAAGCGAGATCGTGCTGAGGATGGGTCGGCAGGCCCGGATAGTGGACCCGCTCGACTTTGGGGTGTTGCGCGAGGAAAGCCGCGACCCGCATGGCCGTTTGGTTTTGCCGCTCGACCCGCATCGGCAATGTGCGCAGCCCGCGCAGGGCGAGCCAGGCCGCGAACGGATCCAAGGTGGCGCCAAGGATATAGGCCTTCTCCCAGACGGACTCGATCTTCGCTTTGGAAGCGACGATCACGCCGGCCGAAACGTCGCTGTGGCCGGAGATGTATTTCGTCGCGCTGTGCATGACGAGATCGACCCCGAACTTGAGCGGTCGCTGATTGATTGGCGAGGCGATCGTGTTGTCGACCAGGGTCGTCACGCCGGCCGACCTGGCTATGTCGGTGGCCGCGCGCAGGTCGGTGAGCCGCAGCATTGGGTTCGAAGGGCTTTCAAGCATCATCAACCGGGTGGTCGGCCGGATGGCGTCGGCGAACCCCTGCGGGTCGACCTGATCAACGAACGAGACCTCGATGCCCAGCCGTGGCGCGATGTTCTTCAGAAGGCCCGTCGCGCCGCCGTAGAGCGCGCGCTGTGCGACGACATGTTCCCCATGAGACACGAAGGTCAGCAGGGTCGCGACGATGGCGCTCATGCCGGACGCTGTCGCGAGCGCCGCCTCGCCGCCTTCGATCGCGGCCATCGCGTCTTCGAACGCACGCGTGGTCGGGTTTCCGTAGCGGGTGTAGAATCCGGCGTGCAGGGGCTCCGTCGCCATGGCCAGGAATGTCTCCGCGTCCCCTGAGCCGAACGTGGAGGTCTGGTATATTGGCGGGCTTATGGGGTGGGAGCCGACCGGCCCCGACCCGTCCAGGTGCGCCAGCAGAGTATAGGGGTCGAAATCGGAGGTCATGAGCGTCGGTCCGAAACAGGGCGGAAGATCAGACGGCAGCTACCGCCGTGGAGACACCGTCGTCTTGTCCGATCTTGCGCACGCAAATGGCCTGGGCGACGCCCGCCAGACGCCGTCCGACAGCGTCACCTTCTGGAGGGACCCGGGGTGCGAGGGACTGGAAGCAGCGGCGGCCAGGTTCAGGAACCACAGCTTCAAGCCGCACACCCACGACGGCTTGATGATCGGCCTGATCGACACTGGCGCGAAGTCGTTCATGCGCGAGCGTCGGCGGTTTATCGCTGAGCCCGGGTCGATCTCCATCGTCAACGCCGGCGATCTCCACACCGGCAGCCGAGCGGAGGGAGAGCAGCTCAGGTATCGCGCCCTCTACATCCCGATCTCCGTCCTGTCCGACGTCGCCGGGGCCGAAGGTTCGGGGGCCGCGCCCGGCTTCCGCTCGGGTGTATTGCATGACCGCCGCGTGTTCGCAGCGCTCGGTCGAATGCACGCCTCGATCGTCGGCGGGACCAGCCGGCTGAGGCGCGAAGATGTGCGGTTCGAGGCTGTCCGCGCGCTGGCCCGCGGCCACGGCTCCTCGTGGAAGCCACGCGACCAATCCATCGCCGAGGCGTCGAGGCAAGTGCGGGCGGCCTACGCGATGATCCGCGCGCGGTTCACCGAAAACCTCTCTGTCTTCGACATCGCCGCCGCCGTCCACGTCAGTCCGTACCACCTGATGCGCCAGTTCAGACGGCACGTCGGCATTCCCATGCACACCCTGCAGACGCAGCTTCGGGTGCAGCTTGCCAGGACGCTTTTGCAGCAGGGCCTTCCGGCGTCCCAGGCCGCGCTGGATGCGGGCTTCGCCGACCAAAGTCACCTTTCGAAGCGCTTTAAGGAACTGGTCGGGACGTCGCCGGTCCACTATCAGCGCAACGCCTCAGCTTCGAGCTTCACCTGATCGCGTCGGAATGAGCTGCCGCTCAAGAACATTAGCGCCACGAACCAAGAGTCCGCATTCGGACATCACGCCAATGCCTGCTCCTGGCGCAAAGGCTCCGTGCAATGCGCGAACAGCGGTACTAGCCTTGCCCCTTTCTCGGGGGAGGCGGGCATGGGCGGCGACCAAGGTGAGGATCCGACGCGTCGGGCTGTGATCGCGTCCGGCGCCGGAGTTGTGCTGGCGGCGTCTTCGGGCGTGGCGGTGGCGGCTGGCTCCGATCTCTCCCGCATCGGCGGTTCAGCCCTGGCGGCGGCGATCCGCTCGAAAAAGGCTTCGGCGCGCGAGGTTATGGCGGCCTGCCTCGATCAAATCGAGGCAGTGAACCCGTCGGTCAACGCCGTCGTATCGATGCCGGCCCGTGAGACCCTGATGGCCCAGGCGATGGCTGCAGACGAGTTGCAGGCAAGGGGCGGGACTCTCGGGCCCTTGCACGGCCTTCCGCACGCCGTGAAGGACTTGCAGCCGGTGAAGGGTTTGCGCTTCACCCAGGGCTCGCCGATCTACAAGGACCGCGTCGCGGCGGCCGATGGCCTTATGGCGGAGCGCCTGCGCGAGGCCGGCGTCATCTTCGTTGGCAAGACCAACACGCCGGAATTCGGCTTCGGTTCGCATACCTTCAACCCGGTGTTTGGCGCCACGCATAATCCCTATGACCACAGCCGTTCGGCGGGGGGCTCAAGCGGGGGAGCGGCCGCGGCGTTGGCCTCGCGCATGTTGCCGCTGGCCGACGGCAGCGACTACGGCGGCAGCCTCAGGAACCCTGCTGGCTGGAACAACGTGTTCGGCTTCCGCACCGGTTTCGGCGTGGTGCCGGCGGCGGGGCCGGAAGTCTGGCTACCCAGCATGGGCGTGCAGGGGCCGATGGCGCGCTCGGTGGAGGACTTGGCGCTCTTGCTCTCGGTACAGGCGGGCTACGACCCGCGCAGCCCGCTCTCTCTACCTGGCGGCGGCGCCATCTACGGGCGAAGCCTCGACGCCCCTGTGAAAGGCCGCCGCATCGGCTGGCTCGGCGACTTCGGCGGCGAGGTCCCTCACGAGCCCGAGGTGTTGGATTTGTGCCGCGCGGCCCTGAAGACCTTCGAGGCCTTGGGCTGCACGGTCGAGGAGACGAAGGTCGCAGCACCCGTCGAGCAGGCCTGGCAGGCCACTATCAAGTTGCGGGCCTGGCAACAGGGTGGATCAATCCTCGCCAACTACCGCAATCCCGCCGAGCGCGCGCTGCTCAAGCCCGAAGCGGTCTGGGAGGTCGAGACGGCGCTACCGCTCACCGCCTACGAGATCACCGCCGCCTCCACGGCCCGCACGACCTGGTCGATGGCGCTCAACAGGCTGTTCGACCGCTACGACTACCTGGTACTGCCCAGCTCGCAACTGTTTCCGTTCCCGGTGGACGAGCGCTGGCCCAAGGCTGTGGCGGGCCGCGAGATGCGCACCTACCATGAGTGGATGAAGTCGGCGCTGCTGGTAACGCTGGCTGGAAATCCCGCGCTGGTGGTCCCCGCCGGCTTCGGCGCCGCGGGCCTCCCGATCGGCGTGCAAATCGTGGGGCCGAACCGCGGCGAGATTTCCTGCCTCCAACTCGCAAATGCCTACGAGGCGGCCACCCGCTGGACAGACAAGATGCCGCCGCCCCGCCGCGCCTGATCGACGGTCATCCGTAGTCCCGAACGACAGCGCCGAAGTTTCGAAACTGGAGCGGCGCCAACTCCCGCTTTTGGCGCATCGCGGGCTCAGTTCGCCAGCTTGGAAGAGGCCCTCGCTTCGACCTCGGCGATCACCGTCGCCGGAATATTCGCTGTGCGCACGTGGCGCGGACCGCGGCCGACGGCCACGCGCGCGACCTCCTTGCGATCCGGGATGGAGACGAACGACAGGTCGTTGCTACGCCCGTTCGGCAGGAGGCAGAGGCGACCGCCGTCGGCGATTTCGGCCCAGCCGGGGGCCGCCCCGACCTTGATCGTGGCGATCAGCGAGAGCTCCGGCGCCCGCACGAGCGCGACCTGATCCGACTCCCGGCCAGCGAGGCATAGCGTGCGGCCGTCAGCCGTCAGCGCCAGCCCGTGGTAAGGGGCCTCCAGCAGCCGGACGAAGGTCTCGCTGATCGAGCGGCCCTTGCGGCGGACCTGCACGCGCCAGGTCCCGGACTTTTCACGCTGGATCGAGGCCATGTCTGCGTGCAAATCCCGTGCAGTGAGACGTCGAAAAGCGGCGAATTGGGGCGTGGAACGTCGTAAAACGTCGGGCGGCCCGTCGCCGATAACGTGTTGATGTATAGAGAAAAAGTGACGGAAAATCAAGCACATAGACTGTCCGTCGCCCCCATGATGGACTGGACGGACCGGCCTTGCCGGGTCCTGCACCGGACGCTGAGCGCGCGCGCCTTGCTCTACACCGAGATGCTGACCACCGGCGCCATCCTGCATGGCGATCGCGCGCGGCTGCTGGCGTTTGACGCCGCGGAGCATCCGGTGGCGCTGCAGCTCGGCGGGTCGGAGCCGGCGGACCTCGCCCGGGCCGCACGGATCGGCGAGGCGGAGGGCTACGACGAGATCAACCTCAACGTCGGCTGCCCCTCGGACCGGGTGCAGTCGGGCCGCTTCGGCGCCTGCCTGATGCGCGAGCCGCAGCTGGTGGCCGAATGCATGGCGGCGATGGCCGCCACGGTGAAGCTCCCGGTGACCGTGAAGTGCCGCATCGGCGTCGACGACCAGGCGCCGGAGGAGAGTCTGTTCCGGCTGGTGGATCTCTGCGCCCAGGCCGGCGTGCGCCATTTCGTGGTGCATGCCCGCAAGGCGCTGCTGCAGGGCCTGTCGCCCAAGGAGAACCGCGACGTCCCGCCGCTGAACTACCCGCTGGTCTATCGCCTGAAGCGCGAGCGGCCGGAGCTGACCATCGTGATCAACGGCGGGATCGGCTCGCTGGAGGAGGCTGAGAAGCACCTGGCGGAGGTGGACGGGGTGATGCTGGGCCGCGCCGCCTACCACACGCCGGGCCTGCTGGGCGAGGTCGACGCGCGGCTGTTCGGCGACGGCGAGGTGGTCAGCCCGGCGCAGGCGGTGGCGCGCTACCGGCCCTACATCGCCCGCCAGCTGGCGGCGGGGACCCACCTGGCCGCCATGACCCGGCACATGCTGGGCCTGTTCCACGGGGCGCCGGGCGCCAGGACCTGGCGGCGGATCCTCACCGTGGAGAGCGTCAAGCCCGGCGCGGGGCTGGAGGTCGTGGACGCGGCGCTGGCCGCCGTGGCCCCTGACGTGAAGATCGAGCCGTCTCTCGAGACGGCTCTAGGGTTGCAGGATCAGCGCCTGGCGCGTCGCCTGGAAGCTGGCGAGGCGGCCTAGGTAGCTCATGCCCAGCAGCGAGGTGTCGAGGCCCTTCTCGATCACCAGGGCGTCGACGTTGTCCAGCCGCGCGCCGGCCACCGTCACGCTGGCCAGCTTCACGGCCGCGGCCCGCGTGGAGCCGCCGGCGGTGACCACCCGGTAGCCGTAGTTCAGGGCGGCCATGTCGAAGCCCAGCTTGCGGGCGTCGGCGGGCGTCAGCGCCACGGCGCTGGCGCCGGTGTCGACCAGGAAGCGCACGCTGGCGCCGTTCACCTGGCCCTGGGCCCAATATTCGCCGTCGGCGGACTTGCGGATGGTAGCCGCGGGTCCGGCCGGCGCCGGCTCGGAGATCGCCATGTGCAGGGCGGTTTCGGCGCGGGCGGCCTGGGACGCAGGCGCACGGGCGGCCAGCGTCATGATCGCCTCGGAGCAGGTGACGGCCGAAAGGCCGCTGACCACCGCCACGAAGATATATTTCGAAAGGCTCGACACGTTGCCGGGGACCCTGGCGCAGCCGGTTTCGCGCTGCTGATGCCGGGAAGGTTAAGCCTCGGGTTTTTAGAAGCCGTGAACAGGTAGGCTTAACCAAACATGGCCAGCTTCTCGGGCCGGATGCGGCTGCGGCGCGACGGGAGCTCGGCCATGATCCGCGCGCGGTCCGCGTCGGTGAGCTTCGTCCAGCCGGCGACCTCCGACAGCTGGCGGTAGCAGCCCATGCAGAGCCCGCTCTCGCCGTCCACGACGCAGACCTGGACGCAGGGCGTCTTGATGGCCGCCGGCGGGCCGGAGGCCCCACTGGGCGGCTTGGGGGCTGTGGGTGGGCTCATGGCTGCGGCAGAGCGTAGGTGACCGTGGCCTGCGCCGCCAGCCGGTCGCGGCCCTCGGTCCACAGCCGCACCTCGCACACCGCGTTGCGGCGCCCGAGCCGCAGCATCTCGGCCTCGGCGTGGATGTCGCCGGGCCGGGCGCCGCGCAGGAAGTGCATGGTCAGCGACGAGGTCACAGCCATCAGCTGGTCGCCGATGTGCGCCAGCACAAGGGCATAGGCCGCGGTGTCCGACAGCGACATCAGCGCCGGGCCGGAGATCACCCCGCCGGGCCGCAGGAGCCCGTCTCGATAGGGCGCCACCACCTTCACCCGGCCCGGCGTCACTTCGACCACGGTGGGGAAGGCGGCCGGCGGCGCGTCGGGAAAGGCCTTCTGCAACAGGGCGTTGACGCCGGCAGCGTCCAGCACGGGGATCGGGGCAGCCATGCCGCCTCATGCCATTTTCGGACGAAGCGTGACAGGTAAATTGTAGTCACAAGTAACAACAACGTAACGACCAAACGACGTAAACATTAAATACTGTTCATTGCCTGTAATTCATTTGAGATTCGGCAAGGCTGCCGTCAGTTTCCGCTCAGCAATTGTTCTGAGGGAGAAACAATCATGAAAGCCGCTGCTATCCTTCTTGCCACGCTAAGCTTCGCCGCCGCGGGCGCCGCCACGGCCTCGGCCCGGATCACCGACCTCGACTACCTGAAGGCCAACCGCTGCCGCGGCCTGGCCGCCGGCCTGGGGATCGGCGACACCGCCAGCCTTGACGCCCTGCTCAAGACCGAAGGGCTCAGCCGCAACGACGTCATCCTGCAACGCGGCAAGGACGAGCAGACCCGCGGCAAGCGCGACGCCGCCAGGCCGGATATCAGGGAGCGGCTGACCGCCGAGGTGAACGGCCCCTGCATGGCCTATCTCGGCGGCGCAAAGGCGGCCGCCGTCTCCCGCTGAGCCGCCCCAGCCCTCAGCCGTCCTAGTGTCCCGATTCCGAAGTTCGCAGGCGTTTCCGGCTGGCCTTGGTGAACTTTGGAATCGACGAGGACGCTAGCAAGTCTATGTTTCTAGTGTGCTTTCCGGATTTGAAGTTCGCTTGGCGCTTGGCCTGTGAATGTGACGAACCCAGCACACTAGCGCAGCGCGCCGTCCTTCGGGTCGGTGCGCTTTTTCTTGCGTTCCGGATCGTGGAACCCAACCTTTGCGGCGGGCCTTTGATCGGAGGCTAGCGCCCCGATTCGGGGTGGAGGGATCCGTGACAGCTTGACCTCGGTTCTGAGACCCGGCGAGACCTGCTGGCGCACGGCGCGGGCGGACCGGGCGGCCTTCCTCGTCGACACCGAGGCCTATTTCACCGCGGTCTTCGACGCCTTGCAGAAGGCCCGCCGCTCGATCCTGCTGCTCGGCTGGGGGTTCGACCCGCGCACGCGGCTGTTCCCTGACGGCTACGACGGCCCCGACGACCCGGACGAGGTGGGCCGCATCCTGGTGGAACTCGCCTGCGCGCGGCCCGAGTTGGACGTCCGCCTGCTGATCTGGCGCTCAGCCCTGCCGATCGCCGCCCAGCAGGAGTTCTTCCCACACAAGGCCCGCGCCTGGTTCAAGGACACGCCGGTGAAGTTCCGGCTGGACGACCATGTGCCGTTCGGGGCCTGCCACCATCAGAAGGTGCTGGTGATCGACGACCGGCTGGCGTTCTGCGGCGGCGGCGACATCTCCGTCGACCGCTGGGACACGCCCGGCCACCGCGACGACGACCCGCGCCGGATCATGCCCGACCAGGAATACCACGCCCCCCGCCACGAGGTGATGATGGCGGTCGACGGCGAGGCCGCCCGCGCGCTCGGCGACCTTGCCCGCGAGCGCTGGCGGCTGGCCACCGGCGAAACCCTGGCCCCGCCCGAGGACGCCGGCGGCGACCCCTGGCCCGAGCACGTGCCGCCGGCGATGACTAACGTCGAGGTCGCCATCGCGCGCACGGTTCCCAGCTGGAAGCGGCGCCCCGAGGTCGACGAGATCCGCCGGCTGACCCTGGCCTGCATCGCCGAGGCCAAGCAGACCATCTATCTCGAAAACCAGTACTTCACCTCGCCGCTGATCACCGAGGCGCTGGCCGCGCGGCTGGGCGAGCCGGAGGGGCCGGAGGTGGTGCTGGTCTCCACGGGCCACGCCCCCAGCTGGTTCGATCACCTGACCATGGACCGGGCGCGGGGCGCGATGATCTGGCGGCTGCGTTCGGCGGACATCTTCGGCCGCTTCCGCGCCTTCTGGCCGGCGACGGAGCGGGGCCGGACGGTGATCGTGCACTCCAAGACCAGCGTGTTCGACGACCGCATCGCCCGGGTCGGCTCGGCCAACCTCAACAACCGCTCCGGCGGCTTCGACACCGAGTGCGAGCTCGTCGTGGAGTCCGACGACGAGGACGTGCGGCGGACGATCCTGGCCTTCCGCGACCGCCTGGTCGGCCACTTCATGGGCCATACCGGCGACGCCCTGGCGAAGGCGCGCGCCGACTACGGCGGCCTGGTCGCGGCCATCGACGCCCTGAACCGCGACGGCCGGCTGCGGCCGATCGAACCGCCTTCGGTCACCGCCTTCGGTGAATTCGTCGCCAAGTACCACCTGGGCGACCCACAGGACCCGAAGGACTCCTGGAACCCGATCCGCCGCCGGGAACGGCTCTATGAGGCGGTGCGGCAGATACAGGTGCTGGAGCCGCCGGCAAGTCGTTCCTCCCTCGGCGGGAACACTTCGGGGGAGGGGGACAACGAAACCAGTCTGGAGGGGGCGCGAAGCCCCAAGCTCAGCGTCGGCCGCTTCGCGCCCCCTCCGTCGGCTTCGCCGCCACCTTCCCCGTCGTCTTCGCGTCGAGGGAGGAACTGATCTCGAAGTCCATCACCAGCGGCAGGTGGTCGGACGCGACCCGGGTCAGCGGTGAGAACGGCGCGAAGACGTCCGTGACCTTGATCTCCGAGCTTACGAACAGGTGGTCGATACGCAGCACCGGCAGGGGCGAGGGGAAGGTCGAGGTGGGCGAGGTCTTCGGCGAGAGTCCACGCGCGGCCTTCAGCCGGGCGACCAGGGTGCGGTAGACCACAGAAGCGGCGGTGGCGTTGAAGTCGCCCAGCAGGATCTTGGGCCCCTGGCAGAGGGGGTGCTGTAGCCAGGCCGGGCCGGCGAGCCAGGCCGCCTGGATCTGCTGCTCGCGCGGCACCAGCCCAAGGTGCGTGTTGATGATCTGCACCGGCACGCCCTCGATCTCCACCTCGACCCACAGCGCCCCGCGCGGCTCCAGCGCCCGGATGCGGTCGTAGCCGGGCAGGGGACCCACCTGCATCAGCCGCTCGGGGAAGCAGGTCAGGATGGCGTCGCCGTAGCGCTCCTCCTCAACCGTCAACGCCGCGTGGAAGTGACAGGCCATGTCGAGGCCACGCGCGATCTCATGGGCCTGGTCGACCCCGCCGGTCCGCGCCCGGCCCACGTCCAGTTCCTGCAGCGCCACGATGTCGGGCTCCAGCGCCGCCAGCACCTCGACGATCCGCGCCACGTTCAGCCGCCGGTCGTTCCCGACGCAGCGATGCACGTTGTAGGTGACAATCCTGGGCATGGGTGGGGAGGCGTGCACGGCTTCTGCGGCGTAGGCAAGCCGAGGGAACGGCTGGAGCTGCGGCAGGGTTCGCGGCCGGCGACCACCATGACGCTTACGTTAACGTCATCTTCCCTTTGCCGCGGCTTCCGGCGTATGGTCGCGACCCTGTGGATACGCCGTAAACAGGCGCGCCAGGGAGACGGCCATGAACCTCGACTTCACGCCTGAAGAGAACGCCTTCCGCCAAGAGGTCCGGGCCTTCATCACGGAAAACTATCCCGCCGAGCTGCGCGCGGCGCAGGAGAGCGGCCGGCCGCTGAGCAAGGACCAGTACCTCTCCTGGCACAAGGTGCTGGCCAAGAAGGGCTGGGTCGCGCCGTCCTGGCCGAAGGAGTTCGGCGGCACCGGCTGGACGCCGACGCAGAAGTACATCTGGTCCGAGGAGCTGGCCGACGCCGACGCCCTGCCGGTGCTGCCGTTCGGCGTCGCGATGCTGGCGCCGGTGATCTACACCTTCGGGACCGAGGAGCAGAAGGCGCGGTTCCTGCCGGGCATCTATAATGGCGAAGCCTGGTGGTGCCAGGGCTACTCCGAGCCGGGCGCGGGCTCCGACCTCGCCTCGTTGAAGACCAAGGCCGAGCGGATCACTACCGACGACGGCAAAGAATATTACATCGTGAACGGCCAAAAAACGTGGACGACGCTGGCCCAGTTCGCCGACTGGGGCTTCTTCCTGGTCCGCACCGACCCCGACGCCAAGCCGCAGGCGGGCATCTCCTTCCTGCTGATCGACATGAAGAGTCCGGGCATCGACGTCCGGCCGATCGTCACCCTGGAGGGCGGCCATGAGGTGAACGACGTCTTCCTCGACAATGTGAAGGTGCCGGTCGAGAACCGCATCTTCCACGAGAACCAGGGCTGGACCTGCGCCAAGGCGCTCTTGGCCCACGAGCGGTCGGGGATCGCCGGGGTGGCGCGCTCCAAGCGCGGCCTGGAGAAGCTGCGCGACATGGCCAGGACCGAGCGGTCGGACGCCGGCGGGGCGCTGCTCAGCGACGCCTTCTTCCGCCGCAAGGTGGCCGAGCTGGAGATCGACCTGACGGCGCTGGAGTTCACCGAGCTCCGCACCATGGCCGGCGAATCGAGCGGCAAGGGCCCGGGCGCCGAGAGCTCGATCCTCAAGATCAAGGGCACCGAGATCCAGCAACGGCTGCAGGAGCTGGCGCTGGAGGCGGTCGGCCACTACGGCGCCCCGTTCCTGCGCGACCTCGGCCACAACGCTCAGATCGGGCCGGACTATGCGGCGGGCGTCGCCGGCGAGATGTTCAACGGCCGCAAGACGTCGATCTTCGGCGGCTCAAACGAGATCCAGCGCAACATCATCGCCAAGATGGTTCTGGGGCTCTGACTTCGGCTTCACTTCGCCCGGCTCAGCGCAGACACCCCCACCCCTAACCCCTCCCCGCAAGCGGGAGGGGGACCTTCGGAGTAAGGCCCTCAGATGGATTTCAGCTTCACCGAAGAACAGTCGATGCTGCGCGACACGGTCGCGAGCTATCTGGCGGACCACTATTCGTTCGATCAGCGCCGCGCGATGCTGGCGCAGGAGCCGGGCTGGAGTCCGGCGACGTGGAAGGCCTTCGCCGAGGAGCTGGGCATCCTGGGCGCGCCATTCTCCGAAGAGCTGGGCGGCCTGGGCGGCGGGCCGGTCGAGAACATGATCGTGATGGAGGAGTTCGGGAAGGCGCTGGTCGTCGAGCCCTACCTTTCGACGGTGGTGATCGGCGGTGGCTTCCTCAAGCACTCCGGCCATCCACAGGCCGAGGCGCTGATCGGCCAGATCATCGCCGGCGAGGCGATCTTCGCCTTCGCCTACGCCGAGCCGCAGGGGCGCTACAACCTCGCCGACCTGAAGACCACGGCGAAGAAGGACGGCGGGTCCTGGGTGCTGAACGGCCACAAGGCGGTGGTGATCGGCGCGCCCTACGCCACCCACCTGATCGTCACCGCGCGCACCGCCGGCGGGCAGCGCGACGCGCAAGGGGTCAGCGTCTTCATCGTCGAGAAGGCCGCGCCGGGCGTCACCACCCGCGACTACGCCACCGTCGACGGCTTCCGCGCCTCCGAGGTCATCCTCGAGAACGTCAAGGTCGGCGCCGACGCCCTGGTCGGGCCCGAGGACCAGGCCCTGCCGCTGGTCGAGAAGGTGGTGGACGAAGCGATCGCCGCCACCTGCGCCGAGGCCTGCGGGGTGCTGGCCAAGCTGCACCAGAGCACCCTCGACTACACCCGGCAGCGCAAGCAGTTCGGCCAGCCGATCTCGTCCTTCCAGGTGCTGCAGCACCGCATGGTCGACATGTTCATCCAGCTCGAGCAGTCGGTCTCGATGACCTACATGGCCACCATCAAGCTCGCCGACGACCGGGAACGGACCAAGGCCGCCGCGGCCGCCAAGGTGCAGATCGGTAAGGCCTGCAAGTTCGTCGGCCAGAACGCCATCCAGCTGCACGGCGGCATGGGCATGACCGACGAAATGGCCATCGGCCACTACTTCAAGCGCGCCACCATGATCGAAAGCGCCTTCGGCAGCACCGACCACCACCTGGCCCGCTACGAGTTCTTGAGCCTCGGCCAGGCGGCTTAGTGCTATAGCCCCCGGCTCATCGTCGATCGGCCCATCGGCCGGCGGGATGGGCGGAGATCTGAATTGGCTGTGCTGAACCCCAAGAGCCGGATGGACAAGATTGGCGTGAAGCCCGGCATGCGGGTCGCCGTCATGGGCGTCGCCGATCCGAAATTCAGCGCCGAGCTCGCCGAAAAGGGCGCGGTTCCGGTGACTGCGCTGGCGGACCTGGACCTGCTGTTCTACGCCGCCGACGACGCCGGGGCCCTGGCTCGCGTCGATGCCCTTGTCCCCATGCTGGCCGAGACCGGCGCGCTCTGGATCGTCTCGCGCAAGGGCAAGGCCGCCACGGTCAAGGATGTGGAGGTCATGGCCGCCGCCAAGGCCCATGGCCTGGTGGACAACAAGGTGGTGGCGTTTTCGCCGACGCTCACCTCGCTGCGGTTCACGCGCCGCAAGGTTGAGATCCAAGCCGGGGATTCAGTTGTGCCTGAGGCCCAAATCTAATCAGAAGCCGAGGCGTGACGGCCACGTCGACGCGCTTTAAGCGCAGCACCCATGTCTCTGCGCGATTTCGGGCTCCTGGTGCTGGTCTGCCTGGTTTGGGCCTCGAACAATATCGTCTCGAAATATGTGGTCAGCCACCTGGGGCTGCCGCCGCTGTTCTATGCGGCAGTGAGGTTCGGGATCGTGGCGCTGGCGACGCTGCCCTGGCTCTGGCCGATGCCGCGCCCGAGGTGGCGTCTTGTCGTCGTGGCGCTCCTGATGGGCGGCGGCAATTTCGCCTTGCTGTTTATCGGCCTGAAGACCTCGACGCCCTCGGCCGCGGCGGTGATCAGCCAGCTGGGCGTCCCGATGACCACGCTGCTTTCGATGGGTATGCTGGGCGAGCGGATCCATTGGCGCCGTGCGCTCGGCATCGGCCTGACCTTCGCGGGCGCGCTCGCGGTCATGTACGACCCCAACGGATTTTCGATCTCGCAGGGCCTGCTCTATGTCGTGGCGGCGGCCTTCGCGGGCTCGCTGGGCGCGGTGATGATGAAGCAGATCGAAGGCGTGAAACCGCTGCAGTTCCAGGCCTGGGTGGGGTTCGCGTCCTTCTGGCCGCTGGCGATCCTGTCGGCGGTCCTCGAGCCTGGGCAGCTGGGGCAGGGGCTCGCCGCCGGCTGGCCGTTCTTCGCCGCGGTGCTCTATTCCGGGCTGGTCGTCTCGGTCGGCGCGCACACGATCTACTACTTCCTGATCGGCCGTTATGAGGCCAACCTGATCTCGCCGTTGACGCTGATGACGCCGCTGGCCACCATCGCGCTGGGGGTTGCGATCTTCCACGATCCGTTCGGCGTGCGGATGGCGGTCGGAACGGCCATCGCGCTCTCGGGCGTCCTGATCATCGCGCTGCGCAGGAACCAGGTCATGCCGCTGCTGCTCGCCATCCGGAACCGCGCGCAATGAACCTCATCGAGGCGCCCAGCCCAAATTTCGACGCCCGCACCGCGCCGCCCGACATCCTGGTGCTGCACTACACCGGCATGCGGGGCGGCGAGGCGGCGCTGGACCGCTTGCGCGACCCCGAAGCCAAGGTCTCGGCCCACTACATGGTCGAGGAGGACGGCCGCGTCTTCCGCCTGGTGCCCGAGGAACGCCGTGCGTGGCACGCGGGTGTCTCGTACTGGAAGGGCGAGCGCAACATCAACGGGGTCTCCATTGGCGTCGAGATCGTCAATCCGGGCCACGAGTTCGGCTACCGCCCGTTCACGGAGCCGCAGATCGCCGCGGTGATCGAACTCGTGGGCGACATCCGCAGCCGCTGGACGATCGGCGACGACCGCATCGTCGGACATTCCGACGTAGCCCCCGGGCGCAAGGACGATCCCGGCGAGCTGTTCCCCTGGAAACGGCTGGCGCAGGCCGGCCACGGCCTCTGGGTCGAGGCCCCGCCGGCGCCGGGCAAGCCGCTGGCCGAGGGGGCCGAGGGCGTGGAGGTCTTCGCCCTGCAGGCAGGCTTCACGCGGCTCGGCTACGACCTGCCGCCGTCCGGCCAGTTCGATGTCGCCACCAAGGCCGTGGTCGCCGCTTTCCAGCGGCATTGGCGCCAGGACAAGGTGGACGGGATCGCGGATGGGGCGACGCGGGCGCAGCTGATCGCACTGCTCAGGCTCGCCGGCTGATGCATCCGCAACCGGCCTTCCGTGAGGTCGAGGTCGAGCCGCTGCTGGCCTGCCTCGCCGAGAATCCCTTCGTGACGCTCGCCGCGGCGCCGCACGGCCGCCTGCTGGTCGCCCATGCGCCGGTGGTGATCCGTCGTCTCGAAAAAGGGCCGGCCCTCGACTTCCACCTGTCGCGCGGCAATGCGCTCGCCGCCGCCATCGCCGAGGGCTTCCGGGCCGTGGCGGTGAGCCTTGCGGCCGACGCCTACGTCAGCCCCGACTGGTACGCCAGCGCCGACCAGGTCCCGACCTGGAACTATATCAGCGTCGAGGCGGAGGGGCCGGTGGCGGCCCTGGACGAGGCGGGCCTCGTGACCCTGCTTGACGATCTCGCGGCCCAGGAAGAGGCGCGGCTGGCGCCGAAGCCGCCGTGGACGCGGGCCAAGATGTCGCCCGGCCGGTTCGAGGCCATGACCCGGGCCATCGTCGGCGCCCGGATGAGCGTCGAGCGCCTGGAAGGGACCACCAAGCTCTCGCAGAATAAGGACGCGGCCGACCGCGCCGGGGTCATCGCTGCGCTCGGCGACCATCCGATCGCGCGGCGGATGCGGGGCGAATGAGCGGCGTCCTGCTGTGATGGGCCAAGCCATTCCCGAGTTGGGGCGCGGGCGCGGGCGCTCGCGCTTGACCTCCCCGTCCCGAACGACCACGTTCGGGGCGGACCAGACGGCCGGGCGGTCGCGGCCTCCGCAAGGAGGTCGAGGAAAGTCCGGGCTCCACGACGACATGGCGGCGGGTAACGCCCGCCGGGGGCGACCCCAGGGATAGCGCCACAGAAAGCAAACCTCCGCTCTCCGGAGCGGGAAGGGTGAAAGGGTGCGGTAAGAGCGCACCGCGTCCCTGGCAACAGGGACGGCATGGCAAGCCCCGTCAGGAGCAAGACCGAATAGGGACCGTGCGCCCTCCGTAGCCTTGGCGAAGGAGGGCAGGGCTGTCGTAGGCCTGGGCGGTCCGGGTAGGTCGCGAGAACCGTCCCGCGAGGGGCGGTCCAGAGGAATGATCGCCGCGTCCGGCGCTTCGGCGCCGGACGGCACAGAACCCGGCTTACAGGCCGTCTGGTCCATTTTTTCAAAGTTCCTCCGCCTCCCTCAACTCCGCGGTTCGGGGGAGGAGCGTCCGTTCGTTAACAAGCGGGGCCATAGTTCTCTGTATGTTCTGTGGATAAGAACTTCTGGTTAACCATACTTGGGTGCGACACCTTGGTTTCTCTAGGAAAGAGTCGTTCAGAGTCATTTACTCCCAATTCATCCCATGATAGCCCATTCGTACTTCGCTAACCAAAACCGGCGGGTTGGGGCGGGCTGTCGGGCGAAGGCGTAGGACCGCTAGTGGAGCGGTCGGATATCGGGGGCGTGGCGGTGTTTCTCTCGACTTTCGAGAAACAGCTGGACGGCAAGCGGCGCATCGTCGTGCCGCAGGAGTACCGCGCCTTGACCTCGGGCCCCTTCGACGGGGTGTTCTGCTTTCCCTCCATCGAGGCCGACTGCATCGAAGGCGGCGGCAAGGCGCTGTTCGACCGCTACCTGGGCGTGATCGAGGAGCTGGAGTTCGGCGACCCGATCCGCAGCGCGCTGGAGACCTCGGTGCTGGGCGGCATGGCGCGCCTGAGCTTCGACACCGCCGGCCGCATCACCCTTCCGGAAATCCTCTGCGAGCAGTTCGGCCTCACCGACTGGGTGGTGGTCGTGGGCCTCGGCGACCGCTTCCAGATCTGGCAGCGCGAGGCCTTCCAGGCGCACCGCGCCGCCCAGCGCGAGGTCGCCCGCGAGGGCCTGGCCTCGATGCGCGCACAACAGCGCGCCGCGCGCCTCGCCTCGCCGGGAGGGGCCGGATGACCTCCCCGCACGCGCCCGTCCTGCTCGACGAGGTCGTGGACGCGCTGCAACCCCGCGCCGGCAAGACGCTGGTGGACGGCACCTTCGGCGCGGGCGGCTACAGCCGCGCCCTGCTGGACGCCGGCGCCAGCGTCATCGCCTTCGACCGCGACCCCTCGGCCCGCCGCTTCGCCGACGGCCTGCCCGCCGACCGCTTCCGCCTGATGGAAGGCCGCTTCTCCGAGCTGGACGCCGAGACCGGCGAGGCCGCCGTCGACGGTGTGGTGTTCGACATCGGCGTCTCCTCCATGCAGCTCGACGAAGCCCAGCGTGGCTTCTCCTTCATGCGCGACGGGCCGCTCGACATGCGCATGGCCGCCGACGGCCCGACCGCCGCCGACCTGGTCAACGAGACCGAGCCCGCCGAGCTCGCCCGCATCCTGTTCGTCTACGGCGAGGAGCGGGAGAGCCGCCGGATCGCGCGCGCCATCGCGCGGCGCCGCGAGGAGCAACCTTTCACCCGCACCCTGGAGCTGGCGGAGTTCATCGAGAAGGCGCTGGGTGGCCGCAGGGGCGCCAAGGTGCATCCGGCGACCCGCTCCTTCCAGGCCATCCGCATCGCCGTGAACGAGGAGCTGTCGGAGCTGGAGGCGGGCCTCGCCGCCGCCGAGCGGGCGCTGAAGTCCGGCGGGCGCCTCTGCGTCGTCACGTTCCATTCGCTGGAAGACAGAATCGTGAAGACCTTCCTGGCGGTGCGAGCGGGTAAGACGCCGGGGGGATCGCGCCATGCGCCGCCGGTGGAGACCGCCGCGGCGCCGAGCTTCCAGCTGCTCTTCAACGGCGCCCAGACGCCGTCGGCGGCGGAGCTGGCGGCGAACCCCCGGGCCCGTTCGGCGAAACTCAGGGCGGCGGTGCGCACCGACGCCCCCGCCTGGAGGGCCGCGGCATGAGCTGGATCAATCGCAGGGTGCGCGGCTTCCGGCTGATCGACCTGGTGGCGGTTGGCCTGCTCGCCAGCCTGATCCTCGGGGTCTACCTGGCCAAGACCATCGCCGGCGGCGAGCGCGCCAAGATCGCCGTTGTCGAGCGCCAGATCGTCGCGGAAAAGGCCCGCGTCCGGCTCCTGAAGGCCGAGGTGAGCCACCTGGAGCAGCCGGCCCGCATCGAGCGCCTTTCCGAGACCTACCTGGGCCTGGCCCCCGTTCCCATCAAGCACGAGGCCACGCCCGACGCCCTGCCGGAACTGGCGCTGAAGCCCATCGCCGCCCCCGCCGTCCCGGTCCAGGCGACACCCGACCCGATGACGGTCGCCCCGCAGGAACCGGCCGCGCCGCTCGCCACCACAACCGTCCTCGCCGAGGTCGCGCGATGAGCCTTGGGCAGTCGACCTTCGGCCCGTCCTGGCTCTCGCGCCGCCTGCTCGGCTGGGTCTGGCGCCTGGAGCACGCCTTCGAGCGCGCGCGGGCCTCAGGCCGAGCCGAGGACGACACCCGCATCCGCATCTTCTTCGTCCTGGCGCTGTTCGGCGCAGGCTTCGTGACGCTGGCCATCGGCGCCACCCACGCGGCCCTGTTCTCCGGCGCGGGCCGCGGCGACGCCGTCCCGGCCATGGGCGCGGCGCGCGCCGACCTCGTCGACCGCAACGGCGAGATGCTGGCCGCCGACCTCCTGCACTACGGCCTCTACATCGACCCGCGCGAAATCTGGGACAGCAACGAGACCCGCCGGGCGCTCACCGCCAACCTGCCGGAACTGACGCCGGAGCGCCTGGAGCGCGCCCTGCGGGCCGGCAAGCGCACCTTCGTCGTCGGCGGCCTGACGCCGGAGGTCCGCGCCCACGTCCACGACCTCGGCCTGCCCGGCGTCAGCTTCGAGCCCGAGCAGAAGCGGGTCTATCCGCTGGGCTACACCGCCGCCCACCTGGTGGGCTTCGCCGACACCGGCGGAGAGGGCCTGGCCGGGGCCGAGGCCGCGCTGAACGACGACATCCGCAACGCCGCGGCCGGGCAGGGCTCCGTCCCGCTCTCCATCGACCTGCGCATCCAGGCGGCGCTGGAGGACGAACTCTACAAGGCCACCGCCGAGTTCAAACCCAAGGGCGCGGCGGGCGTTGTGGTCAACGTCCACACCGGCGAGATCCTCGGCTTGGCCAGCTATCCCACCTTCGACCCCAACCAGCCGGGGAAGGCGAGCCTGGACGCGCGCCTCAACCGCGCGGCCGGCGCCATCTACGAGATGGGCTCGACCTTCAAGGGCTTCACGGTGGCCGCCGGCCTCGACGCCAAGGTCGCCACGCCCAGCTCGACCTTCGACGCCACCCACGACTTCAAGCTCGGCTACCGCACGATCCACGACTACCACGCGACCCACGCCATGCTGACGCTGGTCGTGGTGTTCCAGCACTCCTCGAATATCGGCACGGCGCGCCTCGGCGAACAGATCGGCGCCGATCGCCTGCACGCCTATTTCAAGTCCTTTGGCCTGCTGGACCCCGCCAAGATCGAGTTGATCGAAACGGCCCGGCCGCTGACGCCCAGGGTCTGGGACGACGACACCGTCGCCTCCACCTCGTTTGGCCACGGCGTGAACGTCACCCCGCTCGCAATCGCCAGGGCTTATTCGGGCTTGCTGAACGGCGGCGAATTGCTGCCGCTGACCATCAGGAAGCTGCCGCCAAACGCCCAGGTCCACGGGCCGCGAATCATCTCGCGGGACACGGCGGCGACTCTGCTGCAGATCATGCGCTCCAACGTCAGTTGTACCTGCGGGTCCGGCAAATCGGCCAACGTTCCAGGCCTCAACGTCGGCGGCAAGACCGGCACCGGCGACAAGTGGGACCCCCTGGCGAGGCGCTACTCCAACACCAAGCAGGTGTCGTCCTTCGCCGCGGTCTTCCCCACCGACGGTCCGTTGGATGCGCCGCGCTACTTCGTACTCGTTCTTCTCGACGAGCCGCAGCGCGGCAAGACCGGCCTGGATCCGACCGGCGGCATCGTCGCCGCGCCCGCCGCGGGCCACATAATCGAACGGATCGCTCCCTTCCTGGGCGTCCAGCGCCGCGTCGATACGGCGCCGTTCACGCCCGCCGACACCGGCACGGCCGCTGCCGCGGAGGAGCATTGACCATGCGCCTGTCCGACCTCGTAAAGCGCGACCTCAGCGTCGATCCGCAAATCCAGGGCGTCACCGCCGACAGCCGCAAGGTGCGGCCGGGCTTCCTGTTCGCGGCCCTGCCGGGCGCCAAGGTCGACGGGCGCAGCTTCGCCCCGCGCGCGGTCGAGCAGGGCGCGGCCGCGGTCCTGGCCGGCCGCGAGATCGAGGGCCTGCCGGCGCCGCTGGTGATAGCCTCCGATCCCCGCCGCGCCTACGCGCTCGCCGCCGCCGCCTTCTGGGGCGCGCAGCCGGCCACCTGCGTCGCCGTCACCGGCACCAACGGCAAGACCTCGGTCGCGGGCTTCTGCCGCCAGATGTTCGCCCGCGCCGGCTTCAAGGCCGCCAGCATGGGGACGCTGGGCGTGCGCATCAGCGTGCCCAAGACGCAAGAGGGGGGCGCGGAGGATGAGCAGATAACCCCGCCCGGCCTGACCACCCCCGACGCCGCCGACGTGGCCGAACTGCTGGCCCGCGTAGCGCAGGCCGGCGTCACCCACCTGGCGCTGGAGGCCTCCTCGCACGGCATCGACCAGCGGCGCCTCGACGGGGTGAAGCTCACCGCCGCTGGCTTCCTCAACCTCACCCAGGACCACCTCGACTACCACGGCACGATGGGCGTCTACCGCGCCGCCAAGCTGCGCCTGTTCGAGACCCTGCTGGCGCGCGGCCGCACCGCCGTGCTGAACGCCGATTCCGACGCCTATCCGGCCTTCGCCGGCGTCGCGGTGAGCGCCGGCCAGGGGGTGATGAGCGTCGGCGAGGCCGGGCAGGGGCTGCAGCTCGTGGAGCGCGCCCTGCTGCCTGGCGGCCAGCAGCTGAAGGTGCTGCACGACGGCAAGACCTATGACCTGCGCCTACCGCTGGCCGGCGCCTTCCAGGCCTCCAATGCGCTGGTCGCGGCGGGCCTCTGCATCGCCGCGGGGCTTTCGGTCGAGCAGGCGCTGGCTGGCCTCGAGGCGCTCGAGGGGGCGCCTGGGCGGCTGCAGCGCGTGGGGGAGGGCCCGCGCGGCGGCGAGGCCTATGTGGACTACGCCCACACCCCGGACGGCCTGGAGACCGTGCTCAGCGCCCTTCGCCCGCACGTGCGCGGCAAGCTGATCGTGGTGTTCGGGGCCGGCGGCGACCGCGACCGCGGCAAGCGTCCGCTGATGGGCAGGATCGCCGCCGACCTCGCCGACGTCGCCATCGTCACCGACGACAATCCCCGCAGCGAGACACCCTCCGCCATCCGCGCCGAGATTCTCAACGGAGCTCCCCCGTCTTCAAGAAGTGGCGGCGCCCAGGAGATCGGCGACCGGCGCGAAGCGATCCGGGCGGCCGCCGCCCTGCTCGGCGAGGGCGACATCCTGGTGGTGGCCGGCAAGGGCCACGAACAGGGCCAGATCATAGGCGATGTGGTGCATCCGTTCGACGACGTCGCCGAGACCGAAAGCGCCCTTCATGGCTGAACCGCTCTGGACGTCCGACGAGATCATCGCGGCCACGCGCGGGAAGCTGGCCGGCAAGCCCTTCGTGGCCACCGGCGTCTCCATCGACACCCGCACGATCGAGCCGGGCGACCTCTTCGTGGCCCTGGGCGGCGTCCGCGACGGCCATGAGTTCGTCGAAGAGGCCATGGCCAAGGGCGCGGCCGGCGTGCTGGCTTCGCGGCAGGTGTTCGGCTCGGCGGTGATGGTCGATGACGTCCTGAAAGCCCTCGAGCGCCTGGGCGCGGCGGCCCGCGACCGCGCCCCGCAGGTCCGCCGCGGCGCCGTCCCCGGCTCGGTCGGCAAGACCAGCGTCACCCAGGCGATCGTGGCCGGGCTGAAGCTCGCCGGCCGGGCGCATTCGTCGGTGAAGTCCTACAACAACCACATCGGCGTGCCCCTGACCCTGGCCCGCATGCCGCGCGACACCGAACGCGCGGTCTTCGAGATCGGCATGAACCACGCCGAGGAGATCCGGCCGCTGACCCGCATGGTCCGCCCCCACGCCGCGGTAGTGACTACGGTCGGCCCGGTGCACGTGGAAAACTTCCCGGACGGCGAGGCCGGCGTCGCCAAGGCCAAGGCGGAGGTGTTCGCCGGGCTGGAGGTGGGCGGCGTCGCGGTGCTGAACGCCGACGACCGCTGGTTCGACGTCTTGAAGGACGAGGCGCTGAAGGTCGGCGCCGCGGTGCGCACCTTCGGCCACGGGGAGCGCTGCGACGCCCGGCTGATCGATTTCCAGGGCGCGCCCAATGGGACCGAGGGCGGCCATGCCGTCGTCCAGGCCCGCTTCCACGGCAAGGGCCTCGACTTTCCGATCCTGCAGACCGGCTTCCACTGGGGCCTGAACTCCATGGCCGTGCTGCTGATGCTGGAGGCGCTCGAGGTCGACCTGGGCGACAGCCTTGCGGCGCTCGGCAGCTTCGAGCCGCTGGAAGGCCGCGGCGCGGAGCGGACGATCCGCTTGCCCAAGGGCGGCTTCACCCTGATCGACGAAAGCTACAACGCCAACCCGATCTCCATGGCCGCGGCCATCGCCACCCTGGGCGCGCGCGCGACGAGCGGGCGCAAGATCGTGGCGCTGACCGACATGCTGGAGCTGGGGGAGGAAGCCCCCGGCTTCCACGCCGCCCTCGCCGAGCCGCTGGCCGCCGCCAAGGTGGATCTGGTGTTCTGCGCCGGCCCCCTGATGAAATCCCTGTGGGACGCCCTTCCTCCGACTCGGCGCGGCGGCTACGCCGAGACAGCGGCGGAACTCGCGCCGCTGGTCGTCCGGACCGCAGAGCCCGGCGACGTCGTGATGGTGAAGGGCTCGAACGGATCGAAGGCGGGCGCCGTTGCGGCGGCGCTTACGGCCCTCGACGCCCGCTCGGGGGAGGCCGGCTGATGTTCTACTGGCTCTATGAGCACTTCTCCGCCGGGGGCCACGGCCACGTCTCGATCCTCAACCTCGTCAAGTACCTGACCTTCCGCACCGGCATGGCGGTGTTCACCGCCCAGGTGATCGTGGTGGCCATGGGCTCGCGCTTCATCCGTTGGATGCAGGCCAAGCAGGGCAAGGGCCAGCCGATCCGCGCCGAGGGCATCCAGCGCCACATCATCGAAAAGGCCGGCACGCCGACTATGGGCGGGGTGATGATCCTGGCCGGGCTGATGATCGGCACCCTGCTGTGGGCGGACCTCTCCAACATCTACGTGTGGGCGGTCCTGTGGGTCACCGCCGGCTACGGGCTGCTGGGCTTCCTCGACGACTACGCCAAGGTCACCAAGCAGTCCTCGGAGGGCATCTCCGGACGGGTGCGCCTGCTGCTCGAGGCGGGCATCGCCATGTCGGCGGTGCTGCTCATCATCCAATTCGCGGCCAAGCCGCCCGAGGCGCCGGACCTGCTCACCTCGGTGGCCTTCCCGCTGTTCAAGCAGGCGCTGCTGAACCTGCACTGGTTCTACCTGCTGTTCGGGGCCTTCATTATCGTCGGCGCCGCCAATGCGGTGAACTTCACCGACGGCCTCGACGGCCTGGCCACCGTGCCGGTGATGATCGCGGCGGCCGCCTACGGCCTGATCGCCTACCTGGTCGGCAACTTCGTGTTCGCCAACTACCTGCAGCTGCATTTCGTCCCCGGCGTCGGCGAGGTCGCCATCTACTGCGGGGCGATGATCGGAGCCGGGCTCGGCTTCCTCTGGTACAACGCCCCGCCGGCGCGGATCTTCATGGGCGACACCGGTTCCCTGGCGCTGGGCGGCGGCATCGGCGCGGTGGCGGTCGCCACCCGCCAGGAGATCGTGCTCAGCATCATCGGCGGCCTGTTCGTCGCCGAGCTGCTGTCGGTGGTCATCCAGGTGGCCTGGTTCAAGCGGACCGGGCGGCGGATTTTCCTGATGGCCCCGATCCACCACCACTTCGAAAAGCTCGGCTGGTCGGAATCGACCATCGTCATCCGCTTCTGGATCGTCTCGATCATGCTGGCCCTCCTGGGCCTCGCCACCCTGAAGCTGCGGTAGGGGAGGGCTCGCGCACGCCATGATCCCGGTCCGCGGCTTCGAGGGAAGGACGGTCGCCGTGTTCGGGCTGGCCCGCACGGGCCTCGCCGCGGCGCGCTCGCTCGTGGCCGGCGGCGCCGAGGTCGCGCTCTGGGACGAGAAGCCGGCCGCCCGGGCCGCGGCGGAGGCCGAGGGCTTCGCGCTCACCGATCTCTCCAAGGCCGACTGGTCGAAGTTCGCGGCCCTGATGCTCTCGCCCGGCGTGCCGCTGACCCATCCCGCGCCGCACTGGACCGTGGAGCGCGCCCGCGAGGCCGGCGTCGAGATCCTCGGCGACATGGAGCTCTTCGCCCGCGCGGTGAACGCCGCCTCGGAGCACCGGCGTCCCAAGGTCGTCGCCATCACCGGCACCAACGGCAAGTCGACCACCACCGCCCTGATCGGCCACGTCTGCTCCCAGGCCGGCCGCGACGTGCGCATCGGCGGCAACATCGGCGTCGGCGTGCTGGACCTGCCCGACATGCACGGCGGGGCCGTCTACGTCCTGGAGCTCAGCTCCTACCAGCTCGACCTGACCTCCAGCCTGCACGCCGACGTGACGGTGATGCTGAACCTGTCTCCAGACCATCTGGAGCGGCACGGGAGCATGGAGGGCTATGTGGCCGCCAAGCGCCGCATCCTGCTCAACCAAGGCAAGGGCGACACCGCGGTGATCGGCGTCGACGATCCCTGGGGCCAGCAGATCTGCACCGAGATCACCGCCGCCAACCGGCGCACCATCGTGCCGATCTCGGCCTCCAAGGCCATGGGGCGCGGCATCTATGTGCTGCAGGGCGTGCTCTACGACGCCACCGGCGAGCGCGCCCAGGAGGTCGCCGACCTGAACCGCGCCCGCTCGCTGCCCGGCCGGCACAACTGGCAGAACGCCGCGGCCGCCTACGCCGCGGCCAAGGGCCTCGGCATCGCCGCCGACGAGGCGGCCGAACATCTGCTGACCTTCCCGGGCCTGGCGCACCGGATGGAGACCGTGGCCCAACTCGGCCGCGTGCGCTTCGTCAACGACAGCAAGGCCACCAACACCGACGCCGCCCGCCAGGCTCTGTCCAGCTATCCGAAGGCCTACTGGATCGCCGGCGGCCAGCCGAAGACCGGCGGCATCGACGCGCTGGCCGACCTCTTCCCCCGCGTCGCCAAGGCCTATCTGATCGGCGAGGCTGCGCCTGCCTTCGCCGAGACGCTGAAGGGCCACGCGCCCGTCGTCGAGGCCGGGACCATGGAGGCCGCCGTCGCCCAGGCCTACGCCGATGCGGCCAAGACCGGCCAGGAGGCCATCGTGCTGCTGTCGCCCGCGGCCGCCTCCTTCGACCAGTTCACCGACTTCGAGGCCCGCGGCGAAGCCTTCCGCGAGGCCGTCCAGAACCTCACCCAGGCCGCGAAAGGCGCCGCATGACCGCAGCGACCCCGCGCGCCCACCACGCCTTCGCGCGTTCCGACCGCTCGCCGATCGGGGTGTGGTGGTGGACCGTGGACCGCTGGATGCTGGGCGTCGTGGCGCTGCTGATCGCCATCGGCGTGGCGATGTCCTTCGCCTCCAGCCCAGCGGCCGCGGCGCGGATGAACGTCGGGGACCCGTTCCACTTCGCCGTGCGCCAGTGCGTCTTCGCGGCCGGCGCGGCGGTGATCCTGATCGTCGTCTCGATGCTCGACGTGAAGAACGTGCGGCGCAGCGCCTTCTTCATCTGGCTGATCGCCATCGCCATCATGATCGCCCTGCCGTTCGCCGGCCACAACGCCAAGGGCGCGACCCGCTGGCTGGAGTTCGGCGGCTTCACACTGCAGCCGTCGGAGTTCATGAAGCCGGCGCTGATCATCCTGGTCGCCTGGATGTTCTCCGAGGGCCAGAAGGGCCAGGGCGTGCCCGGCGTCTCCATCGCCTTCGTGCTCTACTTCATCTCCATCGCGCTGCTGTTGATCCAGCCGGACATCGGCCAGACCGTGCTGATCACCGTCGCCTTCGGGGCGGCGTTCTGGATGGCGGGCGTGCCGCTGTCCTGGGTGATGGGCCTGGGTGTCGCCGCGCTCGCGGGCCTGTCGTCGACCTATTTCCTGTTCCCGCACGTGGCCAGCCGCGTCGACCGGTTCCTGTCGCCGGACCGGGCCGACACCCACCAGGTGGACCGCGCCGCCGAGGCCATCGCCGCCGGCCGACTGATCGGCCGGGGGCCCGGCGAAGGCGTGCTGAAGCGGGCCATCCCCGACGCCCACACCGACTTCATCTATTCGGTCGCCGCCGAGGAGTACGGCCTGATCTTCAGCCTGCTGCTGATCAGCCTCTTCGCCTTCATCGTGGTGCGCGGGCTCTACAAGTCGATGAAGCTCAACGACCCCTTCGAGCAGGTGGCCGCGGCCGGCCTCTTCGTGCTGGTCGGGCAGCAGGCGTTCATCAATGTGGCGGTGAACCTCGACCTGATCCCCACCAAGGGCATGACCCTGCCGTTCATCAGCTACGGCGGCTCCTCGATGCTGGCCATGGGGCTGACGCTGGGCATGGCGCTGGCGCTGACCCGTCGGCGGCCAGGCGCCTACACCCCATCCGAAGCGCTCGCCAAGGCCGGCGCGTTTGCCTAGAGGCGGGAGGCGTGATGCGTAGGATCGCCGTTCTCGCCGCCGGGGGCACCGGCGGTCACCTGTTCCCCGCCCAGGCGCTGGCCGAGGTGCTGATCGAGCGCGGCTGGTCGGTGGTGCTGGCCTCCGATGAGCGGGTGGCGGGCCTGGCCCAGGACTTCCCCGCTGAGCGCCGCATCGGCCTTTCCTCGGCCAGCTACAAGTCCGGTGATCCGCTGAGCATGATGCGGGCGGGCGCCGCGGTGCTGCGCGGGGCGAGCCAGGCGCGCGCGGTCTACCGCGAGATCGGCCCCAATGTGGTGGTGGGCTTCGGCGGCTATCCCTCCGCCCCGGCCCTGGTGGGCGCGATCTTCGACAAGCGCCCGACGGTGATCCACGAGCAGAACGCGGTGATGGGCCGGGCGAACCGCATGCTGGCGGCCCGCGTCACCCGCGTCGCCTGCGCTTTCCCGACGCTTCTGAAGGCCCCGCCCCAGGTGATCGGCCAGGCCATGGTGGTCGGCAATCCGGTGCGCCCGGCGATCCGCGCGCTCGCCGACCTGCCCTATGTGGCGCCCACCGCGGAGGGCCCGATCCGCATCCTGGTCACCGGCGGCAGCCAGGGCGCGCGCCTGCTCTCCGAGCTGGTGCCGGAGGCCATCGCCGCGCTCCCGGAGGGCCTGCGCCAGCGGCTGGTGGTCCAGCAGCAGACCCGCCCGGAATCCATGGAGAGCGCGCGCCGCACCTACCGCAACGCCGTGGTGGACGCCGAGATCGCCCCGTTCTTCCGCGACATGGCCACCCGCCTGGGCGCCGCCCACCTGGTGATCGGCCGCTCCGGCGCCGGCAGCGTCTGCGAGTTCGCCGTGGCCGGAAAGCCCGCCATCCTGGTGCCGCTGGCCATCGCGCTGGATGACGACCAGGGCCAGAACGCCAAGCTGCTGGCCGACGCCGGCGGCGCGGAGGTGGCCCGCGAGAGCCAGCTCACCGTCCAGAGCCTTTCCGGCGCGCTCGAGAAGCTGCTGACCAATCCGACCCGCCTGGCCCGCATGGCCGCGGCGTCCCGCTCGGTCGCCATCCCCGACGCCGCCGAGCGCCTCGCCGACGTGGTGGAACAGACCGCCCGCGGCTGAGGGATATTTCCCCCGCTGTGGCGATGCGCTAGCACCGACCCATGACCCGACGCCCCGTGCCCTTCGACATCGGCCCCGTGCACTTCATCGGCATCGGCGGCATCGGCATGAGCGGCATCGCCGAGATCATGCTGCGCATCGGCTACGCGGTGCAGGGCTCCGACGCCAAGGCCTCCGCCAACACCGAGCGGCTGGAGAAGCTGGGCGCGAAGATCTTTATCGGCCACGACGCCGCCCACGTCGATGGGGCCTCCGCGGTGGTCTATTCCACGGCGGTGAAGGCCGACAATCCGGAGATGGTCGCCGGGCGCGAACGGCGCCTGCCGCTGGTCCGCCGGGCCGAGATGCTGGCCGAGCTGATGCGGCTGCAGTTCTCGGTGGCGGTGGGCGGCACGCACGGCAAGACCACCACCACCTCGATGGTCGCGGCTCTGCTGGACGCCGGCGGCCTGGACCCGACGTTGGTCAACGGCGGCATCATCAACGCCTACGGCACCAATGCGAAGGTCGGCGCCGGGGACTGGATCGTGGTGGAGGCCGACGAGAGCGACGGCACCTTCCTGAAGCTCAAGTCCACCGTGGCCATCGTCACCAACATCGACCCCGAGCACCTCGACCACTACGGCGAGTTCGACGCGGTGAAGAAGGCCTTCCGCGACTTCGTGGAGAACATCCCCTTCTACGGCTTCGCCGCCGTCTGCACCGACCATCCGGAGGTCCAGGCCATGGCCGCGCGGGTGGAGAACCGGCGCCTCGTCACCTACGGCGTCAACCCGCAGGCCGAAGTGCGCGCGCACAACATCACCATGGGGCCGGAAGGCGCTCGTTTCGGCGTGGTGATCCAGCCGCGGGAAGGGGACTTCATCACGATCGACGACCTGCACCTGCCGATGGCCGGCCAGCACAATGTGCTCAACGCGCTCGCCGCCATCGCCGTAGCCCGCGAGCTGGCTGTTCCGATCGACGCCATCCGCAAAGGCCTTTCCAGCTTCGCCGGGGTCAAGCGGCGGTTCACCACCACCGGCGTCGCGAACGGCGTGCGGATCGTCGACGACTATGGCCATCATCCGGTCGAGATCGCCTCGGTGCTGACGGCCGCCCGCGCCGTCGCAGAGGGCCGCGTGATCGCGGTGGTCCAGCCGCACCGCTACTCCAGGCTCTCCGACCTGTTCGAGGAGTTCTGCAGCTGCTTCAACGACGCCGACGTGGTGATCGTGGCCGACGTCTACGCCGCCGGCGAGCCGCCGCTGGAGGGGATCAACCGCGACGCCCTGGTCGAGGGCCTGCGCCGCTACGGCCACCGCCGGGTGCTGGCGCTGGAGGGTCCCGCCGACCTGGCGCGGATCGTGCGCGAGGAGGCCCGGCCCGGCGACGTGGTGATGCTGCTCGGAGCCGGCGACATCACCGGCTGGGCCTACGCTTTGCCTGACCAGCTCACGGCCCTGGCTGCCGAATGACTTGGGCGGCCGGATGAGCTGGCTGGACCGGCTGCCCGGGGTCCGCGGCAAGCTGCTCCGCGGGGAGCCGCTCGGGCCGTTCACCTGGTTCCGGGTCGGCGGCCCGGCGGACGTGCTGTTCCTGCCGAAGGACGAGGATGACCTGGCGGCGTTCCTGAAAGCGCTCGACCCCGGCGCGCCGGTCACTGTGCTGGGCGTCGGCTCCAACACCCTGGTGCGCGACGGTGGGGTCGAAGGCGTGGTTGTCCGCCTGGGCAAGGCCTTCGCCGCCGTCGAGCCCCAAGTCGGCAAAAAGGGGGGCGAAAGCCGCATTTTCGCCGGCGCGGCGGCGCTGGACGCCACCCTGGCGCGCGAGGCGGGCAGGGCGGGGATCGCGGGCCTGGAGTTTTACCGCGGCGTGCCGGGCTCGGTCGGCGGCGCGCTGGTCATGAACGCCGGCTGCTACGGTTCGGAGACCAAGGACGTGCTGGTCGAGGCCTATGCGCTGAGCCGCGCCGGCGAGCGGCTGGCCCTCTCCAACGCCGACCTCGGCTACAGCTACCGCCGGTCCGCCCGCGCCGCGGCCGAGCCGCTGATCTTCCTGGGCGGGTTGTTCGAGGGGCGGCCCGACGAGCCCGCCGCGATCGCCGCGCGGATGGACGAGATCACCGCCCGGCGCGAGCAGACCCAGCCGATCCGCGAGAAGACCGGCGGCTCGACCTTCAAGAACCCGCCCGGCCACTCCTCCTGGAAGCTGGTCGATGACGCCGGCTGGCGCGGCAAACCGTTCGGAGGGGCAATGTTCTCCCCGCTGCACGCCAACTTCCTGATCAACACCGGCGAGGCCACCGCCGCCGACCTGGAGGGCCTAGGCGAGGCGGTCCGAGCCGAGGTGAAGGCCAGGTTCGGCGTCGACCTCGACTGGGAGATCAAGCGGATCGGCCGTCCGTGAGCGGCGCCGCGGCGCCCATTTTTCCGTGTCATCCCGGAAAGCGTGCAGCGCTTGTCCGGGACCTATGAACACGAGGCTTTCCGGGGAACCTCTGACCGTCGGGTCTATGGGTCCCGGTCTTCGCTGCGCGAAACCGGGATGACGAGGAAGGGGAGGGATGTGTGGAAATTCACCCAAACGCCTTCTCCGCCTCCACCAGCCGCGCGCTGGCAGTGGCCCGGGCGATAAGGGTCCCGGCGGCGTCGGTGAGCGATCCCTCCAGGAAGGCGATGGACTTGCCGAGTTGGACCACGCGGCCTTCGCCCACCAGCGGGCCCGGACGGGCGGGGTTCAGGAAGCTCACGGTCATCTCGATGGTGGGCGAATAGAGCCGGCCCTGCGTCATCGTGAACACCGCCGGGCCCATGGTGTCGTCCAGCATGGCGGCCAGGAACCCGCCCTGGATGTAGCCGGCCGGGTTGGTGAACTCCCAGCGGGCGTCGAAGCCGACCTTGATCCAGCCCTCCTTCGGCTTCACCGCCAGGATCCGCCAGCCCAGCAGCCGGGCGCATGGCGGAGCGGGCAGGTCGTCGAGGGCGCAGGCGGTGTCGGCGGTCATCATGGCGGGGTCCCCAATCCTTGGTCGTGTCTCGTTCGGCTCCGCATCCTGCCGCCAGCCTGCTGACAGCGCCGTGTCAGCATGCGCCGGCCCTTGACCCGGGCCGCCGGCTCAGTCACCGGCTTGGCCTTCCGCTGTTTCGAGATTCTGCCCATGGCCGCGCCGCTTTCCGGACACCACGTCGCCGTCCTGCTGGGCGGGCTTTCCTCCGAGCGCGAGGTGAGCCTGGTTTCCGGCCGCGAGTGCGCCGACGCCCTTGAACGGCTGGGCGCCAAGGTCAGCCGCGTCGACGCCGGCCGCGACGTGGCCCAGGTGCTGACCCGCCTGAAGCCCGACGTCTGCTTCAACGCCCTGCACGGCGAGTGGGGCGAGGACGGCTGCGTGCAGGGCGTGCTGGAGACGCTCGGCCTGCGCTACACCCACTCCGGCGTGCTGGCCTCGGCGCTGGCCATGGACAAGGCCAAGGCCAAGGCGGTGCTGGCCGCGGCCAGCGTGACGGTCCCGGGCGGCGGGCTCTACAACCGCTTCGAAGCGGCGGCCGACCACGTCATGCCGCCGCCCTACGTGGTCAAGCCGAACGCCGAGGGCTCCTCGGTCGGGGTGTTCCTGGTGTTCGAAGGCGCCAACCGCCCACCGCAGGAGATCGTCGCCCCCAGCTGGACCTTCGGCGAGGAGGTGATGATCGAGCCCTACGTCCGCGGGCGCGAGCTCGCCGTCGGCGTGATGGACGGCAAGGCCATGACCGTCACCGACATCATTCCGCGCACAGGTTTCTACGATTACGAGGCGAAGTATGCGGAGGGCGGATCGACGCACGTCGTTCCGGCTGAAATCCCGCCTCATGCCTTTGAAAAAGCTCTCAGAATGAGTGAGATGGCGCACGCCGCCCTGGGTTGCCGAGGGGTTACCCGCTCGGACCTGCGTTATGACGACATTAACGACATTCTGGTCCTGCTGGAGGTGAACACCCAGCCTGGCATGACGCCCACTTCGCTGATCCCGGAGCAGGCGGCGCTGCAGGGCGTGGATTTCGACCGATTGGTGCTTTGGATCACGGAGGACGCGTATGGCCGGGGCGGTGCGGGGGGGCTCGCGAGTACAGGCGAAACCTCCGGTCAAGGCGCCTCCTAAGGCTGCCCGCGCGCCGGCGCGGCGAACCTCCCGAGCCGCGCGGGAACCGCACGGCCTCTCCCCCAAGCTGGCGCTGGCCGGCGCGGTCGCGGTCCTGGCGCTGGCGCTGGGCGTGACCCTGGCCACCGGTCATCGCGGCCAGCAGCTGGCCGCGAATATCGGCGGGGCCATCGACAACCGCTTCGCCGCCGCCGGCTTCCGCGTGCGCCACGTCGAGGTGCAGGGCGCCTCGCCGATGGCCAGGGCCGACATCGCCCGCGCCGCCGGCCTCTACCAGGACCAGCCGTTGCTGGGCCTCGACCTCGGCGCGCTGCGCCGCCACGTCGAGCAGGTGGGCTGGGTCAAGGAGGCCCGCATCGTGCGCCTGCTGCCTGACACCCTGGTGGTGGTGGTGGCCGAGCGCCACCAGCTCGCCGTCTGGCAGCACGCCGGGCGCCAGCACGTCATCGACGAGCACGGCCAGGTGATCCCCGAAGCCGACGCACGGCGCTTCACCGCCCTGCCGCTGGTGGTGGGCGAGGGCGGCGCCGAGCATGCGCCGGAGATCCTGCCGGTGATCGCCCAGCGCCCGAAGCTGATGAGCCGGATGGACGCCCTGGTCCGGGTCGATGACCGCCGCTGGGACCTGCGCATGAAGGACGGCTCGCTGATCCAGCTGCCGGCGTCCGGCGAGGAGGAGGCGCTGATGCAGCTCGAACGCCTCGACCAGCGCTCGCGCATCCTGGAACTCGGCTTCGACCGGATCGACCTGCGCAATCCCGATGTGGTGGCCGTGCGCCCCCGCCAGAACCCACCTCTAAGCTCGCCGGCTGCGGCGGGCGCCTGAACAATGGAAGACCAATAGGATGCTGAAGTTGGCGAGCCGCGCCGCAGCCCAGGCCGGGGAGGTGAAGCCCCAGGACCGCAAGGACGGCCGCGACGGCCTGAAGGCGGCGCTGGTGCGTCCGCCGCTGGTGGCCGCCGTCGACCTGGGCGCCTCGAAGGTGACCTGCTTCATCATGAAGCCGGAGGGCGTGCGCAAGGCCGACCGGACCCTGACCACCGCCGGCGTCGGCTACGTCCAGTCGCGCGGCATCCGCGGCGGCTCGATCATCAACCTCGACGAGGCGTCGGAAGCCATCGCGCAGGCCGTCGAGCGGGCCGAGAACGTGGCCGGCGTCAACGTCCAGAGCGTCACCGTGGCCACCGCCGGCGGCCAGCTGACCTCCCACCGGGTGGCGGGCCGGGTCTCCATCGGCGCGCGTCCGATCTCCGACAACGACTTGGTGCGCGCGATCACCAATGCGCTCGCGCAGGTCAAGCTGCCGGGCCGTAGAGCCGCCCACATCCTGCCGATCGCCTGGTCGGTGGACGGCCAGGGCGGGGTGCGCGACCCGCGCGCCATGTTCGGCCGCACTCTGGGCGTCGAGCTCCTGGTGGTTTCGGTCTCGGAAGCCGTGTTCCAGACCCTGGGCGCCTGCGTCGAGCGCGCCCACCTGCAGTTCGAGGGCGTGGTCGCGGCCCCCTTTGTTTCGGCGCTGGCGGCGCTGGAAGAGGACGAGATGGACCTGGGCTCGGTATGCATCGACATGGGCGGCGGCTCGACCTCGGCGGCGGTGTTCACCGCGGGCTCGCTGGTGCACGTCGAAACCGTGCCGGTGGGCGGCCAGCACGTGACCCAGGATATCGCCCGCGGCCTTTCCACCTCCATCGCCGGCGCCGAGCGCATCAAGACCCTGCACGGCTCGGCCATCGCCTCGGCCAACGAGGACCGCGAGATGATCGAGGCGCCGCCGCGCGGCGACGACCCGGGCGCGGGCCCGGTGATCGCCCCGCGCAGCCTCTTGAAGGGCATCATCGCCCCCCGCGTCGAAGAGACCCTCGAACTGCTCCGCGACCGCCTGAAGGCCTCCGGCGCTCCGGTCGAGCCCGGCGCGGGCCTGGTGCTGACCGGCGGCGCCAGCCAGCTCGCCGGTGTCCGCGAAGTGGCCGTCCGCGTGTTCGACCGCCCGGTGCGCCTGGGGAGACCCCGCCGCGTGCCGCACCTGGCCGACGCCGCCTCCGGACCGGCCTTCACCGCCGCCGCCGGCATCCTCCACCGCGCCGCCTTCGGTCCGCGCGAAGCCGTCAGCGCCAAGGCGCTCGCCTCCGCCAAGCTCCGCCGCGAGCCGCTGGACCCCCGCGCCAACCCGGTGGCCAAGGCCGCCTCCTGGCTGCGCGAGAACCTCTAGCGGTCTGCCCGTCAGACCTGGCGCACCAGAGCCGCCACGGCCTGCCGTAGCGAGATCGCGCCCTTCAGCGCGCCCGCACCGTGGTCCGGGAAATCGATCCAGCCGGCGTTGAACCCGTCGAGCATCTGCATGCGCGGCCGCGGATTGCGCATGCCCTCGGCGCGGAAGATCGCCTCCCACTCGCTCCGCGGCACGGCCTCCGCGCGGACCGGGCGGCCCACGACGCCGGCGAAGGCCTGGGCCAGGGCATTGGGCGTGACCCGCTCGGCCGCCTCCAGTTCGACCACCCGATGGCCGGTCCAGGGCGCCTGTAGCAAACTCGCGGCGGTTCGCCCCACATCCTCCGACGAGATCATCGGGACCGCCCGGTCCAGCGGCTGCAGGTAACTGCGGATCACGCCCTCGTCCCGCGCCGAGGCGACGTCCCAGGCGGCGTTCTCGATGAACCAGGCCGCCTGCAGGAAGGTGACCGGCGCGGGAAGGTCGGCCAGGGCCCGTTCGAGCATCCCGAGCTGATTGAGCAGGTTGGGCTCCGTCGCCTCGGCGCCGATCGTCGACAGCGCCACGATCCGGCCTGGCGCGGACCGCCTCAGCGCATCGCCTAGGCTCGCGATCATCGCCGCGGCTTCGGGAAAACCCGGCGAGGGATCGAACATCGGCGGCAGCATCACGAAGACGCCTTCACAGCCTGTGAAGGCCGCCGTGAGCGCTGGCGTGTCTTGGACGTCGGCCAGGGCGACATCCGCCTGCGCCGACCAGGTCCGACCCTTCGCCGCGTCCCGCACGATCGCCCGAACCGGCGCGCCGGCCTCCAGCAGGGCGCGCGCCGCCGCCCCGCCGACCTTCCCCGTCACACCCATCACCGCATACATCGCCAGTGCTCCTTCATGTCTTGCGGGCGCAGGGTGACAGCCAGGCGTTCTTGACGTGAGCGCCAATATGTCAAATCAGTTGTGCGCCCAAATCAGGAATAGCCATGCCCTACGATGGACGCCTGCTGGCCGGCGTGACGGTGCTGGCCGCGGTGGTGGAGGCGGGAACGCTGTCCCGCGCCGCCGTCGCGCTGGGGCTCACGGCGTCGGGGGTCAGTCGCGCAATCTCTCGCCTCGAGGCGAGGGTGGGCGTGCGGTTGCTGGAGCGAACCACCCGCAGCGTGCGGCTCACCGACGAAGGCCGCCGCTTCTTCGACCGCGTCAGTCCGCTCCTGGCCGGGATCGAGGACGCCGCTGTGGAGGCGTCGGGTTCGAAGGGCGTCGTACGCGGACGGCTGCGCGTGAACGTCGATCCGTTCTTCTCCCGCGTGGTGCTCGCCGCGGAGGTGGCCCGTTTCCTCGCCCGCTATCCCGAGGTATCCCTGGACCTGATCATGCGCGATGCGCCAGGCGACCTGGTCGCCGACGGCTTCGATCTCGCGCTCAGGTTCGGCGACCCTCCCGCTGGCGGGTTCGTCACCCGCAAGCTCCTGGAGACCCGGGTCCTGACGGTGGCCTCGCCCGCCTACATCGCCGCCCATGGCCGGCCGCGACACCCGGCGGAGGTCGCCGACCACGCCTGCATCGACTTCTACGAAGCCGCGAGCGGCCGGCCTTTCGAGTGGGAGTTCCACCGCGGGTCGGAGGTCGCGCCGGTCAAGGTCGCGGCGCGGCTGATGGTCTCCGATTCCGGCGCCCTCTTGGAAGCGTGCGAGGCCGGCGCCGGCGTCGCCCAGATCTTCGACCTCGGCACGCGCCACCTGATCGAGGCCGGCCGGCTCGTGCAGCTGCTGCCGGACTGGAGCGACGAGGTCTTCCCGCTCTACGCGCTCTATCCGGCGCGCCACTACCGACCGGCCAAGGTGCGGGCGTTTATCGACTTCTGCCTGGCCGTCATCGGGCCGCGCGCCCAAAGCTTCACCGGGCCCGAAGGCAAGGATTAACGGGTTATCACCAGCTTTCCCGTGCGAGTCATGTTGCCGCAGGGGCAGCCCGATTCCCCTTAGGCCTTGTGACGCAAGGGGAATTTTAGCCCATCAGCGGCCTCGACCGACTCGCGACTCACGGTATGCGGTTAACGCTCGATTAAGGGTCTGAGCGCGTACTTAACGCATCGTTACGAAACGGCGCGCCGCGGGCGTTCGCGGGGCCGAGGCCGAATTGGGAAGGGGTCGCATGACTATCGCTCTATCAGCGCCGCGGGCGACAGAATTGAAGCCCAGGATCGTCGTCTTCGGCGTCGGCGGGGCCGGCGGCAACGCGGTCAACAACATGATCGAGGCGGGGCTGGAAGGCGTCGAGTTCGTGGTCGCCAACACCGACGCCCAGCAGCTGGCGTTCGCCAAGACCGACCGCCGGGTGCAGCTCGGCGTGCTCGCCACCCAGGGCCTCGGCGCCGGCGCCCACCCCGAGATCGGCATGAGCGCGGCCGAGGAGTCGATCCCGGAGATCGGCGAGCACCTCGACGGCGCCCACATGGTGTTCATCACCGCCGGCATGGGCGGCGGCACCGGCACTGGGGCCGCCCCGATCATCGCCAAGTGCGCCCGCGAGCGCGGCATCCTGACCGTGGGCGTGGTCACCAAGCCGTTCCACTTCGAAGGCCGCCACCGCATGCGCCTGGCCGACGCCGGCATCAGCGAGCTGCAACGCTATGTCGACACCCTGATCGTCATCCCGAACCAGAACCTGTTCCGCGTCGCCAACGAGCGGACGACCTTCGCCGAAGCGTTCGGCATGGCCGACCAGGTCCTGCACTCCGGCGTGCGCTCGATCACCGACCTGATGGTGCTGCCCGGCCTGATCAACCTCGACTTCGCCGACGTCCGCACGGTGATGACCGAGATGGGCAAGGCGATGATGGGCACTGGCGAGGCGACCGGCGACGACCGCGCGCTGATGGCGGCCCAGAACGCCATCCAGAACCCGCTGCTCGACGAAGTCTCGCTGAAGGGCGCCAAGGCCGTGCTGGTCAACGTCACCGGCGGCCTCGACA
>NZ_JAQGIZ010000055.1 GCF_028290885.1 Phenylobacterium sp.
GCGGTGACCGGCGGCACCTCCACCTGCAGGTCGATGCGGTCCATCAGCGGGCCGGAGATGCGGCCCATGTAGTCGGTTTGGCAGCGCGGCGCCCGGCCGCAGGCGCCGCGGCCGGGCCCGCCCAGGCCGCAGCGGCAGGGGTTCATCGCCGCCACCAGCTGCACGCGGGCCGGATAGCGGACGTGGGCGTTGGCGCGGGCCACCACCACCTCGCCGGTCTCCAGCGGGCCCCGCAGACTGTCGAGGGCCTGGGCGCGGAACTCGGGGAGCTCATCTAAAAACAGCACCCCGTTGTGCGCCAGGCTGACCTCCCCGGGCTTGGCCTTCAGGCCGCCGCCGGTGAGCGCCGCCATGCTGGCCGAATGGTGCGGGTTGCGGAATGGCCGCGCGCGGGTGAGCTCGCCCTTGGCGATCAGCCCGGCCACCGAATGGATCATCGAGGTTTCGAGCAGTTCCTCCGGCGTCAGCGGCGGCAGCAGGCCCGGCAGGCGGGCGGCCATCATCGACTTGCCGGAGCCCGGCGGCCCCACGAAGGCCAGGTTGTGACCGCCGGCCGCGGCGATCTCCAGCGACCGCTTGGCGTTCTCCTGGCCCTTGACCTCGCGCAGGTCCGGAACCCGCTCAGCGTCGCGCATGGCCCCGACTGTGGGAGGCGACAGGATCTGCGTCCCCCGGAAGTGGTTCACCAGCGCGATCAGCGACGGCGCCGCCAGGATTCGCGTGCCGCCGGCCCAGGCCGCCTCGGGTCCGCAGGCCTCCGGGCAGATCAGCCCAAGGCCCATGGCGCCGGCCGCCACCGCCGCGGGCAAGGCGCCGGCGACCGGCGTGATCCGGCCGTCCAGCGACAGCTCGCCCACCGCCGCCCAGTCGTCCAGCACATCGGGCGGGATCACGTTCATGCCGGCCATGATGGCCAGCGCGATCGGCAGGTCGTAGTGACTGCCCTCCTTGGGCAGGTCCGCCGGCGCCAGGTTGACGATGATGCGGCGGCTGGGCAGCGACAGGCCCAGTCCGGAGAAGGCGGCCCGCACGCGCTCCCGGCTTTCCGAGATCGCCTTATCGCCCATGCCGACCAGATAGAACCGGACTTCGCCACCGGTGAACTGCGCTTCGACATCCACGCGGCGCGCCTCCACGCCCTGAAACGCCACCGTTACAACTCGCGCGGCCATCCCCAGCCCTTGTGGTCAAGCTTCACTTATCCACAACAAGCAGCACGCCGCGCGGGCTAGATCAAGAACAAAAATAGAACCTATGGGGAAAGTGAGACGTTTCCGTAACTTGCCGGAGGGTCTTCGCAAAACAAGCTATGCCAGAGTCCGAAGCGCTTCAACCCGCTGCCAGAGGACATCGGTGGCGTCGACGCCGGTGAACGTCTTCAGCGCCACGGCGCCGGTGGGGGAGGTGACATTGATCTCGGTCAGGTAGTCGCCGATCACGTCGATGCCGACGAACAGCAGGCCGCGGCGCTTCAGCTCCGGCCCTATGGCCGCGCAGATTTCCCGGTCGCGGGCGGTCAGCTCCACGGCCTCGGCGCGCCCGCCGACCGCCAGGTTGGAGCGGATCTGACCCTTCAGCGGCACGCGGTTGATCGCGCCCACGGCCTCGCCGTCGACCAGCAGGATGCGCTTGTCGCCCTTGGTCACCGACGGCAGGAATTTCTGCAGGATCACCGGCTCGGGGCTGAGCTCGGCGTGGATCTCCAGCAGCGCCTCGAGGTTCGGGTCGTCGGCCAGGTGGCGGGTCACGCCCGAGCCGCCGCGGCCGTTCAGAGGCTTCAGCACCACATCGCCGTGCCGCTTGCGGAAGTCGGCGATCGCCTGGCGGTCGTTGGAGATCAGGGTCGGCGGCTGCAGGTCGGGGAACTGGGTGACGAACAGCTTCTCCGGCGCGTTCCTGACCTCGCGCGGATCGTTGACCACCAAGGTCTTCGGATGCACCGCCTCCAGCAGGAAGGTGGTGTCGATATAGGCCATGTCGAACGGTGGGTCCTGGCGCAGCAGGATCACGTCGAACTCGGTCAGCTCGGCGCGGCGATAGGGGCCCAGGGTGGCGTGGTCGCCCTTGGTCCGCCGCACGGTGACGTCGCGGCCGCGAGCGAACACCCGCCCATCCTCCATGGCCAGCGTCTGGGTGACGTAGACGAACAGGCTGTGGCCGCGCGCCTGGGCCGATTCCATCATCAGGAAGGTCGTGTCGCCCTCGATGTTGATCCCCTCGATGGGATCCATCTGCACCGCGACCTTCAAAGACATGGAGCACTCCCCGGCGACTTGAGCTTAGCGAGATAGGCGGTGCGGCCGGGAAGCGCCACCTTCGACCTTTCTCACCCCCCCAATCGTCATCCCACGGTCAGCTGAAAGCTGATCCGGGGACCCAAGCTGAGTTGCAGAATGTGGCGAGGCCGCTTGGGTCCCCCGGATCGCGTCTTCGCGCGACCGGAGGATGACTAAGCCCAGAGCCGCAGCTCGAAATCCGCCATGGGCTTCAGGGCTTTCCAGCATTCGTGCGAATGCACCCTCAAGTCGCCAGGGGCAGCTAGCCCCAGCGCGTCTTCGCGTCGTTCAGAAGTTTCGACAGTTCTGTGGCGCCGAGCGGCCACCCGGTCGGCAAACCACCATATCCGGGTATGCCGCAAGCCCGTGCAAGCCGCTGCCCAAACGTTAGGGGTTTCGCAAAGTCGAACCGCACGCCCGACATTCCTCTGAGCGAGATGACACTGATCTTGCTGAGTTCGCTCCACTGCCAAGTGAAGCTGGCAAACGTGCCGCGGAAGGTCAGACCCTCAGCCGCAATGTTTAGACGGCTCGGCCGAAATGCAGCGGCGACCGCGCCGATCGAAATCAATGTGAAGAAGACGGTGCCCGATATATACCCTGCCGACTCGGAGCGGCTGGTCACGTGCCGCTCAAAAGTGGCCCAAAGCAGCGTGCCCGCGACCATGACTGTCGCGAAAAAGGTCAACTGCGCGCGAGGTTGCTCCAACATCACTGGCGCGCGATCCAGATCGTAGTCAAAACCCATCAATTCAACTGCAGCCGCACCCGCTCACGCTGCGCCCGGGCGGCCAGCGCCGCGCCGCCGTCCAGCGTCGTGGCGCGGGCCAGGGCCTCCAGAGAGCCGGCCAGCGCGCCCTGCCCCTCGCGGGCGGCGGCGACGTC
>NZ_JAQGIZ010000063.1 GCF_028290885.1 Phenylobacterium sp.
CGCTCGCGCTCGGCAGCCGGGCCAGCTGGCACGCGATCGCCGGCCGGATGGCGCACTTCAGCCCGCTGGTCATGGCCCCGGCCTCGCGGGGCCAGGTGCGGCTGCGGCCGGGCCGCGGCGGCGATCCAGCCTGCGTCGTCGAGTACAACCTGCTCGGCGATCCGCGGGACGCGGCCCGCCTCAGCGAGGGGCTGTTTCGTATCGCGCGATTGCTGGCCTCACCTGAGGTCGCCCCCCTCGTCGGCGTCCCTGTGGGCGCCAGTCGTTTGGCCAATGCCGTCAGGTTCAGCCTGCGAACCCCCGCCAACGCCATCCGCGCCCAGGCGATCGCCACCCTGCTCGACGTCGTGCCGGGCCTGGGCGATCGGGTGGTGGGCTCGATCGGTGGTCCGGGCGGGGCGTTCGCCGAGCTGCTGGCCGATCCAGAGCGGCTGGCGGAGTTCGTCAGGGCCAACGTCACGCCGCTCGCCCATCACGCCGGCACCTGCAGGATGGGCTCTACCGACGACCCCATGTCCGTCGTCGATCCCCAAGGGCGGGTCCACGGAATCGCCGGCCTGCGCATAGCCGATGCCTCGGTGATGCCTACCGTCCCCCGCGGCAACACGAACCTGCCGGTGCTGATGGTCGCGGAGCGGATCTCGGACCTGGTCCTGGGAGTCAGCACCCCGGTCGCAGCGCTTGCGGGTTCGAACATTTAGGCCATAGTGGTCAAATTAGCTTGGATGAGTTCCATGACCGTACGCACCCTGGCCAGAGGGACGGCGCCCGCGCTCGAAGAGGTCGCTCCGGCGACCATGCGAGCCTGGGTGCTCAAGAATCCGAACGAGCTGGAGCTGGCGACCAAGCCAGCGCCGCGGCCTGGGTCAGCCGAGGTCCTCGTGCGCATCGACGCCGTGGCCATCTGCGCCACCGATCTGGAAGTGATCGGCGAAGGGCCGCCCGCGCTGGTGAATGGCGGCCCGCCCTTCAACCAGGGCTTCACCCCCGGCCACGAGTACATGGGAACGGTCGTGGAGCTGGGCCCCAACGTCGACGAGCACCAAGTCGGCGACCGCGTGACGGTCGAGATCCACGCCGGCTGCGGGCGCTGCAAACGCTGCCGGGAAGGCATGTACACGGCCTGCCACAACTATGGCGCCAACTACCCCGGCAACGACAAGGGCCACCGGGCCAACGGCTTCACGACCAACGGCGGCTTTGCCCAGTATGCCGTCAACCACATCAACACGCTGGTCCGAGTGCCGGACTCGATGACGGACGAAGAGGCCGCCCTTGTCGTCACGGCGGGAACCTCGATGTACGGCTTCACCGAACTCGGAGGGCTGCTGGCCGGGGAGTCGGTCGTGGTCATCGGACCCGGCCCGATCGGACTGCTGGGCGCCGCCACCGCCAAGGCCCTGGGCGCCCACCCGGTCATCCTGACCGGGACGCGCAAGGATCGCCTGGCCATCGGCGCCAAGCTTGGCGCCGATCATACGATCGACTCCACCGCCGAGGATCCCGTCGCGGCGGTCATGCGCCTCACCGGCAAGGGCGCCGACTATGTGCTCGACTGCGCCGGCACCGAGGAGTCAGTGAATCAGGCGATCCGGATGACGAACCGCGGGGGCAAGATCTGCCTTGCGGCCTTCCCGCATGGCCTGGTGAAGATCGACCTAGCCTACGCCGTCCAGAACAACATCTACCTCTACGGCATCCGCGGCGAAGGCCGCAGCGCCACGCACCGCGCGCTCGCCTTGATGGCGGCCGGGCGGTTCAACGCGGGCTTGATCCACACCCACACCTTCGGCCTTGCTGACCTGCCGGAGGCGCTGCGCTATGCGCGTGATCGCGTGGACGGTGCGATCAAGGTCATCCTCAAGCCGCAACTCTAGCGCCGTGGGTCCACGACAATGCGCCACGAGATCGTCGAGATAGCCCCTCCGGGACCGCCGGCCGATCCGCGCCGGGATTGGCCGCCAAACCTGCGGGAGGAGTTCGAACGCAATCAGTTCAACGGGGTGGTCGGCAACCTCCTGGTGTCCGAAACCGAACGCGTGCGCGTCTGGCACCTGTCCCTCCTGCCGGGCGGCTGGCTCACCTTCCACCGCCACGTGCTCGATTATTTCTGGACCACGCCGACCGCCGGCGTCGCGCGCGGCTACTACGAGGACGGCCGGATCGTCGACGTGCACCACTATCCCGGCGAAACGCGGCACTTCCAACACGGCCTGGACGAGCATTTCGTCCACGCGATCGAGAACGTCGGCGATACCGAGCTCGTCTTCATCACGGTGGAATTCCTGCAGGGCGCGAACCCGCCGATCGCGCTTCCCGAGACAGTGAAGCTCGAAGCCGGCCCGCAGCTGCAAGACGCCGCCGAAATGGCGACGCCATGAGCCAGGCCATACGCGGCGTCATCGCCGCCATCGCCACCCCCTTCTCGGAATCCGGCGAACCGGACTTGCCGCGGCTCGTCGCGAGGGCCGCCGGCCTGCTCGACGGCGGATGCGACGGGCTCAATCTTCTCGGCACCACTGGCGAGGCCACATCGCTCTCCGTCGCACAGCGGATCAGGGTCATGGAGGCCGTCGGCGCCTCGGCCCTGCCATTGGACCGCATGATCGTGGGGACGGGCGCCGCGGCCCTGCAGGACGCCGCGTTGCTGACGCGCAGGGCCGCTGAGATCGGGTTCTCGGCGGCGCTGCTGCTGCCACCGTTCTACTACAAGCCGGTTTCCGACGCGGGCATGCTGCGCTTCGTCGAGGCGGTCTCGGAGGCGACGGCGGCGACACTGATCCCGCTCTATCTGTACAATTTTCCCGCCCTGTCGGGCGTCAACTATACGCCGCAGCTGGTGGCGCTCCTGCTCGATCGCCTGGGCTCGCGGATCGCCGGCCTCAAGGACTCGTCCGGCGACGTCGGCTACGCGACGGAAGTCGCCGCCCTGTCGCCGGCCATTGCCGTCTATCCCTCGAACGAGGCGACCCTGTTCCAGGCGAGGATGGGCGGACCGTTCGCCGGCTGCATCTCGGCCACGGCCAACCTCAACGCGCCCGACTGCGCGCTCGCCTACCACCGCGGCGACCCGGCGGCCCTCGAACGCGCGATCCGGCTGCGGGGCATCTTCGACGGGCTGCCCTTGGTGCCGGGCATCAAGGCGATGATCGCGCGCCTGGAGAACGACAGAGGACATGCGCCGACGCTGCCGCCGCTGGCGCCCTTGGACGCCGCGCAACTGGAGACCCTCCTCGACCGCTACGCCGCGCTCGGGCGACAGGCGGCGTCCGAGACGCTGGGCGCCCGTTCCTGAGGCCCATCCTGCGACGGCTTTCGATCTCTCCGGCTTCCGTGCAAGATTGCGGCCCGTGATTTGGGCCGACCGCGGTCGGGTGGAGATTAGAGTAGATGAGCGCGACCGGATCGGCGCGACCGAAACCTGCGCGCCGCCGGCAGCAGCGGTCGGTCGACACGCGGCTGAAGATCATCCACTCCGCCCTCTCGCAGTTCGCCCTGCTCGGCTTCGATGGGGCAAGCACGCGCGGCATCGCCGAAGCGGCCGACGTGCCGCACTCACTGGTGATCTACCATTTCCACACGAAGGAGGAGCTCTGGTACGAGACCGTCAAGGAGGCGGTGCGCTGGTATACGCGGCGCAGCTTCGGGGTCGTCGGGCCGGTGCGCGAGGGCGATCCGGTGCGTCGCCTCAAGCGCAACTTTGCCCATTACATCCGCTTCAGCGCCGAGTATCCGGACTTCTTCCGGATGATCACCCGGGAAAACTCCCTGGCCTCGGAACGCCTGGAATGGCTGGTGACCAACCACGTCGGGCCGACGCTGGCGCACACGACGGAACTCATCCGACGGGCGCAGGCGCTGGGCGCGTTTGTCGAAGGCGACCCTTTGAGCTTGCTGTACCTGTTCCTCGGGTCGGCAACGAGCCCGTACCGGTCCGCGCGAGAGATCGAATTGCTGACCGGCGAGGCGCCGGACACCGAAGACGCCATCCGACGGCACATCGAGTTGTGCGAGCGGCTGTTCTTCCGAACGCCGCAGGCTGCAACCGTCTGAACCTCCGTCGCTGCGGCCAGGAGCCGGTTCGCGGCGGTCGTTGCTGACCCCGGATCGATCCCGGAATTCCGCGCGCCGCCGTCATTTCCGCCGGCGGAGGCCCAAAACGCCTTCTCAAACCACTTTATATTGACCAGAATGGTCTAATTGCTGGCGGAGGACGCGACCCATGGGCTCGGAAGCGAATCGAAAGACCACGCCGACGGTTATCACCCATTCGTTCTCCGGCAGATCGGCGGCGGCCCTGGCGCCGGAAGGGCCGAGCTCGCCCGAGGCGCAGGCGGCGCTTCGCCAGTTCTCCCTGGAACGGATGATGGGCTACGGCGTGCGCCACGCCGATGCGATCGAGCTTCGGGGCCGGGTCACCGCCGGCGAGGCCTGGCAAGCGGTCGCGACAGACCTGGCCGCGATCTGCCTGGCGCCTCCGGAGGCGCCCGCGGCGCCCGCGAGCGCCGCGACCCATGCCAACCGGCTCTATCGCGCCTCGGCTCTCCTGCGGATGAGCCAGATGATGATGCTCGCCGACGACGATGAGCGACGCGAGATCTTCTCGCGCGCGGCGGATCTCTACCGGCAGGCCGCCACCCTGACCGATGACCGTGAGCAGATCATCGTCGAGACGGGTGGGGGGCCGCTGGCGGGTTGGCTATATCGCAGCCAAAGCGGGCCTTCGGTCGGGTGTGCGGTGGTGATTGGCGGCGTGGAAGGCTGGGCGATGGACTTCGGCGCCCTAGGGCTCGAACTGGCCCGGCGCGGAGTCGATGCGCTCGTCCTGGATGGGCCAGGCCAGGGCGAGAGCCGCATGGTGCACCACCACTACCTTACGAAGACCTGGGTGCGATCCTACCAGGGCCTGTTCGACCACCTCGCCACCCGGACCGGCGGCGCTCCCTTGGCGTTCGTCGGGAACAGCATGGGCGGCGCCGTCGCCATGCGCCTCGCGTCCCAGGACCCGCGCATCGTCGCATGCTGCGACAACGGCGGCCCCAGAGCGCCCCGGGGAGCCCCTGGGGGTGCGCCCGCAAACACCAGCTTCTTCCGGAAGATGATGGCCCATTGCGGCGACGTCACCGAAGCCGCCGCGTCCGAAATCTGGCGAACGATCGATCCCATGGCGCCTGACGCCTCCGTCAGCTGCCCGCTGCTCATCGTGCATGGAGGTCAGGATCCCCTGGTGTCGACCGAGGACGCGCGGAGCGTATTCGACTGGGCCAGTTCCGCTGACAAGCAGATGATCATCTATTCGGACGGGGATCACTGCCTCTACAACCATTCCGACGACAAGCATAACGTGATTGGTGACTGGATTTCACACCGCCTATCGGCTCACCGTACATGATCGTAGCCTCCGCAATCTTGCGGAATTACCATACGTCTTGATCCGGATATATTCATGCTGATCATCGACTCGCAAATTCACCTTTGGGATGGTGGCCAGTCTCCGCCGCATCACCGGCAAGTCCCCTATCTCGCAGAGGAAGCCGTCGCGGACATGACGGCGGCGGGGGTGGACGCCGCGATCAACCATCCGCCGGGCTGGGACGCCGATTCCAATCGCTACGCGATCGAGGCCGCACAACGCTTTCCCGACCGGTTCGCGACCTTGGGTTGGCTCAAACTGGACCGGCCCGAGGCGCCCGACCTGGTGCGGCGCTGGCGGTCGCAGCCAGGCATGATCGGCCTGAGGTTCCTCTGCGTCGCCCCGGACGAGCGAAGCTGGCCGACAGACGGCACGATGGAGTGGCTGTGGCCGCTCGCCGAGGAATTGGGGCTTCCGATTGCGGTCTGCGGACCGACGCTCGTGCCACACGTGGAGCGCTGGGCGTCGCAATACCCGAATCTGAAACTGACCGTGGATCACTTCGGCCTCGTGGGCCTTACGCCCAGCGGGGGCCTGATCCAGGCCGATGGCCTGCTGTCGTGGAGCCGGTTCCCCAACGTGTCCGTGAAGCTGACCGGCGCGCCGGATTATGCGTCTGACGAATACCCGTTCAGGAGCATGCACGACACCATCCACGCCCTCTACGACGCCTTCGGTCCCGAGCGGCTGTTCTGGGGAACCGACATCACCCGCCTGAAGTGCACCTGGCGCGAGTGCATCACGATGTTCACCGAGGAGCTGCCGTGGCTGCCCGAGAAGGACAAACCCCTGATCATGGGCGAGTCCTTTTCCCGCTGGTTCAACTGGACGCCGCCGCCGCCGGCCCGGTCCTGAAACGCTCCGTGAGCGGCGCCGCGGCCTGCATCAGCTGAGAAGGGGTACATTCCAATGGCCATATTGGCGTGCATCGTCCTGTGGTTTCCGACAAAGGTCAGGTCTGCAGCGGTCGCGCTGCTCGGGTGCATCCTCGCGATTGCGGCGGCGCCCGCCTTCTCGCGAGACGCGCCTGATGCACGCGGCGCATATCGTATCGTCGACAGCATCCCTGCTCCGAACGCCCTCTGGGACCTCGCCACGGTCAACCCGCAGCGTCACCGGCTCTATGTCGGCCGGGTCGGCGGCGTGCTGGCTGTCGATCTGCAGACCCGCGCCATCACACCCGCCTTCGTGCCCAGCGCCTTCGTCCACGGCGTCTTGCCCATCGGCGACAGCGGCAGGGCCGTCGCCACCAACGGGCTCACCAGCACGGCCGTGATCTTTGACGAGGCGACAGGTCGCGTTCTGTCGACCATACCGACGGGCAAGGACCCGGACGCCCTCGCTGTCGAGCCCCGGTCGGGCCTCGTCGTCACCACCAACAAGCAGGGCGCGGATCTCACGCTCATCGATCCGGTGGCCGGGGTGGGGGCAGGCTCAATTCCGCTCGGAGGCGAGCCCGACTTCCCGGCCGCCGACGGCCGAGGTCTCGTCTACGTCAACATCAACAGCCGGAATGAGATCGCGGCGGTGGACATCGCGGCGCGCGCCGTATTGCGGCGTATGGCGCTGCCGGGATGCGAAGGGCCCACCGGCCTGGCCTACGATGCGGCGGATCAAATGCTCATATCGGTGTGCGACAATGGCGCCGTTCTGTTCCTGGACGCCGAAACGGGACGCGTTTGGCGAACGTTTCAGGTCGGCGGCGGCCCCGACGCTGTGTTGTTCGATGCCGCGCGTCGCCGCGCCTTCGTACCGAGCGGCTCCGATGGCGTGGTGACAATCTTTTCCGTCCGCGACCGAAGGCACATCACCGTCAGTCAAAGGCTGGCCACACAGGTCGGGGTCCGGCTCGGCGCGCTCGACCCACTTACGGGCCGCCTCTATCTGCCGGCCGCGCAGATTATCCCGCCCAAGGCGCCCGGCCAACTGAAGTCGCTCGTGCCCGACACGTTCAGAATTCTGGTGGTGGCCCCCGACTGAACAGAGCCGCATGGCGGCGACCGTACGCGGTTCAACAGCCCCGGCGGCCGGCCGTGCTAGATGCGAAACCTTTGGGATGAGCGAGAACGACATGAAACTCGATAGCACCGTCTCCGCCGTGGTCACCGGCGGCGCTTCCGGCCTCGGGGCCGCTACAGTGAAGGCCCTGCGCGACCTGGGCGTGAAGGTGGCCATCTTCGACCTCAACGCGCAGACCGGCGCCGCCAAGGCCGAGGAACTCGGCGCGCTCTTCTGCGAGGTCAACGTCATGAGCGAGGAGTCGGTGGACGCCGGCTTCGCCAAGGCCCGCGCCGCCCATGGCCAGGAGCGGATCCTGGTCAACTGCGCCGGCGGCGGCCGCGGCGGCAAGACGATCGCCCGAGACAAGCAGACCGGCGAGATCAAGCCCTTCAACGTGGCCGACTTCGAGTGGGTGTTGGGCTTGAACACCGTCGGGACCTTCCGCTGCATCGTGAAGAGCGCGAGCGGCATGGCGACGCTCGATCCCAATGAGGACGGCGAGCGCGGCGCCATCGTCAACACCGGTTCGGTGGCGGCCGAAGACGGCCAGGTCGGTCAGGTGGCCTATTCAGCGGCCAAGGCGGCGATCAAGGGCATGACGCTGACCATCGCCCGCGACCTCTCCAACGAAGGCATCCGCATCAACACCATCCTGCCGGGGATCATGTCGACCCCGCCGATGCTGGGCGTGAAGGACCGCGCGCCCGCGATCTTTGAAAGTCTCTCGAAGTCGGTGCCCTTCCCCCGCCGATTGGGCCATCCGCACGAGTATGCGGACCTGGCGTTGACCATGCTGCGCAATGGCTACTTCAATGGCGAGACCGTGCGGTTGGACGGCGCGATCCGGATGCCGCCGCGCTAGGGTCCAGCCGCAAGGTTCCGGCGGATCTTTAGCGGCAGGGTCCTGGGGCCGCTGTTGGACGGACCGAACGTGCGAACAAGCGCGAAATCTCACGAGAGACACGCCCCTGTATCGGGCCTGTATCGGGTTTTTCGCCGATCTGCGACCGCCGGTCGGAAACGCGTGGCGGCTAGGGCTCCTCGGCGAGCCGGTAGCCCGCGCCCCGCACCGTGTGCAGCAACGGCTTGTCGAAGCCGCTCTCCAGGGACTTCCGCAGCCGGCTGATATGGGTGTCGATGATGCTGGTGTGCGGATCGAAGCGGTAGTCCCAGACGCGTTCGAGCAGCATCACCCGGGTGACCACGCGGTTCTGGTTTCGCAGCAGGAACTCCAGGAGCTTGAACTCGCGCGGCAGGAGGTCGATCGGCCGGCCGGCCCGGACCACCTTGCGGGTCAGCAGATCCATGACCAGGTCGCCGCAGCGGAGCTCGGTCTCCACGGCCTTCTCGGTTCGCCGACGGATCAGGTTCTCCATGCGGGCGTGCAGCTCGGAGAACCCGAACGGCTTGGTCAGGTAGTCGTCCCCGCCGGCCCTCAGGCCTTTGACCCGCTCGTCGATGTGGCCCATGGCCGAAAGGATCAGGATGGGGGTCGGCACGGCTGCGGCGCGCAGGGCCTTGATCACCGAGAGTCCGTCGAGGCCTGGGATCATGCGGTCCATGACGATCGCGTCGAATTCGGACGAGGTCGCCGCGTAGAGCGCATCGCGGCCGTCGCTCACCTGTTCGACGGTGAAGCCCTCTTCGCGCAGGCCCTTGGCGATGAAATCCGCGGTCGAGGCGTCGTCCTCGACCACCAGCACGCGCCTGGACATGCCTAGCTCCTTGGCGTTCGACTGCCGGCCAATCCTCAGGGCCGGCGCCAGCTAGGACTCCGGACGCCGGTCTTTGCAAGGAACCGGCCCAGGGGCCGCGCCCGCACGGCCCGCTGACGACCCTCGCGATGAACCTCGCGCCTGACCCCCGCCTGGCCGGCTTCCTTACAAACCTGTGGGTCTGCGGGGCTAGCTGGCATTCCTGTAAGGCGAAGACGCAGGCCGCTGTGAGGCGCCCGACGAAGGATCGCCAACAACGCGATGGGGCGAGCCGCCTGCCCGGCTCCAATCCCCATCGCTCGGCCAAGCCGTCGGAGCCATGCATGAACAGCGCCATCGCCGAGCCGGATGCGCGACTTGCCTCGCGGGAAGCGAACCATCGGTTCCTGAACACCCTCACTGCGCTCCATGGACTCCTGCGGACCGACTTCGGCGGCTTCGCCGATCCCGCCGTCCGCGACGCCGTCATCGTCTTCTCCAGTCGTATCGACGCGTTCGCCAGCGTGCATCGCACCCTCGGCGACGATTCCGGCGAGGCCCTGCTGGACGCGTCGGCCCATCTGGCCAGGCTTTGCGCCGAATTGTGCGCAGCGCATCTGGAGCCGCGGGGTCTCCACTGCGAGTTCAGGTGCGACTCCGGGACCCTGCCGCGCGAAACCTGCCAGAAGCTCGGCCTGATCATCGTCGAATTGGTCACCAACGCGGCCAAACACGCCTTCGTCGACCGCGGGTCCGGACGGGTGAGCGTCTGCCTGCGGAGGGGAGAGCGAGGTTGGGTCTGCCAGGTGGCCGACAACGGCTCCGGCCTCCGCGGCGACCGGAAGGGCGACGGGATGACATTGGTCCAGGGACTGGCGCACGCCCTGGACGGCGCCTTGACCGTCCACTCGGACCCTGCCGGCGTCATCGTCACCGTGAGCCTGCCGGATCCGCCGCTTGACGCCCTCCTGTGGGCCCAGGCAGCCGCAGCGCCATGCGACGCCTAGCGGGGCGCCGCAAACCTCCCGGTTCAGCCGCCCGTCGCCATCGTCAGCACCGCGCGGAGCCCCGGGCGATTGTCCTCCAGCCGAAGCTCGCCGCCATGCAGCTTCGCCGCGGCCGCGACGATGGAGAGGCCGAGACCGGAACCTGAGCCGCCGCGGGCCTCGTCCAGCCTGACGAACCGGTCCTTCACGCGGTCGCGGTGCTCCGCCGGGATGCCGGGCCCGTTGTCCGCCACGATGATCTCCGCGACGCCAGCGGCCCTCAGCACATCGAGGGTGACCGTCGCATCCGGGCCGGCGTGCCGCGCTGCGTTGAACAGCAGGTTGCCGACCGCCTGGCGCAGCAACTGCTCGTGGCCGTCGATGACCAGCGGGCCCATCGGACGGATCTCCAGCCGCTGGCCGGCGTCCTCCAGCACGGGCGCGAACAGGCTCGCCACGTCGAGCGCGAGCTCGTCCAGCCGCAGCGGCTGCATCATCTCCCGCGACAGGCCTGACTCCGCCCGGGCGATGTCGATGAGGGCGGTGAACACCGAGAGCACCCGCTCCAGCTCCAGGCTGACCAGCTCCAGGGCCGCGCGGCAATCCGCGGTGCTGGTCGCCGGGTCCAGCGCGCCTTCGACCGCGCCGCGCATCCGCGTCAGCGGCGTGCGCAGGTCGTGGGCCAGGCTGTCGGTGACCGTGCGCATGCCGGTCAGCAGCGCCTCGATGCGGTCGAGCATCCTGTTCAGCGAGGCGCCGATGCGGTCGAAGGAGTCGCCGCGCTCCGAGACCTCCGCCCGCGCTCCAAGGTCGCCGGCTGCGATCCGTTCGGCGACGCCGGCCACGGCGGCGGCCCGCCGGATCACCAGGGCGTTGAGGAGCAGGCCCACCCCCAGGCTCGCGGTCACGACAATGGCGAGCGCGATCACCAGGCCATCCGCGGTCCGCCTCTCGAAGACGCGCTGTCCCGCCGCGTCACGGCCGATGACCAGCAGCGATCCGTCCGACAGTCTCGCCACGGTGGCGTGGAGCGTTATATGTCCGGCCCGCGTCCGCGAGCGGACCCTGCTCCAGCCGGCCAGGCGCAGCGGGGTCGGCAGAATGAGCAGGTCGCCGCTGATGGGCCGCCCGGCGGCGTCGAACACCGCGTAGTGCTCCTCAGGGGCCGCGAGCCGCGCGCGACGCTGCATCCGCTCGGCCAGCCCCGAAGCGCCTTCCCGGGCGAACGCGTCCGTGAGTATCTTCCGCTCCGCCAGAGCTTCGTCCCGTTCCCGGTCGAGGAAGACCTTCTCGGCCGACAGATCGACAAGATAGAAGGCGAGGGCGACGGCCCCCAGAACAATGATCATCGCAAAGGCGGTGAAGGCGAGCGGCCGCAGCCTCAGGGGCGGTCTGGTCCAACGAGCCATCATGCAGGCTGTTCCGCGGTCACAGGCGCCATGTAGGCGCCTTCCTGTACGGCAGCCTAGGCGCCGCCGCGCCGGGGCGGCCCGGCGGGGAGCTTACACCCTTGTAAGTCCCGGGCGAGGCCGCCGCCCGCGCGGGTCTGCGATGATGGTCACCAAGGCTCAGGATTGGGCCATCTTGGAGATCGAAGTGCGTTGGAAGGTATGGTTGGGAGGCGCTCTCGCCCTGGTGTTGACGGGCGGCCTGTGCGTGGTGTCGCCGCGGCTGGGCGGATTGACAATGATCGTGCTGGCCCTCGGGGCGGTGGCGATCTTCGCCTACCGGCTCCTCTGAGCGGACCGTCGGATTTGGGTCGAACGAAGGCCATCCGCGAGCCGGGCGTGCGCCGGCGTAGGAGAAACCTGGAGATGGCCGGCTTCGGCGCGCCCGCGCATGGACGCGCCTGCGCCCTGTCAAGGGCATGCGCGCCCTCTTGCTGCAGTACCCGCTGGTTCTGCTGGCGATGCCGGTGCTGATCGGGCTAACCGTGCACCGGACGGCCTGACGGTTGGCGACACGCAATTCGTGTTAGCTTGGCGCCGGGAGCGCATGAAGGAGCACCATTCGCCCTTGGACGGCAGCGACCAGAACCCGTTGCTCTCGACCTACCTGCAGCGGCGCGCCGATCTCGTTCGCTATTTTCGCGCACGGCTGCGTTCGGAGGAGGCCGCCGAGGACCTTGTCCAGGACATCTATCTGAAGATCTCCAGTCCGCCTGAGCTGGAGATCGGCAATCCAGCCGCCTACCTCTTCCGCCTGGGCACGAACCTGATGCTCGACCGGCTGAAGGTGCAGCGTCGGGCCGGCCGGCGGGAAACCGATTGGCATGGAATCCACTCCAGCAACGCGGGGGGGAAGAGCATCGCCGAGGAGTCGCCCGCCGATGAGGTCGCCGACGCCAGGCAGCGCCTGCGGCGGATCATCGAGGTGGTGAACGAACTGCCGCCGCCCGTGCGTGAAGCCTTCCGCCTGCACAAGCTGGAAGGGCTCAGTCATGCCGAAGCCGCCCGGGCGATGGGCGTCTCCCGATCCAGCATCGAGAAATACATGATGACCTGCCTCAAGCGCATTCTGGCGAAGGTCGGCCAATGAGTGTCAGGCGTGTTGCGAATTGTTTGAGGCGCCCCTTGGTTTATGGCGTCATTGGGGCGGGCCAATGAGGTCGGCGCCGGACCACGATGTCGCCCAATGGCGCCGCCGACCAATCAAGGGGCTACGAAGGACTTGGACGACGAGGCGGTCAACTGGCTGGTGCGCGTGCAGTCCGACGCCGCGACGGCGGACGACTGGATTGCGCTGACCGCCTGGCTCGAGGCCTCCGAGGCGCACGCCGAGGCCTTCGCACGCGCCGAGCGGTTGAGTGCTGAGATCGCCGACAATGCCCGCGAGATCGCCGCCGCCGTCGCGCGCCGGACGCCCGCGGTCCTCCGCGGCGCGGCGCGGCCGGTGCTGTCACGCCGCTGGGTCCAACTGGCCGGCCTGGTGGCGGCGGCCGGCGTGGCGGCCGTGATCGCGGCTCCCAGCCTGCAGCGCGCCTACGACGGTCCGGCCGCAGTCTATCGCACGGGCGTCGGCGAGACCCGGGAGATCGCGCTGGCCGACGGGACCCGCGTCCACCTCGACGCTGCATCGACGATGACCGTCCGGCTCGGCTGGCGACAGCGGCGCGTGGGCCTCGCCCAGGCGCAGGCGAGCTTTGACGTTGCGAAGGATCCGCGCCGGCCGTTCGTCATCGACGTCGGCGATCAGCGGGTCCGCGTGGTGGGGACCGAGTTCAATATCCGGCACGACGACCGCCATATCGCGGTGACCGTCCGCCGCGGCGTCGTCGAGGTCCGTCAACCGGATCTGGGCAGCGCGGCCGTCGAGCGCCTGGCGGCCGGCGAGGAGTTGCGCCACGTAGAGGGGACGACCACCTCCGCCAGGCGACAGGTCAATCCGGATGGCGCCTTCGCCTGGCGAGCGGGCCGTCTGGTCTGTGACGACGAACCGCTGGCGCAGATCGCCGCCGCAGTCAACCGGCGCTACGCCATCCCGATCCGGGTCACGAAAGCCGCCGGCGCCAAGCGGTTCTCCGGCGTCCTCGATCTCGGCGATCAAGCTGTGCTCGTCCGCAGGCTCGCCAGCTATCTTTCGCTGACCGTGCGGCGTACCGACCGGACAATCACGCTAAGCTGACGCGTCTCCCGGCCTGAAGGAGCGACCGCTGTTGCCCTGCCTCCCATGGCGCCGATTCGCGGCGATCTTGGCCGTCGCGACAGGGCTGCTGCTTTGCGGCCGCGCCATGGCGGCCGAGCCGCTCCATGCGTTCAACATCCCGCGACAGCCTCTGGGCGCGGCGCTGGTCGCCTTGGCGACGCAGGCCGAGGTCACGATCAGCACCGGCGCCGCCGCACAATGCGCGCCGCAAGGTCAGCCGGTGCTCGGACGCCTCACCCTCGACGCGGCGTTGACGCGGATGCTCGCCGGAACCGGCTGCGGCTATCGCATGATCGATATCCGCGCCGTCGAGATCGTGCGCTCGCCCGCGCCCAAGCCACCCCAGCGTGACGTCGTCCGCGCCGCGCCGCCGCCGAGCCTCGATACTTTGATCGTCGTCGCGACGCGCCGGCCGACCCGATCCGACAGCCTCGCCTATGCCGTCAGCGCCCTCGACGGCCGCTCGCTGAGCGCGCTCGGCGTGCACGACGCCGGGGACCTGGCCTTGACCACACCGTCCATGACCGTGACCAATCTCGGGGCCGGGCGTGACAAGATCCTCATAAGGGGCCTCTCGGACGGTCCGCTGACCGGCCGCACCCAGTCTATGGTCGGCCTCTATCTCGACGACGTCAGGCTCACCTACAACGCACCCGACCCGGACCTGAGGCTGGTGGACATGGCCCAGGTCGAGGTGCTTCGCGGTCCGCAGGGGGCCCTCTATGGCGCCGGGTCGCTGGGCGGAATCCTGCAACTGGTGACCATCCAGCCGCAGCCCGGCGAGTTCAGCGGCTGGATATCGACGACGCGGGCCCTCACTCGGGGCGGCGATGGATCCGGCGTGCTCGAAGGGGCCGTGAACCTGCCCTTCATGGGGGGACGCGGGGCTGTCCGCCTCGTGGGCTACCATGACCTCCAGGGCGGTTACATCAACGACGCCGCCCTGGGCCTGACGCACGTCAACCGGACGGTTCGCGACGGTGGCCGCCTGACGGCGACGCTTCAGCTGAGTGATCGATGGACCGTGTCCGGCGGTCTCGTCGCTCAGGCGATCAACTCGGACGACACGCAATATGCGCTGGCGGGACAGCCGCCCTACACGCGCCGAAACCAGGTCCGCGAACCGCACGACAACGATTTCGCGGAGGCGCACATCAGCCTGCGGGGCGATTTGGACGGAGCCGAGGCGCACTGGACCACGGCGCTCGTCCGCCACCGCCTCGCCAGCCGCTATGACGCGAGTTCGATGCCGCCGGTCCCCGTGCCCGCGGGACCGGCGGCGTTCGATGACGACGACGCCATCGTCAGCCTAATCACCGAGGCGACGCTGACCTCAAAGCCCACGGCGCCGATCCAATGGTTGGCTGGAATCTTCTACAGCCGCAGCCGGCAAGACGTCGGACTGACCTTGACGAGCCTGGCCTCAGGCCCTGTCGAGGCTTTCACTGAAACGCGACAGGACCACCTCGACGAAGGCGCCCTCTTCGGTGAAGCCGTGCTTCCGCTGACCGGCGACCTCAGCGTGACCCTGGGCGGCCGCGGGTTTACCTCCGACACGGACGTGAGAAGTGCGATCAGCGAGCCGCTCGCGCGGACCGCCTCGTCGTTCGCCGGCGGGATGTCGCACTCGGGCTTCGCACCGAAGATCGTGCTCGCCTACAGCCGCAGCCGTTCATTGCTGTTCTACGCACAGGCCGCGGAGGGCTACCGTTCGGCCGGCGTCAACACCACCGGCGCGACGGGTCAGGTCTTCAGCCCCGAGGGCGGCCCCGAGCCCAATCGGTTCTATCAGGGTGACGAGCTCTGGAGCTTCGAAGCTGGCGTGCGCGCCAGCGCCTTGGACGGTCGCCTCGTCCTCCGTTCGGCCGTGTTCCAAGCCGTCTGGAAGAACATCCAGAGCGACCAGCTGCTGGCCTCCGGCCTGCCGTTCACCGCCAACATCGGTGACGGGCGCAACACGGGTTTCGAGTTCGAAGGCGGGTACAGCGCCGGCGAACTGCTCGTGCGCGGCAACCTTCTGATCAACGGCCCGGAGCTGAACCGCGCCAATCCCGCGTTTCCTGCGCGCGCGGACCTGGGCCTGGCCGGCGTGCCCAGCGCGCAGGCCGGGGCGTCGGCGCACTACGCCTGGCGGCTCCCGCAGGGACGCAGCGTGGAGGTCGACGGCCGCTACGCCTACGTCGGGGCCTCGCACTTGACGTTCGACGCCGTCACCTCCCCGCGGATGGGCGGCTATTCCACAGGCCGGATCGCGGCGGCGCTGGCCGACGACCGCTGGCGCCTGACGCTCGCCGTCGACAATCCCGCCGACGCCCGGGGAGACACTTTTGCCTACGGCAACCCGTTCACGCTGCGGACGACACGCCAGGTCACCCCGCTCCGCCCGCGCACCATCTCGCTAAGCCTTCGCATGGCCTATTGATCGCAGGCGCCGCTACTACTCGCGCCTGAGCACGAGATCGGCGATCGGCGGGCCCTTCGCGCCGGCCCGGTGCGCCGCCTTGATCGCGGCGGGATCATAGCCGGCGCTTTCCACCCAAGCCAGGAAGCTCAGTCCGGCCGGCTCGCCCTCAGCCAGATAGCGCTCGAAGGTGCAGTCCAAAACGCCGGTCCGGCTGTTCTTCAGGTGCAGGTAGCGCAGGTGCAGCTGGTCGAGCGCCTCCCGGATCGTCCTTCCCTGCCGGAAATGCATGTAGAGCGCGCTCATCATGCCGGCGCGGTCGGCTCCCGATTTGCAGTGCAGGAGCGCGGGGTAGGCGATGGTCTCGAACAGCGTCCTGGCGGCCCGCACCTGATCGACACTGGGCGCGTCACGCGAGGTGATCGTGAAATTCACCAGGGTCAGGCCCAGCCTCTCACAGGCGTCCCGCTCCAGCGCATGGAAGCTGGCGTCGAAGCCACCGCGAAGGTTGATGATGGTCCGGACGCCCCGCGCCCTCCACGCCGCAATCTGGTGGGGCCAAGGCTGGTTGGTGCGCACCAGTTCGTCCGAAATCCAATGCGAGTTCTGGAATCCCAGGCGCAGGTAGGCGTGATCGTTCCACAGGTAGTCCAGGTAGGCTCTGAGCCGTCCGCGCGGCGTTGTCAGATCGAATTCCGCCAAGACTACCTCTGACCGTCGGCCCGCGGCCCTGCTATCGGCCTAGCACGCGCAGGCCGCCTTCGTCGCCTGGGCGAATGCCTCCTTGTCGCAGAGGCGCACGGATTGAGGTGCATCTCCCTCGACGTCGTCTTATTGTTTCGGGCCCGGACGGGTCGGCGCGCCGATGCGCGGAGGTCGAGCCATGGTGGGTTTGGATTGGCGGGCGATTGAAGCGGCGAAGCTCGTTAGAGAGCCCTTCGATCATATCGCCCTCAACCAGGTTCTGGAGCCGGAGTGTGCGTCCGCCCTTCCTCAGGAATATCCGGCAATCCGAAGCCCGGGCTCTTTCTCGCTCGCCGATGCGCCGCCCGGACCCGTCCTGAACGGACTGATCGCCGACCTCCTGTCCCAGAGATTCAGAACGCAGATGGAACGCGTTTTCGAGCTGGACCTCGAAGATCGGCCCGCGGTCGTGACGCTTCGCGGACAATGCTCGTCGAAGGATGGCCGCATCCACACCGACTCCAAGTCGAAGATCCTCTCCCTGCTGCTCTATCTGAACGCCGGCTGGGTCGGCGGGGAGGGCCAACTGCGCCTGTTGCGCAGCGAGTCTGACATTGAGGCCCACGCCGTGGAAATCCCGGCGGGCCTCGGGTCGTTGGTCGCGTTCCGGAGGACCGACGACTCCTGGCATGGCCACACGCCCTTCGTTGGCCAACGCCGGGTTCTGCAGCTGAACTATCTCCAGTCCACGCGGGCGTCGCTCGTGGGCGTGTTACGGCATCGGATCTCCGCCATGTCCAAGCGGCGCGTCGCCTAGTGACGCAGACGCCGGCCGCAGGACCGAAGGACGGCCTTCGGGTCTGGTACATGACGACGGGAGAGCCCGGCATCCATGGACAGGCGCGGGGCCTGGCCCGCGAGCTTTCGGCCAGCGCCGAGGAACGCCTGATACGGGTTAATCGCCTGTGGTCGTTGGCTCCTCCTGCACTGTTCAGGCTGAGCCTGTTTGGGGTTTCCCGGGTTGGCGGCCGCCTCGAGCCACCCTGGCCGGATGTCCTCATCACCTGCGGCCGGCGAAGCGCGCTGGCGGCCATGGCCGTGCGGCGGCGCAGCCGCGCTCCAATGGTCACGGTTCACATTCAACGGCCAACCGATCCCGCGGCTTTCGACGCCATCGTCGCCATGACCCATGACGACCTTGCCGGATCCAACGTACTGCGCATCGACACTGCGCTTCACGGCATACGAGCGTCAGCCCTTGCCGAGGCGGCCGCGGTGAGCGATCTGCGCTTTGCAGCTCTGCGGCGGCCTTGGACCGGGGTCCTGCTCGGCGGATCCACGCGCCACGCCGACTTGACGGTCGCCGACGCCCGCCGATTGGCGGACAGCCTGGACGCCCTGCGAACCGACAGCGGCGGCTCTCTTCTGATCACGCCCTCGCGGCGAACCCCGGCGGCGGTCGTTGACCTCCTGAACGCGCGCTACGCCGCCGACCCGACGGTGTTCCTCTGGGCTGGAAGCCCGCCCAATCCCTATCTTCCGATCCTGGCGCTGGCCGATCGGCTGGTGGTCACCAGCGACAGCATCTCGATGATCTCCGAGGCGCTCGCGACCAAGGTCCCGGTCTGGATATTCAACGTCGCCGGCGGCCCTCGCCACGCCCGCTTCCTCGGGAATCTGCTGGCGAAGGGATTGGTGGCGTCACTTGGGGGCGCACCGCCGCCCGCTCGGCAAGGCGGGGTGGACTCGACGCCGCACGTCGCCAACATCCTGCGCGAACTCGTCAAGGCCAAGATCGGCCGGTCGACAGCGCGGTCGGGCCCCGCCGACGTCCAGGCGATTACAGCGCCGCTTCCTTGAGGCGCTTTCGAGAGCCTGTCGTCTTGTCGCCATACCGAAAGTTGGGACCGCGCGAACGGCGCCCAGCAGCCGCCGAACAGGTCCCCGCACCCAGTGACAGCCAGCGTTGTTGTGAGCCCCTGGCGGCTTCGCGTCCCAAGCTTGAGCGCCGCGCAGACCGCTCTTGCCCTGATCGTGGGATTTTCGGTCCTGCGCATGGTGTCCGCGGGGCTCGTCGGCCTCGGGGTGGACGAGGCCTACACCCTGGCCATCGCCCGACAGCTCCAGCTGTCGTACTTCGACCACCCGCCGCTGCACCTGTGGCTGGTGCACCTTTGCAGCGGGGCGTTGGGCTATGGCCGCCTGGCGCGTCTGCCGTTTATCGTACTCTTCGCCGGCTCATCCTGGCTGCTCTTCGCCTTGACGCGGCGGCTGTTCGGCGCGCGGGCCGGCGTCTGGGCCGTGCTGGCGCTCAACCTGTCCGCCTTCTTCACCGTCGTTGCGGCATCGTGGGTCCTGCCGGACGGTCCGCTGATCTTCTGCCTTCTGGCCGCCGCCTGCCAGCTGAGCGGCATCTTCTTCGAATCCAATCGCCCGCAGGCTCCTGCCCCCGGCGGACGCGGCGGGTCGTGGCTTGGCGCTGGCGCCTGGATCGGGCTCGCCGGCCTCTCCAAGTACCAAGCCATTCTCTTTGCGTTCGGCGTGGGGGTCTTCCTGCTGGGCACGGACCGCGGCCGGGCGTGGCTGAG
>NZ_JAQGIZ010000085.1 GCF_028290885.1 Phenylobacterium sp.
ACGGGGGAGCAACTTGGACTACGGCGCCAGCCGATAACCGCCCGCCTCGGTGAGCAGCAGCTTGGCGTTGGCGGGGTCGGACTCGATCTTCTGGCGCAGGCGGTAGACGTGGGTCTCCAGGGTGTGGGTGGTGACGCCGGCGTTGTAGCCCCAGACCTCGGCCAGGAGCTCCTCCCGCGACACCGGCTTTTCGCCTGCGCGATAGAGGTATTTCAGGATGTTGGTTTCCTTCTCCGTCAGGCGGATCTTCCGCGCCTGCGAATCGACCAGCATCTTGGCGGCCGGGCGGAACTCGTAGGCGCCCAGGCGGAAGACCGCGCCCTCCGAGTGCTCGTAGTCGCGCAGCTGCACGCGGATGCGGGCCAGCAGCACGGCGAACTTGTAGGGCTTGGCGACGTAGTCGTTGGCCCCGGCGTCAAGGCCCTGGACGGTGTCGTCGTCCTCGCCGGCGGCGGTGAGCATGATCACCGGCGTCGCGATCCCGCTCGCGCGGATGCGGCGGCAGGCCTCGCGGCCGTCGAAATCGGGCAGGTCGACGTCGAGCAGGATCACGTCCGGCCGCTCGGTCTGCGCCAGCCGCACGCCCTCGGCCGCAGTGGCGGCCTCAAGGGTCGTGAAATCCTCGGCTTGCAGTTGTTCGGCGACCGCCCCGCGAAGGTCCGCGTCGTCATCGACGATGAGGAGGGTCTTGCGTTGAGCCATGGATTGCGACCATGCACCGTATCTGGGCCGGGCCGCAAAGGGATTTGGGGCCGAAGGCCTTTGGACGCCGCCATGATCTTCACCGCAACCGCAGATGGCTGGCTTGACCTCGGCGTTCGGCGGGTGCGCTGCGCCGTGGGGAAAGCGGGTGTGAAGCCGGCCGCCGAGAAGCGCGAGGGCGACCTCGCCTCGCCCGCCGGCGTCTGGCCGATCCGCCGCCTGCTCTACCGGCCGGATCGAGGGCCGCCGCCCAAGACCGCCCTTCCCGTCGAAGCCCTGACCCGAGATGACGGCTGGTGCGACGCGCCGGACGACGCCGACTACAACCGCCCGATCAAGCTGCCGCACCCGGCGAGCTTCGAAAAGATGTGGCGTGACGACGGCCTCTACGACCTCGTCGTCGTGCTGGGCCACAACGACGACCCGCCCAAGCCGCACCTGGGATCGTGCATCTTCCTGCACCTGGCCCGGGAGGGCTATGCGCCCACCGAGGGCTGCGTGGCGGTGACCCGCGCCGACCTGGAAGAGCTGCTGGCGGCGGCCGGGCCGGGCGACGCGGTCGAGATCCGGCAGGCCTGAGCGATCGCTAGTGTCCCGATTCCGAAGTTCGCAAGCGCTTGCGGCTGGCTCTGGCGAACTTCGGAATCGATGAGGACACTAGCAAGTCAATGTTTCTAGTGTGCTTTCTTGGATTTGAAGTTCGCTCGGCGCGTGGCCCGTGAGTGCGGCGAACTTCAAATCCAGCACACTAGGCCCGCGCGCCGAACACCGCCGAGCCCACCCGCACGCTGGTGGCGCCGAACCGGATCGCCGTCTCGAAGTCGTCGCTCATGCCCATGGACAGCCGCGAAAGCCCGTTGCGGGCGGCAATCTTGGCGAGCAGCGCGAAGTGCGGCCCGGGCGGCTCGTCCACCGGCGGGATGCACATCAGGCCCTCGGGCTCCAGGCCATAGGTCGCGCGGACCGCGGCGATGAAGGCGTCGGCCTCGCCGGGGACCACGCCGGCCTTCTGCGGCTCCTCGCCGGTGTTCACCTGCACGTAGAGCCGCGGGCTGCGGCCCTGCGCCTGCACCTCGTCGGCGAGGACGCGGGCCAGCTTCTCGCGGTCGAGGGTCTCGATGACGTCGAAGAACGCCACGGCGTCGGCGGCCTTGTTGCTCTGCAGGGGGCCGATGAGATGCAGGGCGAGGCCCCCCGTTCCGACTTGGGCGCGGCGCTCGGCCCAGCGGGCTTGCGCCTCCTGGACGCGGTTCTCGCCGAACACCCGCTGGCCGGCCGCCAGCACGGGGGCGATGGCCTCCCAGGGCTGCTGCTTGGAGACGGCGACCAGGCACACGTCCGCCGAAGCGCGACCCGCCGCTTGCGCCGCACGGGCGATCCGGGCCACGACAGCGGCGTAGCTTTGGGCGGGATCGGCGGAGGACGCAGCCATTTCCGGGGGTTTCTGGACCTTGGCGAGAACCGCTTGGTTCCTAGGGCGCCGCGCCCAGGCACGGAAGGGGGCGCGGAAGGAGGCGCGGAATGGCGCTCGGACACGCCTGCCGCCCCTGCTGTTCTTTACCGACCCCGCTCGCACCCCCGATCCCGAGGCGATCGCCCGCCGGCTGCCGCCCGGCACCGCGGTGGTGTTCAGGGCGTTCGGCGCGGCGGACGCCGAGGCGCGCGGGGCGCGGCTGCTGGCCATCGCCCGCGAGCGGCGGCTCAGCTTGCTCATCGGCGCCGACGCGGACCTGGCCGCCCGCCTCGGAGCAGACGGCGTGCACCTGCCCGAGCGGTCGGCGCATCGGGCGCGCCGCCTCAAGGCCGCCCACCCCGGATGGATCGTCACCGCCGCGGCCCACTCGCCGATGGCCGCGCGCCGCGCGCTTGCGGCGGGGGCGGACGCGGTGGTGGTTTCGGCGGTGTTCCCGAGCCGCAGCGCCTCGGCGGGCGCTCCCATAGGGCCGGTGCGGCTGGCGATGCTGGCGCGGCAGGTCCGCGGGCCGGTCTACGCCCTGGGCGGCGTCGACAATAAAACGGCCCGCCGTCTGAAGGACGCGGGCCTGGTCGGTCTGGCGGCGGTGGACGCCTTTAGAACTTGAACTTGGTTTCCAGCTGCACCCGCGGCTGGCCGGTGTCCGGCGCGCCGGGCTTCGGACCGGGCGAAACCTGCTCGTCGCCGAAGGCCAGGCTGCCGCCCACCCGCAGCGACGGGGTGATGCGGTAGTAGGCGCCGGCCTGGATGTCATTGGCGGTGGCGGCGCGGGCTTCCGGCTGCTGCAGGTTCAGCATCACGCCCCAGTGGCCGCGCGCGGCGTCCCACTTCACGGTCTGCGATCCGGGCGCGATCGGCGAGGATTCGGTGCGGACGGTGAAGTCCAGCGGCTTGCTGGTCTTGCCGTCCGCCGCCTGCACGCCGCCGGCCGCCGCCCCGATCAGGGCGGTCGTGGCGACCAGCAATGCGAACCTGCGGACGGACATGCCCAACATATAGCCCTTGCACCCCCCGCGCGCACCCCCGGGCTTTCCCCCGGGTCGCACAACGGCAGAGGTCGATTAAAGAACGGCGAGGGCCCAGGTCAACCGACTCCACGGCCGCAGGGCTCCAATCCGTCGAAGAACCTCGGCGCCTGTGGCGGCGGGGCCACGCGATTCCTGTTTGGCGACTGCCACGGCGTTGTTATAGAGGGCGCGGCGCGGGGCGGCGCCGTGGCGCTTACCTGGCGCGGCGGAAATCATTGGAGACGGATACATATGCCGTTTGTGCGCGGTACCTGGATGCGTGGCGTAGCGTTGAGCGCCTTGGCCGTCGCCCTTATGGGCGTGGCCGGCTGTTCCCATGTCATGCATCCGTTCGGCGGCGGCAATGGGCCGAAGACCACCGACGCCGGCAACGGCACGGCCGCGGCGATCGGCGTCAACGGCTACCTGTGGCGCGCGACCCTGGACACGCTGTCCTTCATGCCGCTGGCCTCGGCCGACCCCTACGGCGGCGTGGTGATCACCGATTGGTACACCAACCCGGAAAAGCCGGACGAGCGCTTCAAGTGCACCGTCTACATCCTGGACGCGCGCCTGCGCGCCGACGGGCTGAACGTGGCGGTCTTCAAGCAGAACAAGGACGCCGCCGGCAACTGGATCGACGCGCCTTCGGCCACCCAGACCGAGACGGACATCGAAAACGCCATCCTGACCCGCGCGCGCCAGCTTCGACTGTCGAACATCAAGGGCTGAATGCTCCCCTTAGGGGGAGCTCCGGCGAAGCCGGTGAGGGGGTTCGAGCCCACCGGTCCAGCCGCTGGAATGAAACCCCCTCCATCTCGCGGCTTCGCCGCGATCCACCTCCCCCTGATCGCGCGCTAAGCGCGCTGGGGGAGGATCACCGTTGACCGGAACTCCAACTCCAGTCCAAAGCCTCCCTGACGATGGCCCGCTATAATCCCAAAGAAACCGAGCCCAAGTGGCGCAAGGCCTGGGCGGACGCCGACGCCTTCCGCGCGACGATGGATCCGTCGAAGCCCAAGTACTACGTGCTCGAGATGTTCCCCTATCCGTCGGGGCGCCTGCACATGGGCCATGTGCGCAACTATGCGCTCGGCGACGTAATCGCCCGCTTCAAGCGCGCCCGCGGCTTCTCCGTCCTGCATCCCATGGGCTGGGACGCGTTTGGCCTGCCCGCCGAGAACGCCGCCATGGAGCGCGGCGTCGATCCCAAGGGCTGGACCTACGACAACATCGCCCGCATGCGCTCAGAGCTGAAGGAGCTGGGCCTGTCGATCGACTGGTCCCGCGAGTTCGCCACCTGCGACGTCGCCTACTACGGCCAGCAGCAGGCGCTGTTCCTGGACCTGTTCGCCCGCGGCCTGGTCTACCGCAAGGAGGGCATGGTCAACTGGGACCCGGTCGACCAGACGGTGCTGGCCAATGAGCAGGTGGTCGACGGCCGCGGTTGGCGCTCCGGCGCGGTGGTCGAGAAGCGCAAGCTGAACCAGTGGTTCCTGCGCATCACCGACTACGCCGACCAGCTGACCGACGACCTGGCGACCCTGGAGCGCTGGCCCGAGAAGGTGCGGGTCATGCAGGAGAACTGGATCGGCCGCTCCAAGGGCCTGAGGTTCGCCTTCGACTTCGCGGGGACACCTCCGGAGGGATTCGATCGAGGGCTGGAGGTCTACACCACCCGGCCCGACACCCTTTATGGCGCGAGCTTCGTGGGCATCGCCCCGGACCATCCGCTGGCCGAGCAGATCGCCGCGGCGAACCCCGCGGCCGCGGCCTTCATCGCCGAATGCAAGAAGGGCGGCGCCTCCCAGGCCGAAATCGACACGGCCGAGAAGATCGGCTTCGACACCGGGCTGAAGGTGAAGCACCCCTTCGATCCGAGCTGGGAAATGCCGGTCTGGATCGCCAACTTCATCCTGATGGAATACGGCACGGGCGCGATCTTCGCCTGCCCGGCGCACGACCAGCGCGACCTGGAATTCGCCCGCAAGTACGGGCTGCCGGTCAGGCCTGTGGTGCTGCCGCCCGGCGAGGATCCGGCCACCTTCACGATCGGCGACGAGGCCTACACCGGGCCGGGGACCATCTATAACTCCGGCTTCCTGGACGGCCTGGACATCGAGGCCGCCAAGGCCGCGGCGATCGCGCGGATCGAGGCGCAGGGCCAGGGCGAGGGCGCAACCGTCTATCGGCTGCGCGACTGGGGCGTGGCCCGCCAGCGCGCCTGGGGCTGCCCGGTCCCGATGGTGCATTGCGAGAAGGACGGCGTGGTCCCGCTACCCAAGTCCGCCCTGCCCGTGGCGCTGCCCGACGACCTGGAGTTCGGCAAGCCGGGCAACGCGCTCGACCGCCACCCGACCTGGAAGCACACCACCTGCCCCGTCTGCGGCGGCCCGGCGACGCGCGAGACCGACACCCTGGACACCTTCGTGGACTCGTCCTGGTACTTCGCCCGCTTCGCCAATCCGGACGCACCCGAGCCCATCGACAGGCAGGCCGCCGACTATTGGCTGCCGGTCGACCAGTACATCGGCGGCATCGAGCACGCGGTCCTGCACCTGCTCTATGCGCGGTTCATGACCAAGGCGCTGGCCGACGACGGCCAGCTCGGCGTGCGCGAGCCTTTCGCCGGGCTGTTCACCCAAGGCATGGTGACCCACGAGACCTATCGCCGGCAGAGCGGCGAGTGGCTGGAGCCGCGCGAGGTCGAGGTGGTCGTCGAGGGCAAATCCCGGCGCGCTCGGCTGCTCGACAACGGCGCCGAGGTGGTGATCGGCGACGTCGAGAAGATGTCGAAGTCCAAGCGGAACACCGTCGCGCCCGAGGAGATCTTCGACGTCTACGGCGTCGACGCCGCGCGCCTGTTCGTGCTGTCCGACTCCCCGCCCGAGCGTGACGCCCAGTGGACCACCGGCGGCGTCGCGGGCGCCTGGCGCTTCGTCAACCGGGTCTGGGAGGAGTTCGACAGCCAGCCGCGGGCGGCCGGAGACGGCGGCGAGGACGAGGCCGCCACCGCCGTGCGCCGCGCCACCCACAAGCTCGTCAAGCAGGTCGCCGAGGCCATCGAGACCTTCCGGTTCAACTCCGGCATCGCGCGGCTCTACGAGTTCCTGAACCTCCTGAAGGCCAACCCCGCCGCGGGCGCTTCGCAGCCGCTGCTCGCCGCCCGGCAGGACGCGCTGTCGGCCTTCGCGCGCCTGATCGCGCCCTTCACGCCGCATCTGGCGGAAGAGTGCTGGGCCAGGGTCGGCGGACAGGGCATGGTGGCGATGGCCCCCTGGCCGGCGTTCGACCCGGCGCTGACGCAGGACGCCGTGCGCGTCCTGCCGGTGCAGGTGAACGGCAAGCGGCGGGGCGAAATCTCGGCGCCGGCGGGAGCCTCGGCGGCCGACGTGGAGAAGATCGTGCTTGACGACCCCGAGATCGCACGGCGCCTTGAAGGCTTGACCATCCGCAAGGTGATCGTGGTGCCCGACCGCATCGTCAACATCGTGGCCGCCTGATGCGGCGCTTCCTGGTCCTCGCCGCGGCGTGTGGCGCCCTGACGCTCGCCGGCTGCGGCTTCACGCCCCTCTATGCGCAGCCGGGCGTGGTCTCGAACCTCGCCGCCATCGACGTGACGGCGCCCGGGGGCCGCACGGGCTTCCTGCTGCGCCAGCACCTGGACGACGCCTTCGCCAAGAACCGCACCGGGCCAGCGAAATACGCCATGCGCCTGTCGCTCTCCGAGGCGCGCTATCCGCGCGGCATCCGCACCGACAACGTCGCCACCCGCTACGAATATGTGCTGACCGCCGACTACACGCTGGCGAACCTGCCCGCCGGCGACATCGCCAAGAAGGGCCGCGTGCGGGTGGAGCTGACCTACGACTCCGCCGACCAGCCCTACGCCTCCATCGCCGCCCAGCAGGACGCCGAGGACCGCGGCGCCGAAGAGGTCGCGCGACGCATCCAGCTCGAGCTCGCCGCCTGGCTGGCGACGGGCGAGCCGAAGGCTTCCAAGACGCCGACGGTCGTACCGCCCAAGGCCGCCGGGAACCCCAGGAAGGGCTGAGGGCATGATCCTCGGCAAGCGCCCCGATATCGAGCGCTTCCTCAGGACCCCGGACAGCCAGGTCCGCGCCGCCCTGATCTATGGCCGCGACATGGGCGTGGTGCGCGAGCGCGGCCAGGAACTGGCGGGCCGGATCGCCAAGGACCCCAACGACCCCTTCGATGTGGCCCAGCTGACCGACGGTGACCTCGACAGCGACGCCGGGCGGCTGGAAGGCGAGCTCGCCGCCCAATCGCTGATGGGCGGGCGCCGGCTGGTGCGGCTGCGGTTCGCGACCGAGAAGGTGGGGCTCGACAAGCTGGCCGCGGAGGCCCTTACCCGCCACGCCGCCGGCGAACTCAACCCCGACGCCTTCCTGTTGATCGAGGCCGGCGCGCTCGGCCGCGATTCCACGCTGCGCAAAGTCGCCGAGAAGGCGCCCGCCGTCGCCACCATCCCCTGCTACGAGGACGAGCCCGGCGACGTCGCCCGCCAGGTCCGCGAGGCGCTGACCAAGGACAACCTCTCGCTCAGCTCCGAGGCGCTGGCGCTTTTCGTGGCGCGCATGCCCAAGGAGCGCGGCGTCGCCCGGCAGGAGATCGAGCGCCTGGCCCTCTTCCTGGGTCCCGGCAGCGGGGCTGTCGCCACGCCGGCCGACCTGGAGCCCTTCCTGGGCGTCGAGCCGGAGGCGTCTCTGGCCGACGCCGCCGCCGACGCCTTCGGGGGCCGCCTCGCCGACGCCCAGGCCGGCCTGCGCCGCGCCGCCCAGGAGGGCGAGGCCGGTCCCGCCGCTGTCCGCGCCATGGGGATGCACCTCGGACGCCTGCGCCGCACCCTGACCTTGGCCAAGAGCGGCGCCGGCCTGCAGGAAGCGGCCAAGGCCTCAGGCGTCTTCTGGAAGCAGGAGCGCGAGTTCCTGCGCCAGGCCCGCACCTGGACGCTGGACGAGCTCGACCGCATCCAGCCGGAGATCCTCACCGCCGACCGGCTGTGCAAGACCGCCGGCTCCCCCGACCAGCTGATCGCCGAGCGCCTGGCGCTGGCGGTGGCCGGCCGCGCACGGCGGTTGGGGCTGTAGGGCGGTCCTGATCAGGCGCGGTCTTGTCTTCCCCCGTACCGGGGGAAGCCTCTTAGTCCCTGACCCGCGAGTAGACGAAGCAGTCGCTGGGCGCGTCCGGCGCGCTGTAGCCCGCCTTGCGTAGGGTCCCCTCACTGGCATAGCGGCAGTTCTCGGCCAGGCGCGCCGAGGCGTCGTTCCAGGTCTCGATGATCAGCTGCAGGCGGTGGCACCAGGGGTTCTCGGCGAACAGCAGGTCGGAGAACAGCCGCAGCGCCTCCGAGGCGTAGCCCTTCCCGCGGTCGTCCTCGTCGTGGAGGATGTAGCCGATCTCCAGCCCGTGGATCCCCGGGCCAGCCCGATAGAACTGCAGGGTGCCGATCAGCCGCCCGCCGTCGGCCTCGGCGACGCCTTCGATGGCGCAGGCGCCGGCGTCCTTGGTCCAGAAGCCGGTCTGGTCATAGACCTCGCGCGCCCGCGCCGGGTCGGTCAGCGGCTCGGTGATCGACAGGGTGTACTTGTGGGCGGTGGCGGCCTTCAGGTCCCGCACGCCGATGTTGCGCAGGCGAACCTTCTGGCCTTCGGCGAGGATCATGTGCGGGTCAGTCTCCGGCAGAGGTCATCGAGCTGTTCGAGGGTGGCGTATTTGATCTTGAGCTCGCCGGCGCCGCCGCGGTCGACGATGTCGACGCTCATGCCGAGCACGTCTTCGAGGTCGGTCTCCAGGGCGGCGGTGTCGGTGTCCTTGGCCGCGCGGCGCGGACCCGAGGCCTTCTTCGGCGCGACGGATTTGTGCTTGGCCAGCGCCTCGGCGTCGCGGACGGAAAGCCCTTTCTCGACAATGGTTTGCGCCAGCACCTCCGGATAGGCGGCGCTGAGGATCGCCCGCGCGTGGCCGGCGGTCAGGCGGCCGAACAGCACGTGGTCCTGCACGCTCTCCGGCAGCTGCAGCAGGCGAAGCGTGTTGGCCACGTGGCTGCGCGACTTGCCGACCGCAGCGGCGGCCTTGTCCTGGGTGTAGGCCATCCGCCGCATCAGGGAGGCGTAGGCCTGCGCCTCCTCCATGGCGTTGAGGTCCTCGCGCTGGACGTTCTCGACGACCGCGATCTCGAAGGCCTTGTCGTCGTCAAGCACCCGGATCAGCGCCGGGATGGCGGTCAGCCCCGCCTGTTGCGCCGCGCGCCAGCGGCGCTCGCCGGCGACGATCTCATATTCGCCGGGCGTCTTGGGCGAGGGGCGCACCAGGATCGGCTGCAGGACGCCCTTGTCGCGGATCGAGGCCTCGAGCTCGCCGATCTCGGATTCGGGGAAGTGCCGCCGCGGCTGGTCGGGATTGCGGTGGACAAGCTCGATGGGGATGTCGCGCGTGCCGTCGGTGGCGCTCTCCGCCTGACCGTCGGCGGCGTCGTCCAGCAGGGCGGAAAGTCCCCGGCCCAATCCTCTGCGGCCCTCGGCCATCGTCAGCTCCCTACGCCGCCACTTTGCGGCGCGCACGCTCGCGCAGCACCACTTCGCGGGCAAGCCGCAGGTACGCCTGGCTCCCCGCGCACTTCAGATCGTAGACCAGCGCCGGCTTGCCGAACGAGGGCGCCTCGGAAACCCGCACGTTTCGGGGGATCACCGTCTGGTAGACGGTCTCGCCGAAGTGGGTGCGCACGTCGTTGGCCACCTGCGCCGACAGGCCGTTGCGCCGGTCGAACATGGTCAGGACGATGCCCTGGATCTCCAGATTCGGATTAAGGCTCGCGTGCACCAGGTCGATGGTGCGCATCAGCTGCGTCAGGCCTTCCAACGCGAAGAACTCGCACTGCAGCGGCACCAGCACCGCGTCGGCGGCGGCCATGGCGTTGACGGTCAAGAGGTTCAGCGACGGCGGGCAATCGATCAGGACGTAGGTGTAGAAGCCGGCCTCCCGGATGGGGTCGAGCGCGTCCTTGAGCTTGAAGGAACGCCGCGCCTGCTGGGCCAGCTCCATCTCGATGCCGGAAAGGTCCGGATCGGACGGCGCGATGTCGAGGCCGGGCACCGCGGTCTTCACCACCGCCTCCGTGATGGTCTTTTCGCCCATCAGCACATCGTAGAGGGTGTGCTTACGCAGCGCCCGGCCGATGCCGAGGCCCGTCGAGGCGTTGCCCTGCGGGTCGGAATCGATCAGCAGCACCCGCTCGCCGACCGCGGCCAGCGCCGTGCCGAGGTTGATCGCCGTGGTGGTCTTGCCCACCCCGCCCTTCTGGTTGGCGACCACCAGGACGCGTAAGGCCCGGTCAGACCTTGCGGGCACGGCCAAGCCTCTTCACGCGCACGATGCGGCCCCGCGGGTCGCTCTTGGATGGCACGACGTCAGCCTCATACTCCCAATATCTAGCAGCTTCCTTCATCTCAGACACCACATCTTGTCCTTTAAGGAACAGGCCCGTCGCGCCGGACTGGAGGTATGGCCGGGCATACCCGAGCAGGCGATGGAGCGGCGCACAAGCCCGCGCGGTGACGATCTCCACAGTTAGATCGAGGTTTTCCGCACGCGCGTTGTGGACGGTGGCCGGAAGCTCGAGCTCGGCAACCACTTCGCCCAGGAACTTGCAGCGCTTGGTCATGCTTTCCACGAGATCGACGTGGAAGCCGAGCAGGCCCTTGCCGAGGATCGCCAGCACGATTCCGGGCAACCCCGCGCCCGCGCCGAGGTCAGCCCAGGCCCGCGCCTCGGGCTGCAGCTTGACCAGTTGGGCGCTGTCCCAGGCGTGGCGCGACCAGAAGTCCGGCAGGGACGCAGGGCCCACGAGGTTCATGACCTCGTTGCGCTCGGCCAGCATGACGCGGAAGCGCTCCAGGTCGGCCATCTGCGCCGCCGTGGCCCCGCTGACCGCGGCAAACCCCTCGGCGTCCATCAGTGGTGCGGCCTCAGGCGGCGCGGCGGCGGACATGGGCCAGCAGGGCGGTGAGCGCTCCGGGCGTGACCCCTTCGATCCTGGCCGCCTGGCCCAAGGTCAAGGGCCTGATTGTGTTCAGCTTTTCCCGCGCCTCGTTGGAAAGTCCGCCGACGGCGGAATAGTCCAGCGCGGCCGGCAGCGTCAGGTCCTCGTCGCGCCGAAACGCGGCGACGTCGGCGGCCTGACGGTCGAGGTAGCCGGCGTAGGCGGCGTCGATTTCCACCTGCTCGCGCACCGCGGGCGGCCAGGCGCCGATCTGCGGCCAGATCCGCGCCAGGTCCTCGAAACCGATGGTCGGGTAGGCCAGCAGCTCGGTCAGATTGCGCCGCTGGCCGTCGGCCTTGACCGGCAGTCCGGCCTTCTCGGCCTGCGACGGAGTCAAGGTGAGGCTCGATGCCATGGCGCGGGCCGCCGCCAGCGCCTCGGCCTTCTCCGCGAACGCCCCGGCCCGGACCGAGCCGACCACACCCAGCGCCTCGCCCTTCGCGGTCAGGCGCTGGTCGGCATTGTCGGCGCGCAGGATCAGGCGGAACTCCGCGCGGCTGGTGAACATCCGATAGGGCTCGGTCACGCCGCGGGTGACCAGATCGTCGATCAACACACCGATGTAGGCCTCGTCGCGGGCGAAGGACGCCGGGTCCGCGCCCGAGGCGGCCCGCGCCGCGTTCAGGCCAGCCACCAGCCCCTGGGCGCCCGCCTCTTCGTAACCCGTCGTGCCGTTGATCTGGCCGGCCAGGTAAAGGCCCGGCAGCCGCTTGGCCTCCAGGGTCGCATAGAGCTCGCGCGGATCGACGTAGTCGTACTCGATGGCGTAGCCGTGGCGGACCACCCGCACGGCCTCCAGTCCGGGGATGGTGCGCAGGAACGCATCCTGGGTCGCCGCCGACACCGACGTCGAAATCCCGTTCGGATAGATGG
>NZ_JAQGIZ010000145.1 GCF_028290885.1 Phenylobacterium sp.
ATGCCGGTGTTGCCGAAGCCGCCGTTGCCGGGAAGGTCGACCTTGTCGATGGCGAAGCGCGAGACCTCGCCGAACGGCCGGTCGATGGCCCCGTACTTGGTCTTCATCTCGGCGATGGCGGCCTTCAACATGGCGACGGCGGCGGGCGGGTCGGCGATGCCGCTGGGCGTGGTGATCGGCGCCGAGGCCTGCCACTTCACCTTGTAGTTGGCGGGGCTGGTGAAGTTGTTCGGCGAAAACCGCGCCGCCCAGGTCTCGAACAGCAGCGCCGCGCGGCTGTCGGCGACGGTCTCGCGGTCCCAGGCCTTGAGCAGGGCCACGGCCGCCTTCACCTCCGGATCGGGATCGCCGTCGGCCGCGGCGACCAGGTCCGGCAGCACCCGGTCGGCCATCAGGGTATGGGTGGAAAGCTTGTGGGCGACGAAGTCGTCGAAGCTCAGCTTCTTGTCATCGGCCAGCAGGTGCGCCGACTGCTGCGAGCGCAGCGACTCCGGCCCATTTGGGGCGACGTAGGGCGGGTAGTCCGCGTAGTGGATAACCTGTGGATAGGTGGCGACCCAGGGCGGGTCGTTGGTGTTCTGCACCCAGCCGGTCGGCGGATCGATGACCTTCGGCAGGTCCTCATAGGAATGGATGTCGGTCCACAGCGTCGCCGAGGTGTCGCCCGGCACATTGCCCCGCCAGTAGGCCAGGTCGCCCTGGCGGTGCTTGGGCAGGATGCCGTTGTCCATGTACTGGATATGGCCTTCCCTGTCGGCGTAGACGATGTTGAACGTCGGCACCTGCAGCCGCTTCAGGATGGCTTCGAACTCCGCGAAGCTCTTCGACCTCCCCATGTCCCAGTACTGCTCGAGACTGCCGGGCCGGTCGAGACCGGCGACGCGCAGGGCCAGGGTCTTGCCGTCGGCGCGGCTGAACACCGGTCCGTGTACGGATTCCCGCAGCGTCAGCGTCTCGGTCGTCAGCGACCCGTCGGGCTGTTTGATCTTGAAGCTCGCCGTGCGCGTCTTGAACGGCAGCACCTTGCCGTCGAACAGGTAGCCGTCGCCGGAGAGCTTCAGCTCGTAGTTGGTGGCGCCCAGCATGCTGTTCACCGTGTTGGTGAAGCCCATGCGGTCGTTGAAGCAGAAGCGCAGCACCGGCAGGCCCACCTGGGTCGCCCCGTACATCTGGAAGCCGGGCCCGTTCAGGTCGGCCTCGAAGTAGGTGAAGAAGCTGGTCGGCCAGGGCAGGTGCGGGTTGGCCAGCAGCATGGTGTGGCCGCTCTTGGACTTCGACGGCGCGACGGCCCAGGCGTTGGAGCCGTTGTTCGACCCCGGATTGCCGCCGGTCATCGTCCGCTCCATGGGGGCGACGTAGATGTAGTTCATCAGCCGGTGGGCGTGGGCCATCACGTCGACGCCGCTGACCGGCAGGACGACAGCGATCTTCGGATCGATCTTGCCGGGGTTGGCCCTGGCGTAGGCGTTGATCCCCTCGGCGAAGGCGTCGAGGTTGCGGCGGAACTGCGGGCTCGAGGCGCGGCGCCAGGCGAGCGCCCGGGCCGGCACGTCGTTGGCGATCAGCCAGCGGTCGGAATCGGCGAACTGCGGCCCCCAGTACTCCGCCGCCCGGGCGCGGGCCTCCCCATAGAGGTGGACGACGATGTCGCCGTGGTTCTGCGCCTGCGCCCAGCCGAACCCGTAGAACACCGACGCCTCGTCCTTCCCATAGACGTGCGGCACGCCATAGGTGTCCCACAGGATCTCGCCGCGCCCGCCCAGCGCCTTGCCGGGCTTGGCCTTGCCGGGCTTGGCCGGCTTGGCCTGGGCGGCGTCCGCCAGCGTCGCGGGCAGGCCGCCAAGCCCCCCCAGGCCCAGGAGCAGCGAGGCCCCGAGGAACGTCCGTTTCCGTATCACGCCCTACTCCTTGACCGCCTCAGAAGTCCCATTGGAGGCGGGCGTAGTAGGCCCCGCCGGTGAAGCCGATCGGCGAGGTTCCCGGATACTGGCCCGAGCCGGTCGTAGCGTTGAAGATCCCGTTGGCGTCCGGGTAGACGTTGAACAGATTGTTGGCCCCGACTGCCACGGTCACCGCGTCGGTCACCTTGTAGGCGACCTCCAGGTCGGTGAGCCACTCCGCGCCGAACGTGCGGTCGTTGGACGGGGTGTTCTGCAGGATCGTGTACTTGCCGTAGCGGGTCTCGCGCAGGTTCACGTTCAGCTTGTTCCACGACCAGTTGGCGCCCAGCGCGATCTTGTCCCTTGGGAAGGCCTCGGTGAGGAAGCCCTGGCTCATCCGGTCGAACAGAACGAACGTCGGGCCGAGCGCGGTGAGCTGCGACGGATTGGGGATGATGTGGGTGATCTCGGTCTTGTTGTAGTTGTAGCCGGCGGTCAGCCGCAGCGTTCCGAACCGCTCCAGGTCCTGGCGATAGGTGCCAACCACGTCGACGCCCTGGGTCCGGGTGTCGATGGCGTTGGTGTAGTACTGGGCGCTCAGGTCGCCTGAGAGGCCGTTGGCGATGAGGATCTTGCTCACCGCCGTGCCGGTCAGCGTGCTGGTGATGGCGATCCGGCCGTCCACATCGATCTGGTAGGCGTCGACCGTCAGGTTGAAGTTCGAGGTCGGGGTGACCGTGACGCCGAAGCTGTAGTTCTTGGACTTCTCCGGCTTCAGCGGCTTGGCGCCCAGCGCGACGGCCTCCGGCGATCCGACCGGCAGGGTCTTGATCAGCAGCAGGTTGAGCACGTTGTTGACCAGCCGGAACTGGCTGGAGCTCGCCGCATAGTGCTGCTGGGCGAGGCCCGGGGCGCGGAAGCCGGTGCTGACGGCGGCGCGGAAGGCCAGCCAGTCGGTCAACTCGTAGCGGCCGGTGACCTTGCCCACCACGGTCGAGCCCGAACTGTCGTCATAGTCCTCATAGCGGCCCGCGACGCCCAGGAAGAGCTTCTTCGTCGGGCTGTAGTCGGCCTCGACATAGGCCGCGTAGTTGTTGCGCGACGACGAGCTGGCGTCGGCGGGCTGGAAGCCCGGCGTGGCCTGGGCGCCGGTCGCCGGCCGCTGCCCTGCGAAGGGCTGGCCCGCCGGGATCACATAGGTTCCGGCCGCGTAGCTCGCCGGATCGCCCGCCCGCACCTCATAGGTCTCGCGCCGATGCTGCACGCCGGCCGCCAAGGCCAGGTCGCCCCCCGACGCCAGGTTGAGGGTGCGGGTGAAGTCGAGCGAATTGACCCACTCCGACGAGATCAGCTCGCCCACGTGGAAGGTGGTCGGGCTGGTCGGGCCGAGGCTCGCGTTGATGCTCTGGGCGGTGTTCTCGTCGGCGTCGTCGCGGCCGTAGGTTGACGAGAGGTCCCAGTCCCAGCCGCCCAGCTTGCCACGGGCGCCGACCGCGAACTCGAAGTCGTTTTCCTTGATCACCAGGTCGGGGCGGAAGCCCTCGGGATAGACCTGCGGCAGCGTGTTGACGTTGTTCGGCGCGCGGAAGGTGAAGGGCAGGTCCGAGACCCGGTGGCTATAGGTGCCGAAGGAATAGAGCTCTACGCCGCCGTCCAGGTCGTAATGGCCGTTGTAGCCGAGGTTGACGCCGTTCTGCGGCAGGACGCCGTAGTTCTTGGTCACCACCCGGTCCACCGTCAGCTCGCGCGGGTCGGGCAGGCCGGAGGGGACCAGCTTCGGATAGATCTGGATGTTTGGCGCCACCGCGATCGCGCGGTTGGAGAGCGCCTGGTCCTTGGTCGTGAAGGATAGGTTCAGGAAGCCCTGCTCGCCGACCTTGAAGCCGTAGTTGCCGATCACCTGCAGCAGCTGGCCGTCGCCCTTGTCGATGTTCTGGCCGTAGGTCGCGCTGACCGACCCGCCGACGGTGTCCTTCAGGATGATGTTGATGACGCCGGCGATGGCGTCGGAGCCGTATTGCGCCGCCGCGCCGTCGCGTAGCACCTCGATGCGCCCGATCGCCGAGGTGGGGATGAGGTCCAGGTCGGCCGGGACCGAGCCGTTGTAGAGCGAGGAGACCGAGTTGATCAGCGCGGTCTTGTGCCGCCGCTTGCCGTTGACCAGCACCAGCGTCTGGTCCGGGTTCAGGCCGCGAAGGCCGCCGGTGGCGATCACCGTCGAGGTGCCGCCGCCCGCCCGCGCCGGCAGGTTGAACGAGGGCACCAGGGTCTGCAGGGACTGGAAGGCGCCGGCCCGGCCGGTGTGCTCGAGCTCCGCGGAGCTCAGCACGTCGATCGGCGTGGGACTGTCGGTGACCGTGCGCGGCTGGCCCCGGACGCCGGTGACCACCAGCTCTTCGACGCTTCCGGCCTTGGCTGCGGCCTCGGCCGCCTGGGTCTCCGTGGCGACGCCGAGCAGGCCCGCGGCCAGCAGCGCCGACGTCAAGCCCGAAGCATAACGACGTTCAGCGAAAGTCTTGCATTTCATCGTGGAAACATCCCCCATTTCTTACGGCGTACTTTTGTATGCTTGGCCGTAGGAGGGAAGCTGATTTTCTCTATACCCGACCCACAGCATAAATAATGCTGCATCTCGCGGCACTCTATTATTGGTTGTGGATCGGGATTGTACGCCCGAAAGCGCATCCCGGGGGCGGTGGCGCCTTGGCGTATCTATAGCTGGGACGCCCCGAGGTCGCCGGCGTGGCCGGCCTCTTAAAGCAGCTTCTGCCAGACGCGCGCGTAGCGTTCCTTGATCCTGGCCGCCAGGGATCGCCGGTTCCAGGCGCTGAGATCGACGGCGCGGGCGGCGCGCTGGTCGTCGGCGAACATGGCCTCCAACTCCTCGGCGGTGTCGCTGCCGAGGACCACCGCGTCCACCTCGTCGTTGAAGATGACGCTGCGATGATCGAAGTTCGACGACCCGACCACCGACCAGACGCCGTCGATGACGACGGTCTTGGAATGAAGCACCAGGTCATGGGTTTCGTAGATCTTCACGCCGGCCTTCAGGAGGGCGGCGTAGTGGGAATGGCCCACCGCGATGGACAATGGGGAATCGCTGCGGTCGGGCAGCAGCAGCCGCACGTCCACGCCCCGTCGGGCGGCGCCGGTCAAGGCCTCCATCTCGTCGGCAGTGGGCACAAAATAGGCGGCGCTGGCGGTGACGCTCTTCTCGGCGCTGCGGATCTGCGAGATCACCGTGACGTAGTAGCGGGGAACGGCGTGGTCGGGCGAGCTGCCGATGATCCGCACCACCGCGCCGCCCGGGGTGGGCGGGCTCGGCGACAGGGTCGGATTGTCCAGCGGCGGTCCATGCTGCTCTCGCCAGTGATCGGCGAATAACGCCTGCAGTTGCTCCACCGCGGGTCCGGTGATCTCCAGATCGGTGTCCCGCCAGTGGGCCGCCGGCTGACCGTCGATGTTCCCGGACTTGCCCATGGAATTGGGCTGGTAGGTGGTGCTGAGATTGACGCCGCCGACAATGGCCGTCGCGCCGTCGGCGACCAGGATCTTGCGATGATCGCGGTCGTTGAGCGAGTAGCCCTTCTTGGCCTTCAGGGGATTGATGGGATTGAATTCGACGACGTTCACGCCCGCCTCTCTCAGGCGGTCGAAGAAGGCCTTGGGCGTGTCTCCCGAACCGTAGCTGTCGTAGATGACGTTGACCGCGACGCCTTCCTGCCGCTTGGCGACCAGCAGGTCGCCAAGGTGGACGCCGTCGCTCTCCACGTCCTCGAAGATGAAGTACTCGAGGTTGAGGCTATTTTTCGCCGCGCGGATCGCGGCGAACATGGCGCGGAACGTGGCCGGTCCGTCGCGAAGCAGATGGGTGGTCTGACCCGCGACCAGCGGGCTTTCGGCCACCGCCTGTTCGATCGCCAGGTGTCGCCGCAGCACCGCGTTGTCGCCGGGCTCTACGGTCAGGCGGCTGATCAGCGTCTTGACCTGGACGCCCGACAGGGGCCCGCGCGACCCGACGATCTGCGGCCTCTCTGCGCTGGCCGCCTGGCCCACGATCGGGCTCACCCGGGGCACCGATGCGCAACCGGCGACCCCGGCGAGGACGACGCAAACGGCCGACAGCGCGGCTCTTCGCCGGGCCTCGTGACGGGCGTCCTTCACTAGCGGACGTCTGACGACGAGGGCGACTCACCCAGCGCGACCCGATTGGCGCCGCCACGCGCTTGCGACGCGGGCGACACCAGGTTGAAGTCGATGGCGCCGCTGCTTTCGAGGCTGCGGAACTTGATCGGCACGCCCTGCTCGTCGATCCAGACTTCCCACTTGTTCGGCTGGGTGGCGGTGCGGATGTGGAAATGTCGAGCCGGTGTCGACACGCCGCGGAAGGTGACGGCGTCGGCCTCGCCGCCGGTCACGTTGACCGGGTCGATCTTGCCGGACTTGATCGACACCACCACGCCGGGGCCCATGTGATTGAGCGACCAAGGGTCGGAGGCGACCACGTTCGCCGGGGCCGTCTGGGTCCCCTTTGGCGAGGTCACCTGGAAACCATTGTCACCAGCCTCGCCGCGGACCTCGATCCGCCGGCCGTTGGTGGTGGTGATGCTGTCGAAGGAGATCAGCCGGGTCCCGTCCCAGGCCTCGGTCTGGTCGGCGTTTTCGCGATGCACCACGACGCCCAGGATCTTGACCGTGACCCGCAGCCTGGACTGCGCACGGGCGAGCCCGTTGGCGTCGCTCATGGTGCGGTCATAGGTTCCGATGACCCCGTACCGCGGATGGGTGACCGCATAGCTGTAGGTTCGCGGCGCGGCGTTCGCGACGGCGGGCGAAAGCTGGGCGCCAAGCAACGCGACACCGGCCAGGATCAGGGGAAGCTTCATTGGCAGACTGCGTCCAAGCCGCGATGTCATGCCGGATGATGACGATCTCAAACGCCTGCGAAGTCAGCAGGTTCCAGCCCTAGCGTCCGTTCGCGCCGCCGCTCGTCGAACCGCCGCCGAGCGCCTTGTAGAGCGTGACCCGGTTGACGGTCTCCACCAGCTGGGCGGTGAGCAGGGTGCGGCGAGCGAGGTAGAGCGTGCGCTGGGCCTCGAGCAGGACCAGGTAGCTGTCGACGCCGCGGTCATAGCGCGCCTGGCTCAGGCGCTGGGCGTCGGCCGCGGCGGCCACCAGCCGCTGCTGGGCCGCGACGCGGTCGCGGATCGTCGAGCGGATCGACAGCGTGTCGGCGACTTCGCGGAACGCCGTCTGGATCGCCTTCTCGTATTGCGCGACGGCGATGTCGCGTCCGGCCCGCGCCCCGCGCAGGTTGGCGAGGTTGGCGCCGCCCGCGAACAGCGGCAGGACGATCTGCGGCGTCCAGCTCCACGCGCCGGTCCCGGCCTGGAACAGCTTGTTCAAGTCGGTGCTGGCGCTGCCTGTCGAGCCGGTGAGGCTGATCTGCGGGAAGAACGCGGCCCGCGCCGCGCCGATGTTGGCGTTCTGCGCCTGCAGGCTGTGTTCGGCCGCCAGGACGTCCGGGCGGCGCGTCAGGACGTCGGACGGCAGGCCGGGTTCGAGTTCCGTGCGCAGCCGGATGTCGGCGAGGCCGCCGTCGGGCAACAGGTTGGCGGGCACGTCCGCGCCCACCACCAGGGTCAGGGCGTTGCGGTCCAGGCCGACCTGGGCGAGGGCGACAGCCAGGTCGCTGCGGGCCTGCTCGGCCAGGGTCTCTTCCTGGCGCAGGTCGAGCTGGGAGATCGCGCCGGCGTCGAAGCGTTTCTGGAATAGCGCGAGGTTGTCCTCGCGGGTTTTCAGGGTGTCCTGTGTCACCTTCAGCAGGTCCTGGTCCGCGGCCAAGGCCAGATAGTCCGCTGCGACCTCGGCGATCAGGCTGATCTGGACGGCGCGGCGAGTTTCCTCAGTGGCGAAATAGCTTTGCAGGGCCGCGGCGCTCAGGCTGCGCAACCGCCCGAACAGGTCGATCTCCCAGGCCGAGAAACCGACGGTGGCGCTGTACTGCTCGAGGGTCAGGGACTGGCCGGTCAGGGAGACCGGCGCGGGCGTGTGGACCTTGCTCTCCGAACCCACGGCGTCGATCGCCGGCAACAGCTGGGCGCGCTGGATGCGGTACTGCGCGCGCGCCTGCTCGATGTTTCCGGCCGCGACGCGCAGGTCGCGGTTCTGACGCAGCGCCAGGTCGATCACCGCCTGGAGGCGCGGGTCCTGGAAGACCTCGCGCCAGGCGAGATCGCCCGCCATGACCGAGCCCGGCGCGGGCCCGGGCTGCGGCCAGGATTGGCTGACCGGAAGGCCGGGCCGCACATAGGGCGGGGCGAGCGTGCAGCCGCTGAGCGCGACGGCGGCGGCGAGCAGCGGGGCGAGGGTTCGGCGCAGCATCTCAACCGGCCTCATTGGGGGCGGCCTCGTCGCGGGCCGCTTGCGCCGGCGTGTCGGCGGGGTGCTTGCCGCCGAAGTAGTGCTGCACCAGCACGAAGAACAACGGGACGAAGAAGATCGCCAGGGCGACGGCCGTGAACATGCCACCGATGACGCCGGTGCCGATGGCGTGCTGACTGCCCGATCCCGGCCCGTTGGAGATCGCCAGCGGGAACACCCCGACGATGAAGGCCAGCGAGGTCATCAGGATCGGCCGCAGCCGGATGCGCACCGCCTCGAGCACCGCCTCGATCAGTGGCATGCCTTGCTCGTGCCGGTCCTTGGCGAACTCGACGATCAGGATCGCGTTCTTCGAGGCCAGACCCATCGTGGTCAGCAGGCCGACCTGGAAGTAGATGTCGTTGGACAGCCCCCGCACGGTGGTGGCCAACACCGCGCCGATCACCCCCAGCGGAATGACCATGATCACCGACAGCGGGATCGACCAGCTCTCGTACAGGGCCGTCAGCAACAGGAACACCACGACGATCGAGAGCGCATAGAGCGCGGGCGCCTGGGCGCCAGCTTCCCGCTCCTGCTGCGAGAGGCCGGTCCACTCGTAGCCGATGCCCGGCGGCAGCTTGGCGGCCAGCCGCTCCATGGTCTTCATCGCCTGGCCGGAACTTTGCCCCGGCGCCGGCGAGCCCTGGATCTCGACCGCCGACAGGCCATTGTAGCGCTCCAGCCGCGGCGAGCCGATGGACCAGTGGCTGGTGGCGAAGGACGAGAAGGGCGCCATGTCGCCGGAGCCGTTGCGGACGTACCAGCGGTCCAGGTCCTCGGGCTTCATCCGGAACGCAGCGTCGGCCTGCACGAAGACCTTCTTCACGCGGCCGCGGTCGATGAAGTCGTTCACATAGGCGCCGCCCAGGGCGGCGCTGAGGGCGCTGTTGATGTCGGCCGTGGTCAGGCCCATGGCGCCGGCCTTGGCCTGGTCGACGTCGATGGTCAGCTGCGGCGTGTCGTCCTGGCCGTTGGGGCGCACCCCCGCCAGACCGGGCTCCTTGCCGGCCATGCCGAGCAGCTGACCGCGCGCCGCCATCAGCGCATCGTGGCCGACGCCGCCGGTGTCCTGCAGTTCGAAGTCGAAGCCGGACGATGTGCCGAGCTCAGGAACGGCTGGCGGCACGACCGCGAAGACCATGGCGTCGCGGATCTTGCCGAAGGTCTGCATCGCCCGTCCGGCGACGGCGGAGACCCGCAGCCTGGCCGCGCCGCGGTCCTTGAAGTCCTTCATCCGCACGAAGGCGATGCCGGCGTTCTGGCCGGACCCGGCGAAGCCGAAGCCGGAAACCGTGAAGACGGCCTGCACGGCGTCCTTCTCGGTCTTCAGGTAGTAGTTGGCGACCTCCGTCAGGACGGCCTGGGTGCGCTCTTCCGTGGCGCCCGGCGGCAGCTGGACGATGGTGAACATCGACCCCTGGTCCTCCTCCGGCAGGAAGGCGGTCGGCAGGCGGATGAACAGCAACGCCATGACCACGATGATGCCGGCATAGACACCCATCCAGCTCCAGCTCTTGCCGAGCATCTTGCGGACCTGGACCTGGTGACGGCCGCTGGCGTGATCGAAGTTGCGGTTGAACCAGCCGAAGAAGCCGATCTTCGCGACGCTCTCCCCTTTGGCCTTGGGCTTCAGCAGGGTGGCGCACAGCGCCGGCGTCAGCACCAGGGCGACCAGGATCGACAGCGACATCGCCGAGACGAGGGTGATCGAGAACTGCCGGTAGATCACCCCCTGCGAGCCGCTGAAGAACGCCATCGGCACGAACACCGCGGCCAGCACCAGGGCGATGCCGATCAGCGCGCCGGTGATCTCGTCCATGGACTTGCGGGCGGCGTCGCGCGGCGACAGCCCTTCCTCCTCCATCACGCGCTCGACGTTCTCGACCACGACGATGGCGTCATCGACCAGCAGGCCGATCGCCAGCACCAGGCCGAACATGGTCAGCGTGTTGATCGAGTAGCCGAAGACCGCGAGGATCCCGAAGGTGCCCAGCAGCACCACCGGCACGGCGATGGTCGGGATCAGCGTGGCGCGCCAGTTCTGCAGGAACAGGAACATCACCAGGAAGACCATCACGATCGCCTCGGCCAGGGTCTTCACCACCTCCTCGATCGACTGTTTGACGAAGGGCGTGGAGTCGACCGGGATCACGTATTTCATGCCGGGCGGGAAGGACTTCGACAGTTCCTCGACGCGCGCCTTCACCGCCTGGGCGGTGTTGAGCGCGTTGCCGCCGGGCGCCAGCTTGATGGCCAGGCCGGCAGCCGACTGGAGGTTGTACTTGGCCAGCGAGTTGTAGTTCTCGGCCCCGAGCTCCACCCGGGCGACGTCGCGCAGGAAGACGTGGGCGCCGTCGGGCGTGGTCTTCAGGATGATCGCCTGGAACTGCTCGGGCGTCTGCAGCCGCGCCTGCGCGCCGATGGTGGCGTTGAGCACCGTGCCGGGCAGGGCCGGCGTGCCGCCGATCTGGCCGGCGGAGACCTGCGCGTTCTGGGCGCGGATGGCCGCGATCACGTCCGCCGGCGTCAGGCTGTGGGCGGTCAGCTTGTCGGGGTCCAGCCAGATACGCATGGCGTACTGGGCGCCGAACAGCTGGACGTCGCCGACCCCGTCCACCCGGCTGAGCGGGTCCTGCAGGTTGGTGGCGATGTAGTCGGCGAGGTCGGAGTTCGACGCCTTGCCGTCCGTCGAATAGAGCCCGACGACCAGCAGGAAGTTTCGCGTCGACTTGACCACCGTCAGGCCCTGCTGCTGCACCTCCTGCGGCAGGAGGGCGACGGCGCTCTGCAGTTTGTTCTGCACCTGCACCTGGGCGATATCGATGTTGGTCCCGCCCTTGAAGGTCAGGGTGATGGTGGCCGCGCCGGTGCTCTCGCTGGTCGAGGAGATGTAGGCGAGGCCGTCCAGGCCTTTCATCTTCTGCTCGATGACCTGGGTGACGCTGTCCTCGACGGTCTTGGCCGAAGCTCCGGGATAGAGCGCCTGGATGGCGACCTGCGGCAGGGCGATGTCCGGATACTGCGCGACCGGCAGCGTCCGGATCGCCAGCGCGCCGGCCAGCATAATGACGATGGCGACGACCCAGGCGAAGCGCGGCCGGTCGATGAAGAAGTGGGACAGCATGGGGCGGCGCCTAGCGCGCGGCCATGACGGTAGGCCTCACGGCCGCGCCCGGGCGCACCTTCTGGAGGCCCTCGACGATCAGCTGATCCCCCGGCTTGAGGCCGCTGGTCACCAGCCACTTGTCGCCGATCGTCTGGGACACGGTGAGCTGGCGTGGCTCCGCCTTGTCGCCGGCGCCGACCACGAAGGCCGACGCATGGCCCTTCGGATCGCGGCTGATGGCAGGCTGCGGCGCCAGGATGCCGGAGGAGGCCACGCCCTTGCTGATCCGCGCCCGGACGTACATTCCGGGCAGCAGGGTGCCCTTCGGATTGGGGAATACCGCCCGCAGGCCCACCGAGCCGGTGCCGGGATCGACGGTGATGTCGGAAAACGCCAGGGTTCCCTGCAGCGGATAGACCGAGCCATCTTCGAGGATGAGGTCCACCTGCGCGGTGTTGGCGCTGGCGATGTCGCCGGCGGCCAGGTCGCGACGCAGCTTCAGCAGGTCGGCGGAGGACTGGGTGACGTCCACATAGATCTTGTCGAGGTTCTGGACGAGGGCGAGCGCGGTGGCCTGGCTGGCGGTGACCAGGGCGCCGGGCGTCACCGAGGACTTGCCGATGCGCCCGGAGATCGGCGCGAAGACGCGGGTGTAGCCGAGGTTGATCCGCGCCTGGTCGAGGGCCGCGCGCTGGACCTGGACGTTGGCCGCCGCCTGCTGGGCCGCGGCCTGGGAGTCGTCATTGTCCTGCTTGCTGACGGCGTTGATCGCCACCAGCTCCTTGTAGCGGTTCGCCTTGAGCTGGGCGGAGGTCGCGGCGGCCTGCGCCTGGGCGAGGCTGGCGGCGGCGCTGTTGAGGCTGGCGCGATAGGTCGCCGGATCGATCTGGTACAGCGGCTGGCCGGTGCGGACGTTGGAGCCCTCCTGGAACAGCCTGGCCTTGATCACGCCACTAACCTGAGGGCGGACTTCCGAAACCAGGAAGGCCGAGGTGCGCCCGCTGAGCTCCGCCGTCAGCGTCACGGGCTCGGTGCGGATCACGACGACCCCGACCTGGGCCGGCGCGTTCGGATCGGGCCCGGCCGGTGCCTTGGGAGCGCAGGCGCCCAACGCCAGGACGGCGAACACAGCGGCTGCGCCGGGGATCAGTCTTGCCATGCGCGCACCTGCTGGCGGGTTGTCGCGGGCCGGAGCCCTTGAACGACCGCTGTGGAGAGACGAAGTGAGAATGAGCGTTCATTCTCGATCAGGCGGGAGATAGGCCCGCGCTCTCGCTTGTTCAACGCCACCTTGGGGTTCTTTTGTTGCATCGCAAAAACGAGACACCTGGATGACAGACACGACGCGATCAGCGGATCCCAAGGTGGAGTCGCGTAGACAGCAGATCGTCGACGCTGCCTCGATTTGCGCCCGCCGCGCGGGCTTTCACGGCGCCAGCATGGCCGAAATAGCACAGGCTGCGGGTCTCAGCGTCGGACAAATCTATCGCTACTTCGAAAGCAAGGAGGCGATCATCGCCGCCATCGTCGCCCGCGACATGGCCGAGATGCGCGACAAGTTCTCCCAGCTCGAAGGCTCCGGCGAGCCGCTCGCCGCAGCGATAATCGACGGCTGTTCCCGGGCGGTGGAAGACAGCTACGACCTGGAGCGCTCGGCCCTCAAGCTGGAAGTGCTGGCCGAGGCGGCGCGCAATCCGCGCGTGGCCGCCATCCTGCAGGACGCCGATGTCGAGGAACGCGCCCTCAAGCTGGCCGTGCTCAAGCAGATCGCCCCGCCGGGCTGTGACGACCGGGAGCTGGCGGCGCGCGGCGAGGTGCTCAGCATGTTGTTCGAAGGCATGGCGGTGCGCGGCGTGAACAACCCGGCCACCGACAGGGCGGCGATCGGCGAGGTCCTGCGCTCAATCTTGCGGCATCTGCTGGTGGAGGCTGCCCGTGAGCCGGCGCCCCAGCCAGGCATTGACCGGGAACACTCTGGTCACTGACAAATAATCGGCGCATCCTCCATGGTGCGAACGGCAAGCCCTCGAGAGCGGGCCGGCGCGAAGGAGGATACCAATGGCCGTGGACCGCTCCGCGCAGCGTCCGCCCAAAACCCTCGCCGAAGGCGCAGTCTGCCTTGCCTGCACGATCGGTCTGCTGCTCGCAGCGGCGATGATCATGCAGTGGGTGCTGCACCTGGTGCCCTAGGGAACCGCCGCTTCGGCGACGCCTGGGCGGCGAGGTTTCGGCCCCGGAGACAGGGGCCGGATTGAACGGGCATAAGGCCCGCAATCGCCCGGCTTCAGGGAATGCTCCGGGCCCGTGGACGACTAGCTCAACGGCGTGGCGGGCTTGGAGATCGTCGGCCTGGTTCGGGCAGGGCAGAGCGCATCGAGGGCCGTGGCCAGAGCCGCATAGAGCTCGGTGACGTTATCGGGCTTGGTGACCACGCGCGTCGCGCTGCGCAGCCGGCTGCGGATGGCGTCGTTCGGCGCCGCCGATGAGGTCAGGACCGCCGTCGGGAAGCTCGGCGTCGGGCGGCTGGCGAGGGCGGTGAGAAGACCGAACCCGTCCATGCGCGGCATGTGAAGGTCGATAAACGCCATGTCGGGCGCCACTTCGCCGAGTGCGATCATCCCCAGCGCCTCGACTCCATCGCGTGCGCGCACCACCGTCTCGACGGCCGGATTGTCCTCCAGCGCCCGGCCGATCAGATAGGCGTCGGCTTCGTCATCCTCCACGATCAGGACGCACAGCCCTCGCGGCTGGTGCGTCTCTCGGACCGGCGCCAGGTCCGAATAAGAGTGCGTTCGCATGGCTATCTTCTCCAAACACCGGATAGGGCCCGTTTGATCACCGCATCCATGCGCGTCTGGAGCTCGAAGTAGGTGTCGGGCTTGATGATGTACGACGAGGCTGAGCTTGCGCTGTATTCGCGCACGTCCCTGGTGAGGCCGGAGGTCGTCAGGAAGACCACCGGGACGCTGACCATGCTCTCGATGCGACGCAGCTCCTTCAGGAACTCGAAGCCGTCCAGCCGCGGCATGTGGATGTCGAGCAACACGAGATTGGGCTTCTGGCGTCCCGTCGCGAGCTGACGCAGGGCGGCGATGGGCGCGTCGAACGCGTGGACGGCCGCGACGTCGGGATGTCGTCTGAGCACATCGAGAATGAGGCTGGTGTCCGCCGCGTCGTCATCGACCAGGAGCACGTTTAGGTTCCAGACGTGCCCGGACGGCCGCCGATCGAGCCATGGCTGGCTGCGGGAGTCCTCGTCGCGACACGGCACCAGTGCAAGGCTCAAGGTCTTCGCCTCCCATTTCATCGTGTATTTGTCGTCCGCGGGATTAACAAATACGAGACATGAAATGCGTGAATACCTTCTCCAGAAATTAATACTCCCAGACTGATCATCGTATTGCGAATGTAGTCCTAAATTCCAATGGCGTATATTATATAGTCTACTACGTAATTGTACGTATTTTGGCTATTAGCGCTACGAATCAAGAACTCAATTCGAAACACAAATCGCGCAAGGTGTGGGGATTTGAATCAGTTGAAGTACATCGCGAATTCCACAGAACTCGGCTTGGCCGGGCGCAGGTTGTCCGATCGAGCGAAGGCTCGAGGATCGACCGTTGAGTCCCCGCGAGACGGAGCCGGTCTATGACCGAGTCCCGGCTACAGGCCGTCGTCGAGACGGCCATCGACGGCATCATCTTCATGGACCCGCAGGGGCTGGTGACGATGTTCAACCCGGCCTGCGAGCGGATGTTCGGCTACCGCGCGGGCGAAATCATCGGCGGCGAAGTCAAGCGACTGATGCCGGGCGCCGAGCACGACCAGTACCTCCACAAGAAGCGGCGGACCGGCCGGCGCAAGATCATAGAGATCGGCCGGGAGGTGGTCGGCCGGCGCAAGAACGGCGAGACTTTTCCGGTGGACCTGTCGGTCGCCGAGGCCGAGCAGGACGGCAAGGCCTATTTCGTCGGCATCCTGCGCGACGCCTCCGAACGCCGGCGGGCCAGCGATCTACGCGAACTGTTCATCGAGCAGCTGACCGCTTCGAACCTGGAGCGCTCCTACTTCGGCCACGTCGCTTCGCATGACCTTCGGGAGCCGCTGCGGATGGTGGCGGCGTTCTGCGGGCTGTTGTCCAGGGACTATGGCGAGCGCCTGGACGAACGCGGCCGCGAATACCTGTCGCTGGCGGTCTCTGCCGCGAACCAGATGCAGGACCTGCTGGACGATCTGGTCGACTTCGGCCGGCTGGGCCTGGAGGCCGAGCGGGGGTCGTGGTTCGACTCGGACGAGGTTCTCGACCAGGTGATCGAGAACCTCCATGAATCCATCCGGGAGTCGGGTGCGCAGGTCACCAAGGACGGTCTGCCGCGGATCTTCGGAAACTCCATCCGCTTCAACCGGCTGATGCAGAACCTGATCGGCAACGGGCTGAAGTACGTCGCGGCAGGCGTGGCGCCGCTCATCCATCTGTCCGCCGTGCAGGAAGCTGATTGCTGGCGGTTTTCCGTGGCGGACAACGGCATCGGCATCGAGCCCCACCACTACGACCGCATCTTCGAGCCCTTCAAGCGGCTGCACGCCAAGAGCCGCTACTACGGCACGGGGCTGGGCCTGGCGATCTGTCGCAAGATCGTCGAGGGCTTCGGAGGCCGCATCTGGGTGACCTCAACACCGGGCGAAGGCTCGGTCTTCAGCTTCACCGTCAAGATTCAAACCGAGGAGGGCGACAATGCTCAAATTGACAGTTGAGGCCCAGGGGAGACCCGCGGAGCTGCTGCTGATCGAAGACAACTACGGCGACGTGCTCTTGACCCGCGAAGCCTTCGGCAGCGCCCGCGTCAGCAACCGTCTCGCGGTCGCCGGCGATGGCGAAGAGGCCTTGGCCATGTTGCGGCGGGAGGGGGACTACGCCGATCAGCCGACGCCCGACGTCATCCTGCTCGACCTCAACCTGCCGCGCATGGACGGCCGCGAGGTGCTGCAGGCCATCAAGACCGATCCCAAGCTCCAGCGGATCCCGGTGATCGTGCTGAGCAGTTCGAAGGCTGAGGTCGATATTCTCAAGACCTATGACCTCGGGGCCAACGGCTACATCGTCAAGCCGGTCACCTTCGAGCGCTTGCAGGAGATCGTGGCTTCGATCGAGACATTCTGGTTCACGGTCGTCGTGCTTGCGCAGACGCATGCCGCCGAGCAGACCCTTGCCGCCTAGCGCCAGCCCGGCTGGCGGCGACCAGACGCGCGCCGCCGAGGCGGAGCGGGAGCTGCAGGAGTTCAGCTACATCGTCTCTCACGACCTGGCGGCCTCGTCTCGCCACGTCGCTGAGTTCTCACGCCTGCTTCTGGGCGAGCTGGGCGAAGGCCTCACCGACCGCCAGCAGGCCCTCGCCGACCGGATCCGCAGCGCCACCGAGAAGAGCCGGCTGATGATGGAAGAGCTGCTCGCGTTCTCCCGGGTGCAACAGAAGGCGCTCGAGGTGGTGCGCCAGGACGCTGCGCCGGCCCTGCGGCTGGCCATGTTGCAGCTCGCCATCGGCGAGGCCTCGGGGATCGAGGTCTCGGTCGAACCGCTGGGCGAGGTCTGCGCCGACACGAAGCTGCTCGGCATGGCTCTGCATCACCTGCTGGACAACGCGATCAAGTTCCGCCGCCCGGAGATTGCGCCGCGGATCGCCGTGCACGTCGCCGACGACGAAGAGTTTTGGCGGCTGCGGATCACCGACAACGGCCCCGGCGTCGAGCCGGCCTACCGCGAAAAGGCGTTCCGGATGTTCCATCGCCTGAACGGCGAGGACACCTATCCGGGAGTTGGCGCCGGCCTGACGATCTGCCGGCGGATCGCCCGTCGGCATGGCGGAGAGGCGGCGTTCCTCGATTGCGCCGACGGCGCCTGCGTCGAGCTGGCCCTGCCGCACGCACCGAGGTTCCAATGAGCGCCGTCCTCGCGGCGCGAGAGGTGGCGAAGATCGAGACGCCGAAGTCGCTGCTTGTCGTCGACGACAGCAAGGCCGAACGCGAAATCATGCTGCTCACTCTGGGCGCGGCCTTTCCCGCCGCCGAGGTTCTCACCGCCGCTCATCCGCTCATGGCCAAACAGATGTGCGCAGATCGGAGGTTCGACTGCGTGCTGACAGACTATAACATGCCGGACATGGACGGCGTGGCGCTCGCCGGCGAGCTGATCGCCGCGACCGCCTACCTGCCGATCATCCTGATGACCAGCGTGGGCGACGAGATGTTGGCCGCCAAGGCGCTCCGCAGCGGCATATCCGACTACCTACCCAAGTCGCGCATCACCACCGAGTCGATCCGCCGGACCGTTGAGCGGTCGATCCAGGCGTGCGGCCAGGCCCGCGTGATCGACGAGCAGCGCGGCGAGCTGGAGAACTTCGCCTACGCGCTGGCGCACGACTTCAAGCAGCCGATCCGCCAGATCGTCACCTTCACCCAGATGATCTCCGACGAGATCCAGATCGGCGAGGCCGGCGAAGTCCACAACCACCTGACCTTCCTGGGCGAAGCCGCCCGCCGCCTGGGCAAGCTGGTCGACGTCATGTCGCAATATACCCTGCTCAACCAGCCGCCCGAGCTTGCCGACGTCGACCTCAACCGGGTGCTGGCAAGCGTCCGCGCCTCGATCGCGCCCTATCTGGCCGAACGCGGAGGCGAGTTTGTCGCGCCCAGCCAGGCGCCCACGATCCGTGGCAACGAAACCCTGATGACCCAGGTGCTGCAGAACCTGGTCATGAACGGATTGCAGTACAACCGCAGCTCGGTTCCGCGCGTCGAAGTGGCGGCGCGAAGCGGCGCTGGCCATTGGACCCTCGAGATCAGCGACAACGGCCTCGGCATCGAGGCGGAGTACCTGGCGGAGATTTTCAAGCCGCTGTTTCGCCTGCACGCGGCCTCGGAGTACGCCGGCAGCGGCCTTGGCCTGACGCTCGCCCGCAAGGCGGTGCTCGCCCAGGACGGCGCCATCTGGTGCGAATCCCCTCCGGGCCGCGGATCGGTCTTCCATGTCCGGCTGCCCGCCGCCCAGGGGACCCGGAGGACCCCGCAACATTAGGGCGGCTCCACCGCAATCGACGCGGGTCACACGCCATTGGCGGCGCCGGCGCCGCTATAGCCCGAAGACGCTGGCCGAGCTGCGCCGTGGCCGCCTGTCTGCAGCGGTCGGCTGAACGGGGTCAAATCGTTATCAAATATTCACTCGGCGCCACTACCATGAGATCTCAATAAAACTGAAAACCTAGCGGATAAATTTATCCGCTTACTTTAGAATGAAGGTACAAATTGTCTGGGCAGGGCCACTATAAATCACTCTCAGACGTATGGATCGGAACAAGAAGCGCCGGTCCGAAAAATGAGGAACACGACATGGCAGCCCATTCCCCCGTTACGATGGTGATGGTCGATGACAATATTGACGAAGTTTTCCTGACAAGACGGCAAGTCAGAACCCAGGGGATCGTCAACCACTTCGTATCTGAGAGGAAGCCCGAAAACCTCATCGACACACTGACAGAACTGTATAACGCGGACCCACTCAAAAACATACTGGTCCTTCTCGACATCAACATGCCGCGGATGAACGGCTTCGAAACCCTGAGGGGAATTCGAGAGCATCCTCAGTTCGCGGACCTCCCGGTCGTGATGTTTTCGGCGTCGGACGACGAGGCCGACATCGCCGAAGCGGCAAGCCTCGGCGCCAACGGCTACATCGTCAAGCCGTTCACCATGGACGCCTTCATCGCCGCGCTCGGGAACGTGCCGAAGATGAAGTACTGCCTGGTGCAGTAGCCGAACGGCCGGAGCTGGCCGCAGGCCTGCCCGGCGAACAACACACCTAAGCCTGGCTCGGCGGCGAGGCGTCGCCAGGTACGCGCGCCGGACCGGACATTTGCGCGACAGCGGCGCGGAGAGACCGAATGAAATCGAGTCGACTTCAGAGGGATATCTACCGCTCCATCGTCGACACTGCGGGCGACGTCGTCATCGTCGCCGACGAGGCGGGCAAGATCCTGTCGATGAATCCCGCGGCCGTGAAGAAGGTCTTCGGATACGACTGCGACGAGGTGATCGGCCGGGACATTCGAACTCTGTTGCCGGTGGCGCTGGGCGCCCCGCATGGCACCCCGGAGGACAGCGACCTGCTGCGCTATCGGGCCACCGATGAAGCTGTGGTGCCGTTTGGCCGCACGGTGTCGGGGCGCCGCAAGGATGGCAGCACCGTGCCGCTGGATCTCTCCATTTCGGAGTGGCCGGGCGCGGCAGGCCAGCGCCTGTTCACCTGGGTCCTGCGCGATATCACCGAGCGCGAGCGGCTGAAGGCCGAGCTCAGCCTGGTTGCCGAAAAGGCCAGGGCGGCCGCTGAGGCGGAACATCGGTTGCTGCGCAAAGTGCGGGAACAGAACGAGGAGCTGCGGATCGCCAACGAAGGCCTGCAGAAGTTCACCTCGATCGTCGCCCACGACCTGCGCGGGCCGCTGCGCAGGATCGAGGCCTTTGTCGGCGTGCTGCAGAAGGATTTCACCCCCACTCTCGACGAGGAGGGGACCGATATCCTGGCGCGCATCGCCCGCGGCGCCGAGCGCATGAAGCAGATGCTGGATTCGTTGTTGCAATACTCGCGGTACAACAGGGCCGCGATCACCGGCAAAACCGCGACACTGGCCGATGTGATCCACGACGCGCTTAGCGCCTTCGACACCGAGGCCTTGGGCGTCGGGGTCAGCATCGCGATAGGCGGCGTATCGGAGATCGAGGGGGACCCGATCCTGCTCTCGCACGTGATGCAGAACCTGATCGGCAACGCGGTGAAGTTCCGCGCCGCCCCCCCGCCGAGCATCGCCATCGACGCGTGGCAATGCGGGCAGAAGATCAGTCTGTCATTCGCCGACAACGGCATCGGCATCGAGCCACGGTTCGCCGACAAGATTTTCGAGATGTTCTACCGGCTGCATGACGACGATGAATACGAAGGCACGGGCGTCGGCTTGACCGTCTGCCGCAAGATCATCAACGACCACGGCGGCCGGATCTGGCTCGACACCGCCTACCAGGGGGGCACGAGGTTCTTCGTCACCCTGTGCGCGGCGAACCCGGAGAGCCGGTCAGTCGCCGTGTCGCCGCCAGAAGTTCGCTCAACGGGCGGCCGGGCTCTGGTCCGCAGCGCGCTCGCCGCTCGAAAGGCCGCCCACTAGTTCAGCCCCGAGCGACCTCGCCGTCGAACCCTCCCGAGGCGGCAGGCTGTCACCGCGACTGCGGCGCACGCACTGACCCTCGTCAGGTCGGCCCGGCTATTGTGAATTTGCCGCGCAGCTTGCAATGCCGCCAGGTTGCAGGCTGTCTTTTGGACCGACCGGTGGACGATCATTTCCAGACGCCCGCCCGCCTCGGCGGATCTTGCGGATGATGACGGCGACGCGCGGTCCTACAGACGGGCGCGCCCGCGCAATGGAGGTTCCGGCAGCGGACCTCATGCCGCTCCTGACGCTCGCGGAAGCGACCGGCGCGGAGCCCGTGAGGTGCTGGCGCAGTTCGGTCTCTCGCCGCAACGCGTGGCGACGGAGCCGGGCGCGATGCTTTCGCTGAGCGACTACTTCCGGTTCTGGCGCGCCATGAAACAGATTTCGGGGGAGGAGACTCTCTACCTGTCCGCCCGTCCGCTGGTCACCGGGACCTCCGACTTCGTGATCTCCGACGCCGCACGAACGGCGACCTTGCTCGACGGCATGGAGCGGATCGCCCAGCAATTTCAAGTCGGCGTGGCGGCCCGGGAGGGACTCGAACCCCCGACCTTAGCTTTAGGAAAGCTCTGCTCTATCCTGCTGAGCTACCGGGCCGCGTGGCGGGACGGATGCCACGCGCTGGGCCGGGCGCCAAGTGGCGCCGAGCGCCATCGAGCGATTGCCGCGGTGAGGCTTCGGCCATAGCCTCCGGCGCGAGTCAGTGGGGGCGGCGGGCGGCGCATGGGATTTCTGAGGCACTTTCGCGTCCTCTATGTGCAGGTGCTGCTGGGGGTGATTCTGGGCGTCCTGGTCGGGGCGCTCTGGCCGCAGTTCGGGGCCTCGCTGAAGCCGCTCGGCGACGCCTTCATCAAGCTGATCAAGATGGCCGTGGCGCCGGTGATCTTCTGCACCGTGGCCGCAGGCATAGCGCGGATGGGCGACATCAAGGCCTTCGGCCGGCTGGGCGTGCGCACCCTGCTCTATTTCGAGGTGGTCTCGACCTTCGCGCTGGCGGTCGGCCTGTTGGTCGGCGAGGTGGTCCATCCCGGCCAGGGCTTCAACATCAACCCCGCGACCCTCGACCCCAAGATCGGCGCCGAATACCTGGCCAAGGCCGAGCACGGCCAGGGCACGGTCGACTACGTGCTGAGCCTGATCCCCGACGCCTTCGTCGGCGCCTTCGCGCAAGGTCAGCTGCTGCAGGTGCTGGTGATCGCCATCCTGACGGGGTTCGCCTGCACCCGGATGGGCGAGTTCGGCGAGCGGACCGCGGACGTCCTGGACGACATCGCCAAGCTGTTCTTCGGGATCATCGGGGTGATCGTGCGGCTGGCCCCCATCGGGGCCTTCGGGGCGATGGCCTTCACCATCGGCAAGTACGGCCTGGGGTCGCTGGTCAACCTCGGCGCCCTGATCGGCACCTTCTACCTGACCAGCCTGCTGTTCGTGCTGGTCGTGCTGGGGACCATCGCCAGGCTCGCCGGCTTCTCGATCCTGAAGTTCATCGCCTACATCCGCGAGGAGCTCCTGATCGTGCTGGGCGCCTCGTCGTCGGAGGCGGCCTTGCCGCTGCTCATGGCCAAGCTGCAACGGCTGGGCGCCGGCAAGGGCACGGTCGGGCTGGTGGTCCCCACCGGCTACAGCTTCAACCTCGACGGCACCAACATCTACATGACGCTGGCCACCCTGTTCCTCGCCCAGGCGACCAACACCCACCTGACCTGGACCCAGGAGCTGACCCTCCTGGGGGTCGCCATGCTGACGTCGAAAGGGGCGAGCGGCGTCACCGGCGCGGGCTTCATCACGCTCGCCGCCACCTTGGCGGTGATCCCCGACCTGCCGATCGCGGCCCTGGCGCTGCTGGTGGGCGTCGACCGGTTCATGAGCGAATGCCGCGCGCTCACCAACTTCGTGGGAAACGGGGTGGGGACCCTGGTCATCGCCCGCTGGGAAGGCGACCTCGACCGCGAGAAGCTGACCCGCGAGCTGGACCGCGGACCGGGCGCGGAGCCCGACGCCCTGCTGGCCGGTGCGTCGGCGGAGCAAATAACTTAGATCGTCATGGCCGGCCTTTGTGCCGGCCATCCATAAGCACCGAGCGCCGAGCAGGTTCTGCTGCGCTCGCGCGTATGGGTCCCCGGGACAAGCCCGGGGATGACGAAGGAGAATGGGGTGATTGTCGGCTCTTACGCCGCGACCGCCTTGATCAGCGACTTGTTGAGGATGCAGATGGCCGCGTCGCGGTCGATGCGCTCGAAGGCGGCGACTTCGCGGGCCATGCGGTCCAGCGCCGATTCATAGAGCTGGCGCTCCGAATAGGACTGTTCCGGCTGGTTCTCGGCGCGGTGCAGGTCGCGCACCACCTCGGCGATGGAGATCAGGTCGCCGGAGTTGATCTTGGCCTCGTACTCCTGGGCCCGGCGCGACCACATGGTGCGCTTCACGCGGGCGCGGCCCTTCAGGGTGGTCAGCGCCTGGGAGACCACGTTGGTCTCGGCCAGCGGACGCAGGCCCGCAGTCTTGGCCTTCGCGGTCGGCACGCGCAGCGTCATCTTCTCGTGGTCGAAGGTGATGACATAGACCTCAAGCTTCAGACCGGCGACTTCCTGGGTTTCGATCCCCTGCACCTGACCCACGCCGTGCGCGGGATAGACGACGTGATCGCCAACCGAGAAATCGTGACCGTTCTTGCTCATCGAGAAACCCTCTCAAATCCTTTGTCCGCAACAATGTCGGACCGCTGACGCGAGCATCCGCCAAGCGACAAAGCCTCATC
>NZ_JAQGIZ010000177.1 GCF_028290885.1 Phenylobacterium sp.
AGGGCCCGCTCGGCCTCGGCGCTCCCCGGCCCCGACAGGCGCACCACCGCCACCGCCGCCCGGCCCGCGGCCGTGGCGGGCGCGAAGATGGTGTCGGTCACTTTTTCTGGGACGCCGCGTTCATGCCCACTTCCATCAGCTTGCGGAACTGCTCCTGGGCGCCGGCCCCGAAGCTCATCCAGTTCTTCACCAGCTCGTCAGGCGAAATCATCGCCATGTTGGCGTCGATCCGCTTCTGCATCTCACTAACCAGATGGTCGTTGAGCGCGCTGACATCCGGCAGGCCGAGGAAGCGTCGCGCCTCCTCCGGCGTGCAGTCCACCTCGATCGTCATTTTCATGGCCGAAGGCTCCCGTTCGGATTCCATATGGCCGTGGAGCGGCCCCTGGCGCTAGTAGCGCAGACCAGGAGCATTTCGGAAACGGGAGACCATCATGGGCGAGCGCACGACAATCACCACCGAGGACGGGTCCTTCAGCGCCTATGTGGCGAGGCCCGGCCGATCCCCCGCCCCGGCGGTGGTGGTCATCCAGGAGATCTTCGGGGTGAACCAGGTGATGCGGGACATCACCGACGGCCTGGCGGGCCAGGGCTATCTGGCGATCTGCCCGGACCTGTTCTGGCGGATCGAGCCCGGCATCGACATCACCGACCACTCGGAAGCCGAGCTGAAGCGGGCCTTCGAGCTGTTCGGCGCCTTCGACGTGGAGGCCGGCGTCGGCGACATCGCCGCCACCATCGCCCACATCCGCGGCGACGCGGGCTGTGACGGCAAGGTCGGCGCGGTGGGCTATTGCCTGGGCGGCCAGCTGGCCTTCCTCACCGCCACCCGCACCGACGCCGACGCCTCCGTCGCCTACTACGGCGTCGGTCTGGAGAACCGGGTGGCGGAGGCCGAGAAGCTGACCCATCCGCTGCTGCTGCATATCGCCGAGGAGGACGAGTTCGTGCCGAAGGCGGCGCAGGCCATCATCCTGGCGGCGCTCAAGGACCATCCGCAGATCGAGATCCACACCTATCCCGGCTGCGGCCACGCCTTCGCCCGCGAGGGCGGCCACAACTACAACCCCGAGGCCGCCAAGCTCGCCAACGGCCGCACCCTGACCTTCTTCAAGAAGACCCTCGGCTGATGCGCGCGATCCGCCTTTCCCGGACCGGCGGCCCGGAGGTGCTCGAGCTCACCGAGGTCGAAACCCCGCAGCCCGGCCCGGGGCAGATCCTGGTCCGCCATCAGGCGATCGGCATCAATTTCATCGACACCTACCAGCGCTCCGGCCTCTATCCGATGAAGCTGCCCTCGGGCCTGGGCTCGGAGGCCGCCGGCGCGGTCGAGGCGGTGGGCGAAGGCGTCACCGGGTTCAAGGTCGGCGACCTGGTCGCCTACGCCGGGACGCCCGGCGCCTATGCCGACGCCAACGTGGTCCGCGCCGACCGGGCGGTGAAGGTTCCGCCTGGCATCGATGCGCGCACGGCCGCGGCGGCCCTGCTCAAGGGCATGACCGTCGAGTTCCTGATCCGCCGGCTGCACCGCGTCGAGGCCGGCGAGACCATCCTCGCCCATGCCGCGGCCGGCGGCGTCGGCCAGATCCTGGTCCAGTGGGCCAAGGCGCTCGGCGCGGTGGTCATCGGCACGGTCGGCTCGGAGCAGAAGGCCGCCCGGGTGCGCGAGCTCGGCGCCGACCATGTGATCCTCTACCATGAGCAGGACGTGGCCGCCGAGGTTCGCCGGATCACCGACGGCAAGGGCGTGCCGGTGGCCTACGACTCCGTGGGCAAGGACACTTTCGAGGGCACCTTGAAGAGCCTGGCCCGCCGCGGCCTGTTCGTCAGCTTCGGCAATTCGTCAGGGCCGCCGCCGCCAATCGAGGCCCGCCAGCTCATGGTCAACGGGTCGCTGTTCTTCACCCGCCCGACCATGGGCGACTACCAGACCACCCCCGAGGAGCTCGACGCCAGCGCCGCCGCCCTGTTCGAGATGATCGGCTCGGGCAAGATCAAGATCGAGATCCGCCAGACCTTCCCCTTGGCCGAGGCCCGCAAGGCGCATGAAGCGCTCGAGAGCCGCGCGACCATCGGGGCGAGTTTGCTGATTCCGTGAGCGCCAGTTCCTCCCCCAGCGCGAAGCGCGATTTGGGGGAGGTGGCGCGAAGCGCCGGAGAGGGTCCGCTCAGATCGTGGGGGGACCCCTTCCGTCAGCTTCGCTGACAGCTCCTCCCACCGGGCCTGCGGCCCGGCCCCCTCTGGCGCTACGCGCCATCTCCCCCGAAGGGGAGAACGGGGGAGCAACCTAGGGAAAGCGCGCTCTGTTTCACGTGAAACACAAGTCTGACCGGTAGGGCCGGGTAGGCCCCACCGGTCAGGTGTTCATGGACTGGAAGAACTCCTCGTTGGTCTTCGACGAGCGCAGCTTGTCGAGCAGGAATTCGATGGCGTCCTGGGCGCCCATCGGACCGAGGATCCGACGCAGGATGTAGGTCTTGGTCAGGTGCTCCTTGGGCGTGATCAGCTCCTCCTTGCGGGTGCCGGACTTGATCACGTCGATGGCCGGATAGACCCGCTTGTCGGCGACCTTGCGGTCGAGCACGATTTCCGAGTTACCGGTGCCCTTGAACTCTTCGAAGATCACCTCGTCCATCCGGCTGCCGGTGTCGATCAGGGCGGTGGCGATGATGGTCAGCGAGCCCCCCTCCTCGATGTTCCGCGCCGCGCCGAAGAAGCGCTTGGGACGCTGCAGGGCGTTGGCGTCGACGCCGCCGGTCAGCACCTTGCCGGACGACGGCACGACCGTGTTGTAGGCGCGGCCAAGCCGGGTGACGCTGTCCAGCAGGATCACCACGTCGCGCTTGTGCTCGACCAGGCGCTTGGCCTTTTCGATAACCATTTCCGCGACTTGCACGTGGCGGGTGGCCGGCTCGTCGAAGGTCGAGGAGATCACCTCGCCCTTCACCGTGCGCTGCATATCGGTGACTTCTTCCGGGCGCTCGTCGATCAGGAGCACGATCAGGTAGCACTCGGGGTGGTTGGTCTCGATGGACTTGGCGATGTTCTGCAGCATCACCGTCTTGCCGACCCTGGGCGGAGAGGTAATCAGGCAGCGCTGGCCCTTGCCGAGCGGCGCCACGATGTCGATTACCCGGCCGGATCGGTCCTTCAGCGTCGGGTCGTCGATCTCCATGCGCAGGCGCTGGTCGGGATAGAGCGGCGTCAGGTTGTCGAACAGCACCTTGTGGCGGACGTTCTCGGGGTTCTCGAAGTTCGTCAGGTCGACCTTGACGAGCGCAAAGTAGCGCTCGCCTTCCCGGGGCGCGCGGACCGCGCCGTCCACCGTGTCGCCGGTTCG
>NZ_JAQGIZ010000220.1 GCF_028290885.1 Phenylobacterium sp.
GGCGGAGCGGCCTGCGGGGTGAATTGCCGATGCGGCCCGCCGCCGGCGTCGCCGCGCGGTCCGCCCTGGTGGACCTGCGGGCGGTCGCCGCCGCGGTCTTGCTCGCGCTCCTGCGCCAGGGCGGCCGTGGCTGCGCCGGCGAACAGCAGAAGCGTCAAGGCAGTGAGTGTGGTCTTCATATGTTTCGGTCCCGAGGGCGGTTCCGCCCTGATGGATTGCGTCCTTCGTTTCAGCACTATTGCCGCGCCGCCTGAACCGCGCTTGAACGGAACAACGCCCGAAACATCGGCGCAAGGCCGCAGACGAGGACCGCATCGGTGACCGCGATCCCCAACGACGTGATCGGTTTCTGGCGTCAGGCCGGGCCGGCCAAGTGGTTCAAGAAGCTTACCGCCTTCGACGAGGCGGTCCGCCTGAAGTTCGAGCCCACCCATCACCGCGCCGCCCGCGGCGAGTACGACGCCTGGGCCGACAGCGCCGAGGGCTGCCTGGCGCTGGTCATCCTGCTCGACCAGTTCCCCCGTAACCTCTACCGCGGCTCGGCCCACGCCTTCGCCCCCGACCCCAAGGCCCGCTCCATCGCCCGCCCGGCCATCGAGCAGGGTTTCGACCGCAAGGTCGAGCCGGTCCTGCGCAACTTCTTCTACCTGCCCTTCGAGCATTCCGAGGACCTGACCGACCAGGACTACTCGCTGGCGCTCTGCGCGGAGGCCGGCGACGCCGACAACCTCAAGTGGGCCGCCCTGCACCGCGACATCATCGTCCGCTTCGGCCGCTTCCCGCACCGCAACCGCGCGCTGGGCCGCCAGACGACGCCGGAAGAGCAGGAATTCCTCGACGAGGGCGGGTTCGCGGGGTGAACTTTGAACTGTGGACAGCGAATCGTCGGAGGGACGAATCAGTTCGCGAATCACGGCACGCTTCCTATCTGGAGCTTTCCATGAACGCCCACGCCGCCATCGCCCCGCTCTACCAGGCCGCCCCGGACCATCCGGAGCGCCAGTACCTCGACCTGCTCGCCGATGTCCTGGCCAATGGGGTCGAGCGCGGCGACCGCACCGGCACGGGCACGCTGGGCGTGTTCGGCCGGCAGATGCGCTTCGACCTGGCCCGGGGCTTCCCGCTGCTGACCACCAAGAAGCTGCACAGGAAGTCGATCATCCTGGAGCTGCTGTGGTTCCTGCGCGGCGACACCAACGTCCGCTGGCTGCAGGAGCGCGGGGTCTCCATCTGGAACGAGTGGGCCGACGACGCTGGAGAGCTCGGCCCGGTCTACGGCAAGCAGTGGCGCTCCTGGACCGCGCCCGACGGCCGGGTGATCGACCAGATCGCCGCCGTTGTGGAGGGCCTGAAGACCAATCCCACCAGCCGCCGCCACATCGTCTCGGCCTGGAACCCGGCCGAGGTGGAGGACATGGCGCTGCCGCCCTGCCACTGTCTGTTCCAGTTCTTCGTGGCGGATGGGAAACTGTCCTGCCAGCTCTACCAGCGCTCGGCCGACGTGTTCCTCGGCGTGCCGTTCAACATCGCCAGCTACGCCCTGCTCACGCTTATGGTGGCGCAAGTCACCGGCCTTGAGCCCGGCGAGTTCGTCCACACCCTCGGCGACGCCCACCTCTACCTGAACCACCTCGACCAGGCCCGCGAGCAGCTTTCCCGCGAGCCCCTGCCGCTGCCGGTCATGCGCATCGCCCCGCGCGACGACCTCTTCGCCTTCGAGTTCGAGGATTTCCTGCTGGAAGGCTACCGCGCGCACCCCTCGATCCCGGCGCCCATCGCGGTCTGACCCCCCTGATGGTATGGCCTAGCCATGCCCCCCATCACCCTCACCGCCGGCCCCATCGCCCGCGCCAAGAACGGCGTCATCGGCAAGGACGGCGGCCTGCCCTGGCGCCTCAAGACCGACCTCGCCAACTTCCGCGCCGTGACCATGGGCAAGCCGGTGATCATGGGCCGCCGGACCTGGGACAGCCTGCCGAAGAAGCCGCTGGTCGGCCGCACCAACATCGTGCTCTCCCGCGACGGCTCATTCGAGCCCAAGGGCGCGGTGGTCTGCGAGGAGTTCGGCGAGGCCGTGTCCATCGCCCGCGAGCAGGCGGAGGAAGACGGCGCGCGCGAGGTCTGCGTGATCGGCGGCGCCTCGCTGTTCGAGCTGGCGCTGGCCAAGGCTGGCCGCATCTACCTCACCGACATCGACGCCGAGGTGGAGGGCGACGTGACGCTCTCCCCCATCGACGAGACCCGCTGGCGCGAGGTCAGCGCCAGGCCCTACCCCGCCGGCGAGGACGACGACTATCCCTTCACCATCCGGGTGCTGGAACGCCGCTGATCCTTCGCTATGGTCGCTGCCAACAAGAACGGGAGGGACGCGTCATGGACATGCAGCTGGTCGCCGAGGGTTTCGAGTTCCCCGAAGGCCCGATCGCCATGGCCGACGGCTCGGTCGTCCTTACCGAGATCAAGGGCCAGCGGCTCACCCGCGTCAGCCCCGACGGCAAGAAGGAAACCCTGGTCGAGACCGGCGGCGGCCCCAACGGGGCGGCCATCGGCCCGG
>NZ_JAQGIZ010000228.1 GCF_028290885.1 Phenylobacterium sp.
TCAACCGGCGCAAGCGCGTCGAGGCCGGAGCGCGCGTGCAGCGGGCCGAGGTCCGGTTCGACGGCCTGGCGGGCTGCCTGCGCACGCCGCGCGGCGGCTCCTCGCGGCAGGTGATCGCGGTGGTCGAGGACGGCCGGGTGCGGACCCGCCTGCTGACGCCGCGCGAGGCTGCGCGGCTGATGGGCCTGCCGGAGACCTACCGCCTGCCGACCGCGGCGACCTCGGCCCTGCACGTGGCCGGCGACGGCGTGGCCGTGCCGGTGGTGCGCTGGCTGGCGCAGGAGATCCTGGAGCCGCTGCTGAGCGCTTCCGCCGACTTCAGAATTCGGTCCGCAGCGGGTAGTCGATAACGATCGCTCGTCCGTCGGTGCGCGCCACCACCGAGTGAGGGGTGTTGGCCGGGACGATGGCTGCCATGCCGGGACCCGCCACCTGCGTCTCGCCGGCGATAGTCACCTCCAGCTCGCCCTCGATCACCTCCCAGACCTCTTCCTGCTCGTGCTGATGCTCGTGGATGTCGGAGCCGGCGGTGAAGTCCCAGTGGGCGAAGGTCAGGCTGGGAGAATGGAAATAGCGGCCGCGCCAGCCGGGCCGCCGCTCGTGCTGCGGGAGCTGGTTGGTGTCGATGAACGGCATGGCGTCGCCTCCGTGCGGGCATCCTACCACATCGGGCGGAGCGCCCTTCCAATCCGGGCCTTCCAATCCTTTTGGGAAGCCTTAGGTTCGCGGTCACGAAGGGCAGTTTCTCCGCGAAAGGTCCGGTTCATGGACGCCACCCCCGACAAGGTCTACGACGCCGCCCGCTACCAGCGCGCCGGCCGGGGCAAGATCTTCGATTCCATCATCGACACCATCGGCGACACCCCGCTGGTGCGGCTGCCGCGCCTGACGGCGGCCCTGAAGCCCAAGGGCGAGGTGGTCGCCAAGCTGGAGTTCTTCAACCCGATCGGCTCGGTGAAGGACCGCATCGGCGTGGCCATGGTCGAGTACATGGAGGCCAAGGGCGTCCTGAAGCCGGGTGGCATGATCGTCGAGCCGACCAGCGGCAACACCGGCATCGCGTTGGCCTTCGTGGCCGCCGCCAAGGGCTACAAGCTGACCCTGGTCATGCCGGAGAGCATGTCGATCGAGCGTCGCAAGATGCTGCTGATCCTGGGCGCCAAGCTGGAGCTGACGCCGGCCGAGCGCGGCATGGCCGGCGCCGTCGCCCGGGCGCGCGAGATCGTCGAGGCGACGCCGGGCGCGGTGATGCCGCAGCAGTTCGACAACGTCGCCAACCCGCTGATCCATCGGGTCTCGACGGCCGAGGAGATCTGGAACGACACCGATGGCCGGGTCGATGCAGTCATTTCCGGCGTGGGCACAGGCGGCACCATCACCGGCGTCGGCCAGGTGCTGAAGGCCCGCAAGCCCTCGGTGCGGATGATCGCCGTCGAGCCGGCGGCCTCGCCGGTGCTGTCCGGCGGCCCGCCCGGTCCGCACAAGATCCAGGGCATCGGCGCGGGCTTCGTGCCCTCGATCCTCGACCGCGGGGTGATCGACGAGGTGATCCAGGTCTCCAACGACGACAGCTTCGCCATGGCCAGGCGCGTGGCCGCCGAGGAGGGCATCCCGGTCGGCATCTCCTCCGGCGCGGCGCTGACGGCGGCCTTCGACGTCGCCAGCCGCGACGACATGAAGGGCAAGCTGATCGTCGCCATCATCCCGAGCTTCGCCGAACGCTACGTCTCGACCGCGCTCTTCGAAGGGCTGTGATCCCGCTCATCCCCGCGAAAGCGGGGACCCAGGCCTGTCAGTGACCGACGTCTATTCCTCGGAGAAACGCTCGGCGGTGATGCGCCGGGTGAAGGGCAAGGACACCTCGCCGGAACTGGCGGTGCGAAAGGCGCTCACCGCCCTCGGCGCGCGCTATCGCCTGCACCGCAAGGACCTGCCGGGGAGGCCCGACATCGTCATGCCGGGCCGCCGGCTGGCGGTCTTCGTCCATGGCTGCTTCTGGCACGGCCACGACTGCGCCCGCGGCGCGCGGGTGCCCAAGCAGAACCGCGACTACTGGGTGGGCAAGGTGGAGCGCAACCGCGCCCGCGATGACCGCAGCCGGGAGGCCCTGTCGGCCCTCGGCTGGCGCGTCGAAACGATCTGGGAATGCGAGCTGAAGGACGCGGAGGCGCTGTGGAAGCGATTGCGGACTCTCCTGTCTTCCCCCGCTGCGGGGGAAGTGGCCCAAGACGCTCTTGCGTCGCGGGTCGATGGGGGAGGTCAAAGGCCAGAGGTCACTTCCCCCATTGTCGGCCGGGCTTCGCCCATTGCCGACATTTCCCCCGTACCGGGGGAAGACAGTTAGCCGTCTGCCCCCACCACCTCCTCCACCACGATCTCCGTCTTCACCGAGTTGGCGATGAAGCAGACCTGGTGGGCGGCGTGGTGCAGGTGGTCGCGCTCGGCGGGCGTCGGATGACGGCCCTGGTATCTAATTTCCGGATGCAGGGTGACCTTGCTGACCCAGAGTTCGCCGTCGGCGTTCTTCTCCATGATCCCCACCGCCTCGTCGCGGTAGCGGGTGACCGTGAAGCCGGCCTCGCGGGCGACGTGCAGGAAGCTCAGCATGTGGCAGGTGGTGATGGCGCCGACCAGCATCTCCTCCGGATCGACCGCGCCGGCGACCGACCACTTGTTCCCGACGATGTGCGGCGAGGCGGTTCCGGGGGCCTCGAAGCCCGAGCCGAACACCACCGAGTGGCCGCGGCTGTAGCGGCCGGTGGCGAAGTCCTCGCCCTCGGCCAGGGTCCAGTCGGCGGTGGCGCGATAGGTCGCCACTAGAAAGCCTCCGCCGGCAGCGCCATCAGGGTCTCGGCGCCGGTCTTCAGCTTGGCCAGACGCCCTGCGGTCTCCGGCAGCACGCGGGCGATGTAGTAGCGGCCGACGGCGAGCTTCTCCTGGTAGAGCGGGTCGGTGGCGCCGCCGGCGATCTTAGCGAGCGCGGTCTTGGCCATCAGGCTCCACATGTAGGCCAGCGCCACCAGGCCGAAGAGGTGCAGGTAGTCGGTGGAGGCGGCGCCGGCGTTGTCGGGATTGGCGAGCCCGTTCTGCATCAGCCACATGGTCGCCTCCTGCAGCTCCGCCTTGCCCTTGGCGAGGCCCTCGGTGAAGGGCTTTAAGGCCGTGTCCGCCTCGTTGGCCTCCACGAAGGCGTCGAGCTCGGCGAAGAAGCTCATCACGCCGCGCCCGCCGTCGGCGGCCAGCTTGCGGCCCACCAGGTCCAGCGCCTGGATGCCGTTGGTCCCCTCGTAGATCAGGGCGATGCGGCAGTCGCGCAGGTACTGGCTGACCGGGAAATGCTCGGTGAAGCCCGCCCCGCCGTGCACCTGCATGGCGTCGGAGCAGACCTGGAAGCCGCGGTCAGTGAGGAAGCCCTTCAGCACCGGGGTCATCAGCGCCATGTAATCATTGCCCTTCTGGCGCACGGCCTCGTCGGGACTGGCGTGGGCGAGGTCCCCGTGTAGGGCGGTCCAGAACAGGAAGGCGCGGCCGCCTTCGACGATCGCCCTGGCGTCCATCAGCATGCGGCGGATGTCCGGGTGGACGATGATCGGGTCGGCCGGCCCGTCAGGGTTCTTCGGCCCGGTCAGCGAGCGACCCTGCAGCCGCTCCTTGGCGAAGGTCGCCGCGGCCTGGTAGGCGGCCTCGGCCTGGGCGACGCCCTGCATGCCGACCCCAAGCCTGGCCTCGTTCATCATCACGAACATGATCGACAGGCCGCGGTTCTCCTCGCCGATCAGCCAGCCGGTCGCCTCCTCGTGGCTGATCACGCAGGTGGCGTTGCCGTGGATGCCCATCTTCTCTTCCAGGCCCAGGCACTTGACCGAGTTGCGCGCGCCGGGATGGCCCTGCGCGTCCGGAATGAACTTCGGCACGATGAACAGGCTGATGCCTCTTGTCCCCTGCGGGGCTCCTTCGATCCGCGCCAGCACCAGGTGGACGATGTTCTCGGTCAGGTCGTGCTCGCCCCCCGAAATCCAGATTTTCTGGCCGGAAATCCTATAGGTCCCGTCGCCCTGCGGGACCGCCTTGGTGCGCAGCAGGCCTAGGTCGGTGCCGCAGTGCGGCTCGGTCAGGTTCATGGTCCCGCCCCACTGGAACGAGGCCAGCTTCGGCAGGTAGAGGTCCTTCTGCGCCTGGGTCCCGCCGGCCATGATCGCCGAGTAGGCGCCGTGGGTCAGGCCCGGGTACATGGAAAACGCCATGTTGGCCGCCGAGGACATCTCCGAGAAGGCGAGGTTGACCACGTGCGGCAGGCCCTGGCCGCCGTAGGCCGGGTCAGCGCCCAGCGCCGGCCAGCCGCCCTCGACCAGCTGGGCGTAGGCCTCCTTGAAGCCCTTGGGCGTCGTGACCGTGAAGTCCGCCTGCCAGTGGCAGCCCTCCTTGTCGCCGACGCTGTTCAGGGGCGCCAGCACCTCGCCGGTGAAGCGGCCGGCCTCCTCCAGGATCTGGTCGACGGTGTCCATGGAGGCGTCGGCGAAGGCCGGCAGATTGGCGTAGCGTTCCAGCTCCAGCAGGTCGCGCAACAGGAAGGCATAGTCGCGCACGGGCGGCTGGTAGGGCATGGCGGTACTCCGGTCGCGAGCTCAGGCGGGATGTAGGGCCGCCAGGCTATTTCGCTTCGCTATGTTCCAGGCCATCGAGCCTGCGGCGCAACATCTGATCGTAGTCGGCCGCACGCGGCAGCAGGTCCGGCCGGGTCTCGGCCAGGCGCCGCTCCATGGCCTCGCAGCCCGCCCTCAGCTCCTTGATCGCGTTGTCGATGTCGATCTTCTGGCCTTCCAGGGCGACGATGCGCTCCTGGAACTTGCGCAAGCTCTTGGCTGCCTGCTGGGCGCCGCTGTCGTCGACTTCGTAGAGGTCGAGGATCTCCCCGATCTCGGCCAGCGCCAGGCCCACCCGCTTGCCGCGCAGGATCAGCTGCAGGCGGGCGCGGTCCTTGTAGGAATAGACCCGGTTCAGCCCGTCGCGGGCGGGCGCCAGCAGGCCCTTGTCCTCATAGAAGCGCAGGGCGCGCGGCGTGCATTTGAACTCAAGGCAGAGCTGCCGGATCGTGAAGGTGCGGTGCGGGCGGCGTAGGTCCGTGGGCATGGGAGTCCTCCCTGGACGCGATGTGTGGCCCAGAGCGTAGGGCTACGCTTCCGTTTACGTCAAGGTGACCTTCGATCACTTTACGTAACCCTCAGGCGGCGACCAGCTCTCCGGCCAGCGCCCGCTCGATGAGGGCGATGGTCCGCTCGACGCCGAAGATCGCCGTGAACGAGCCGAAGCGCGGGCCCTGGCTCTGGCCCAGCAGCACCTCGTAGAGCGCAGAGAACCAGGCGCGCAGCGGCTCGAAGCCGGCGTCCTTGCCGACCTCGAACACCTCGTTCTGGATCGCTTCGGCGTCGGCGCCCGCCGGCAGCGCCTTCAGCCTGGCGGCCAGGGCCTGCATGGCGGCGCGCTCCTTGGCGTCCGGCGCGCGGAAGGCCTTCGCGGGCTTCACGAAGTCCTCGTAATAGTTGATCGCATAGCCCGCGAGCTGGTCCAGCACCGGCTCGGTCTCCGGCGTGGCCCCGGGGATGTAGTGCTCGAGGAACCCCCAGAGGATGTCCTTGGTGGAGGCGTCGGCGGCCGAGACCAGGTTCAGGAGCAGCGAAAAGCTGACGGGGGATCCGCGCTCCGGCGGGGCGCCGCGGTGGACGTGCCAGGCGGGGTTGTCGATGGCGGGCCCGTTAGCGCCCTCCGTGCGAGCGCGGTTGTAGGCGTCGAGCTGTTGCAGGTACTCGTCCGTCGCCTTGGGGATGACGTCGAAATAGAGCCGCTTCGCTGACTTGGGCGACTGGTACATGTAGTAAGCCAGGCTCTCCGGCGTGCCGTAGCGCAGCCACTCCTCCATCGTCAGGCCGTTGCCCTTGGACTTGGAGATCTTCTGGTTGTTCTCGTCCATGAAGAGCTCGAAGTGGAAGGCCTCCGGCGGCTCTCCGCCCAGCGCCTTCACGATGCGGTTGGAGACGCGGACGCTGTCCACCAGGTCCTTGCCGGACATCTCGTAATCGACCGAAAGCGCCGTCCAGCGCGCCGCCCAGTCGGGCCGCCATTGCAGCTTCACGTGGCCGCCGGTCACCGGCGTCTCCGTCAGGGTCCCGTCCTCGTCGGCGAAGACGATGGCGCCCTTCTCGACATTGCGTTCGAGGGTGGCGGCCTGCAGCACGCGGCCGCTCTTGGGGCTGATCGGCAGGAAGGGCGAATAGGTGGCGCGGCGCTCTTCGCCCA
>NZ_JAQGIZ010000157.1 GCF_028290885.1 Phenylobacterium sp.
CTCGAAATACTCAGGCGCACCGACGACGGCTACCTGATCGCCGAGACCTACCTGGAGCTGCGAGGCGGCGGCGACGCGCATGGCCTCAACCAGTCCGGCTTCCCCGACTACGTCTTCGCCGACGTTCTGGGCCCCCATCGCGACCTGATCGCCGCGGCCGGCGACGACGCCCGGCTGATCGTCAATCGCGATCCGGACCTGAAGTCACAGCGCGGCAAGGCGCTGCAAGTGCTGCAGGAGCTATTCGACTGGAAGGCCGGCCTGGGCCTGAGGGACGCGGGATAACTGCCTACGAGACGATGTGCGCGCTGATCTGGGCTTCGACCTCGCCCTCGACGTAGATCCAGATGCAGCTCTTGATCGTGGGCCGGACCTCGAAGTCGCCGTACCAGGCCTTGTCTACGGCCGGGTCGGGATCGAGCTGGATCGCCTCGTCGCCGCCCTCGACGAAGAGGGCGATCATCTCTGGCTCGGAAACCTCGATCCACTGGACGCGGCAGCCGGCGGAGGCCAGCTCGGTCAGCTTGGCGTCGAGGCGGCCGGTAAGGGTCGTGACGTCGGCGTCCGGCGCGGGCGCGTCGGCGAGGTCGGCATATCTGGAGTAGTCGTGGGCGGCGCTCATCGGAGACAAGCCTCGAGCCTGCAGGGAGATTGATCGCCGAGTCGACGCCGATTCGCGGCTTCCCCAAAATTCGTCCGGATTGCGCCTATCGGACCTTCACCATGCGCTTGCCGCGGTTTTCGCCGGCGAGTAGGCCGATCAGGGCGGCCGGCGTGTTCTCCAGCCCCTCGATGATGTCCTCCTGGACCTTGATCTGGCCAGACGCGACCCAGGCCTGCAGGTCCTTCAGCGCCTTCTCCCGCTGGTCGTCGAAGTCCATGACCACGAACCCGCGCAGGGTCAGGCGCTTGGTGACGATCAGGCCGGGAACCCCGCGCGGACCATGCGGCGGCGCGGCGCCGTCGTATTGCGAGACCGCCCCGCAGCAGGCGATGCGGCCGAAGGTCTTCATGGCGAACAGGCAGGTCTCGAGGATGTCGCCGCCGGTGTTGTCGAAATAGACGTCGATCCCCTCGGGGATGGCCTCCTTCATCTGGCGGCGCAGGTCGCCGGCCTTGTAGTCGAGCGCCACGTCGAAGCCGAGTTCATCCACCAACCAACGGCCCTTCTCCGCTCCGCCCGCAATGCCGACGACCTTGCAGCCCTTGAGCTTGGCGATCTGGCCGACGATCGAACCCACCGAGCCGGCGGCGGCCGAGACCACGACCGTCTCGCCGGCCTTGGGCTTGCCGCACTCCAGCAGCCCGAAATAGGCCGTCAGCCCGGCGACCCCGAAAACGCTCATGAGGTGGGTCATCGGCTCCAGCGGCGGCAGCTTCACGAGCCGCTTGCCAAGCAGGACGGCGTAGTCCTGCCAGCCGGTGTCGGCGAACACCACGTCGCCCGGCTTCAGGTGGCCGACGTTGGACTCCACCACCTCGGCCAGCGCCCCGCCCGCCATCACCTGGCCGGACGTCAGCGCCGAGCGATAGGTCGCGCCCTGCATCCAGGCGCGGTTGGCGGCGTCCAGCGAGATGTAGCGGGTGCGCAGCAGCACCTCGCCGTCCCCCGGCGCCGGCTGCGCCGTGTCAGCGGTCAGGCGGAAATGCTCAGGCCCGAGCTTGTCGCCCTGCGGCAGCCGGTCCAGCACGATCTGACGATTGGCGTCCGCCATGGCGCTCGCTCCCTCGCGTGTTGCCGTTACGAAGACGCCAGGCTTAGGGCCGGGTCAAGGCTGTCACGCGAGCGCGGGCGTCGTTCTCCAGGTCCGCGTAGAACAGGTTGAAGCCCGGCGCCATGCGCTGCTCGGTCCAGGATCCGGAGGGCTTCAGCGAGGCCGATCTCGGCGAGGAGACGCGCAACACCCCGCCCTCGCAGCGGGCCGAGATCTGGCGGGCGAGGAAGGCGGGCCGGGCGCCCCACTCCAGACCCGTGGCGTTGGCCGCGCCTTCGTGCAGGCGGGCCGGGCCGATTTCGTCGGTGGTGGCCCCGAGGATGGGATTGAAGCAGAGGGCGGGCCCCTGGAGGTTCTGCAGCTCGCCGCTGGCGTCCCAGACCAGCGCCCGGTCGAGCAGGATGCGGCCGCGGTCGATCTCGCTCGCCGGCACGCTGGCCCAGGCCGCCAAGCAGCCGGCCTCGTCGCGCCGCACGCACGGCGGCAGCGCCGGCCGCGTCGCAGGGACCACGGTCTCGATCAGGTAGGCGCCGGCGAGCCGCGCGCGGAGCTGGGGATCAGGCGCCACCTCCTCGGCCAGCAGCCGCGCGGCCAGCGTGCCCCCCTGCTCCACGCCTACGATCAGGAACGGCCGGGCCTGGTTGTCGTGGTCGCGCCAGTAGCGGAAGGCGCGCGCGACGTCGCCATAGGCGAACTTGCGCGCCTCGCGGGCGTCCTCGCGCAGGGTCAGGAGGCTGTAGAGCCCCGCCTGCCGGTAGCGCGGCGCGAAGATCCGTCCGACCCGCACGAACGGCCCGGCGTAGTTGGGCGCCATCACGCTGCGGAAGATGCGGTCGGACCGGGCGTCGCCGATGGGGCCGTTCCACTCCCGCCCGCCCTCATAGGTGGTCGGCGAGATGAAGAACACGTCCGCCGCCGGGTCCGCGGCCGTGGGCGTCTCCGAGTTGGTGGGCAGCAGCGCCCAGGCTCCGGGCTTGGCGTAATCCGGCGCCGGCGGCGGCTTATAGGTCTGGAACGGCGTTTTCGGATCGAGCGAATAGCGGATCAGGTCGCCGCGGAAGATCGCGAAGGCCAGGATGAGGAGGATCAGCAGCCCGATGAAGCTGGCGGCGAGCCACTGCCTCGAGCGCGGCCGGGACCGGCTCATGGCTAGCGGTAAGGGTCCGGCTGGCTGAGATAGGAGCGGACATAGTCGCCTATCCCGTCCTCCAGCGAGGTCATGGGCTTGTCGTAGCCGGCAGCCCGCAGCCGATCCATCTTGGCCTCGGTGAAGTACTGGTACTTGTCGCGGATGGCCGGCGGCATGGGGGTGTAGTCGATCTGGGCGTCCTTGCCCGCCGCGGCGAACACCGCTCGCGCCATATCCTCGAAGGACCGCGCCGTCCCCGATCCCAGGTTGAAGATCCCGCTCACCTGTGGGTTTTGCGTCAGCCACTCGGTGATGTCGGCGGCGTCGCGCACATAAACGAAGTCGCGCTTCTGTCCCCCGTCCGGCACGTCGGCCCGGTAGCTCTTGAAGAGCTGCACGCCATGGCCGTCGCGCACGTGCGGCCAGATCTGCGAGGCCACCGACTTCATCGAGTGCTTATGCTCTTCGTTGGGGCCGTAGACGTTGAAGAACTTCAGGCCCACCCACTGCGGCGGGGCGTAGTCACGCAACGCCTGGCGCGCCGCGAAGAGATCGAACAGCGCCTTCGACCAGCCGTAGGTGTTGAGCGGGCGCAGCGCCGCCAGCGCCTCGTAGCCATTGTCGTCGTCGAAGCCGTTCGCGCCGTCGCCGTAGGTGGCCGCCGAGGAGGCGTAGATCAGCCGCCGCTGCCGGTCGGCGCACCAGCGGAAGAGGTCGCGGCTGAGGGTGAAGTTCGAATGCACGATCTTGTCGGCGTCCGGCTCGGTGGTCGAGGAGACCGCGGCCATGTGGACCACCATCTCGACGTCGCGCCAGCGCTTCTCCAGCCAGTCGAACATGTCCTCCGGCGCCACGAAGTCGCCGATCGGATGCTTGGCGATGTTCTTCCACTTGCCGGCCTCGGCCTCCCGCAGACGGTCGCAGACCACCACGTCTAGCGTGCGGTCCTCGGCGAGCTTGGCCACGAGGTTGGAGCCGATGAAGCCGGCGCCGCCGGTGACGAACGCGATGCGGCGCTGGGTCATGCCGAGGCTGTCCTGGACATCCTGGCGATCGCCGCGGTGGTGGAATAGCCTTCGACGATGGCCGCCAGCTTCACCTCGCCGCCCCAGCCCTTAACCAGGTCGCCGCCCACCACCTCGCTCTCGGCGTAGTCGGCGCCCTTGACCAGCACGTCGGGCCGCGCGGCCTCGATCAGCTTGACGGGGGTATCCTCCTCGAAAGGCACCACCAGGTCCACGGAGCCCAGGCCGGCCAGCACCAGGGCGCGGGCTTCCAGGTCGTTCACCGGGCGGCCCTCGCCCTTCAGGGCGCGCACGCTCTCGTCGGAGTTCAGCCCGACGATCAGCCGGTCGCACCAGGCCTTGGCCTGGGCGAGGTAGGCCACGTGGCCCTTGTGCAGAATGTCGAAACAGCCGTTGGTGAAACCCACCTTCAGTCCCTTGGCGCGCCAGCGGGCGACCTCGTCCATCATCCGCTGGGCGGTGGCCACCTTGGCCTCGGCCGGCGCCATGTGGGCCGAGAGCGCCGCCTCGATCAGTTCGTCGGGCGAGACGGTGGCGGTCCCCACCTTGCCGACCGCCACGCCGGACGCCAGCTGGGCGAAGGCGATGGCGTCCTCGATGCCGACCTCCGCCGCCAAGGCCAGGCCCAGCGCCGCCAGGGTGGTGTCGCCCGCGCCGGAGGCGTCGAACACCTCGCGCGGGGCGGTGGGGAAGTGCCGCACCGCCTCGCCGCGCACCGCCAGCGAGATGCCCTTCGAGGCCCGCGTCACCAGGATCGCCTTGGCCTCCCACAGCTCCAGGGCGCGGACCAGGGCGACCTCGATCTGGGCGTCCGTCTCGGTGGGCAGGTCAGTGGCGTGGCTGAGCTCGGCCGCGTTGGGTTTGATCATGTCGACCGCGCCGTAGCGGGCGAAGGAGCGGGCCTTGGAATCCACCACCAGCTTGCCGCCGGATTCCGCCGCGGCCTCGCGGCAGACGGCGATCACCGCGTCGGTGACGACGCCCTTGCCGTAGTCGGAGAGCAGGATCGCGCCCGCGCCCTTGGCGGCGTCGCGGATGGTGCGCACCAACCGCTGCTCGACGTCGCCGGTGACGGCACGGCTGGCTTCCAGGTCGACGCGCAGCAACTGCTGGCCGCCGGAGATGAAGCGGGTCTTCAGCGTCGTCGGCCGTTCGGCGTCAGTGACCAGATAGCCTTCGACCCCGGTCTCCTCGCCCACCAGGCGCAGGGCCTCGTGGCCTTCGGCGTCGCCGCCGACCAGGCCGACCAGGGAAACCTCGCCGCCCAGCGCGGCGACGTTGCGCGCCACGTTGCCCGAGGCGCCGAGCATCACCAGCTCGCGCGCCCGGACCAGCACCGGCACCGGCGCCTCCGGCGACAGGCGGCTCACCTCGCCATAGACGAAGCGGTCGACCATCAGGTCGCCGACGCAGGCGACGCGTCGGCCGGGCGCCAGGCCCAGGAGGTGCTGGAGCGCGGAAAGATCCATGAGCCTAGCCTGTGCGGCGGGTTGCGGACGGGGTCAAGCGGCCGGCCGGCGGCGCTTGGCCAGCGCGTCGTACTCCAGGAGCTCTCCCACGAGCGCTTCGAACTCGCCCAGCGGCACCATGTTCGGGCCGTCGGAGGGCGCATTGTCGGGGTCGGGATGGGTCTCCATGAAGACGCAGGCCACGCCGACGGCCACCGCCGCCCGGGCGAGCACCGGCACGAATTCCCGTTGGCCGCCCGAGGTCGTCCCCTGCCCGCCCGGCTGTTGCACGGAGTGGGTAGCGTCGAACACCACGGGACAGCCGATCTCGCGCATGATCGGCAGGGCGCGCATGTCGGAGACCAGGGTGTTGTATCCGAAGGAAACCCCGCGCTCGCAGGCCATGACGTTGGGATTGCCGGTGCTCAGCACCTTGCTCACCACGTTCTTCATGTCCCAGGGCGCCAGGAACTGGCCCTTTTTGACGTTGACGACCTTCCCCGTGCGGCCGGCCGCCAGCAGCAGGTCGGTCTGGCGCGACAGGAAGGCGGGGATCTGCAGCACGTCGACCGCCTGCGCCGCCTCGGCGCACTGGTCGATCTCGTGCACGTCGGTCAGCGTCGGCAGGCCGGTCGTCTCGCGGATCTCGGCGAAGATCGGCAGGGCCTCGGCAAGGCCAATGCCGCGGGCGGTGTTGACCGAGGTGCGGTTCGCCTTGTCGAAGGAGGTCTTGTAGATCAGGCCGACGCCGAGGCGCCGGGCCATCTCCTTCAGCGCGTGCGCCGTCTCCAGCGCGTGCTGGCGGCTTTCGAGCTGGCAGGGACCGGCGATGATCGAGAGGCGCTCGGCATTGCCGATGCGCACCGCCGGGCCGTTCTCGGGCTTGATCTCGATGACGGCGTTGGGCTGGGTCATTGCCGCTTCTATTCCCGAATTTGTGTGTCCTGGGCTAGGTGGCGCAGGTCGGCTCGCGGCGCAAGCAGGACTGGCGGAGCCGACGGCGGACATCATCTGTACCCATCAGAGGCTCTGGCCTCTCGCCGAGTTTCGGATCGGTGCTATTGTGACGATTGGGAGTGGGGACTTCGATATGAGCCTTGCCCAGGAAACGACGCTCACGAGGCTCGCAGGAGACCGCCGGGCCTTCCGCCGCCTGCCGGAACTCAAGGGCGCGCCGGCCACCTTCCGCACGGCGCTGCGGATCATCGCACGCAACTGGATGCTGGGCTCGGTGACCTTCGTCATGCCCTCCGGGCGCGAGCTGCGCATCGCCGGCGCCGAACAGCCCGGCTTGAGCGGCAAGCTGATCGTGCGCGACTTCCGCTTCATGCGCCGGGTGCTCGCCACCGGCGACATCGGATTCGCCGAGGGGTTCATGGCCGGCGAGTGGGACACGCCCGACCTGCCGGCCCTGCTGCTGGTGTTCGCCGCCAACTGGGCGCGCCTGCGCCGCGTGACCCAGGGCAATCCGCTGGCCTGGACCTTCAACCGCGTACGCCACGCCCTGCGCGGCAACACCCGGGAGGGCGCTCGGAAGAACATCCATGCGCACTACGACCTGGGGAACGCCTTCTACGAACGCTGGCTAGATCCGACGATGACCTATTCCTCCGCCCGCTACGAGCGGCCGGGCCAGCCGCTTTCCGAGGCCCAGACGGCGAAGTACCGCGCGCTGGCGCAAGGCATGGGCCTGCAGGCCGGCCAGAGTGTGCTGGAGATCGGCTGCGGCTGGGGTGGCTTCGCCGAGTTTGCGGCCCGCGAGGTGGGCGCGAAGGTGACGGCCATCACCATCTCCGAGGAGCAGTTCAAGTTCGCCAGGCAGCGGATGCTTGCCCAGGGCCTGAACGAGCGGGCCGACATCCGCTTCGTGGACTACCGGGACGTCGAGGGCCGGTTCGACCGCGTCGCCTCCATCGAGATGTTCGAGGCAGTGGGCGAGCGCTATTGGCCGGCCTATTTCGGCAAGATCCACGACGCGCTGGAGCCTGGCGGCCGCGCCGGCCTGCAGATCATCACCATCCGCGACGAGGATTTCGAGGCGTACCGCAACCGCGCGGACTTCATCCAGAAGTACATCTTCCCCGGCGGCATGCTGCCCTCCGAGGCTCGGCTGAAGGCGGTGACCGACAAGGTGGGCCTCGCCTGGACGGCCGTCGCGCGGTTCGGCCAGGACTATGCCGACACGCTCGCCGAGTGGCACCGGAATTTCGACGCCGCCTGGGCCGACATCGCGCCGCTGGGCTTCGACGAGCGGTTCCGCAAGCTCTGGAAGTTCTACCTGGGCTATTGCGAGGCCGGCTTCCGCACGGAACGCACCAACGTGGTGCAGCTGTCGCTCGCCAAAGCCTGAGCGGGGCTTCTGCTTGGCCGTAAGCGCCCCTAAGTAGCGGCCATGAGCATCGCGCGCAGCGTCCTGGACGTGATCGGAAACACCCCGCTGATCCGGCTGAACCGCGCAAGCGCGGCGACGGGCTGCGAGATCCTCGGCAAGGCCGAGTTCATGAACCCCGGCCAGTCGGTGAAGGACCGCGCCGCGCTTTGGATGGTGCGCGACGCCGAGGCCAAGGGCCTGCTGAGGCCCGGGGGTCGGATCGTCGAGGGCACCGCAGGCAACACCGGCATCGGCCTGGCCATGGTCGCCAAGGCGCTGGGCTACCGCTGCACCATCGTCATCCCTCGCACCCAGAGCCAGGAAAAGAAGGACGCCATCCGGCTCTACGGCGCCGAACTCGTCGAGGTGGACGCGGTCCCCTATGCCAATGAGATGAATTACGTGAAGTATTCCGGCCGCTTGGCGGTGAAACTTGACGCCTCGGAATCGGCCGGCGCGGTCTGGGCCAACCAGTTCGACAACGTCGCCAACCGTGAGGCGCACGCGCGCAGCACGGGTCCGGAGATCAGGGCCCAGACCGGCGGACGGATCGACGGTTTCATCTGCGCCGTGGGCTCCGGCGGCACCCTGGCGGGCGTCGCCGAGGCCCTGCGCGAGGCCGACCCAGGCGTCGCCATCGGCCTGGCCGATCCGCACGGGGCGGCGCTCTACAGTTGGTACACCGACGGCGAACTGAAGGCGGAAGGGAACTCGATCACCGAGGGCATCGGCCAAGGCCGCATCACCGCCAACCTCGAGGGCCTGGCCATCGACCGCGCCTATCGAATTTCCGACGAGGAGATGCTGGTGGCCCTCTACGACCTGGTGGAGCACGAAGGGCTGGTGATGGGCGGCTCGACGGGGATCAACGTGGCCGGCGCGATCCGCATGGCCCGGGACCTCGGGCCCGGCAAGACTATCGTCACCGTGCTCGCCGACCACGGCCAGCGCTATCAGTCGAAGATCTACAACCCCGATTTCCTGAGGGAGCGCGGCCTGCCCGCGCCCGCGTGGATGGAATGAGCGACCCGCTGGTTTCCACAGCCTGGCTCGGCGAACGGCTGGGCGGCCCGGACGTCCAGGTCGTCGACGCGACCTGGTTCATGCCGGACGAAGGCCGCCTCGGCCGCGACGCCTACGCCGGCGGCCACATCCCGGGCGCGGTGTTCTTCGATATCGACGAGATCGCCGACCACACGACGGACCTGCCGCATATGCTGCCGTCGCCGGAGACCTTCGCCGCGGCCTGCGGAACCCTGGGCCTGAGGCGGGACGCCACCGTGGTGGTCTATGACGGCCAGGGCGTCTTCTCCGCGCCGCGGGTCTGGTGGACGCTCAGGACGATGGGCTTTCCGCAGGTGTTCGTGCTGGACGGCGGCCTGCCGAAGTGGCGCGCCGAGGGCCGTCCGATCGAGACCATGGCGCCCAATCCGGCAACGACGACGCTCGCTCCGGCTCTTGAACCCAGCCTGGTGCGCGATATCGAGGCCGTGCGCACAACACTGCAGCGCGGCGAAGCCCAGGTGGTCGACGCCCGGTCCGGCCCGCGGTTCCGCGGTGAGGTCCCGGAGCCTCGCGCGGGCCTGCGCGGCGGCCACATGCCGGGCGCCTGCAACGTGCCCTGGAACGGCCTGATCAACGCCGACGGGACGATGAAGCCCGCTCCCGACCTCCGCGCCGCATTCGAGGCGGCTGGCGTCGATCTCGCCGGGGCCATCGTCACCACCTGCGGGTCCGGCGTCAGCGCCGCCCTGCTGGCGCTCGCGCTCGCCCGACTCGGCCGCGAGGACGTGGCGGTCTACGATGGCTCGTGGACCGAATGGGGCGGCCGCACCGACACCCCGGTTGTCACCGGAGCCTGATCCCTAATCCCCCCTAGCGCATCGGCGGGGCGTAGAGCAGGCCGGGTTTGGGGGCGCTCCAGAGCGCGTTCAGGCCGCGGTCCAGCTTCAGCGGCGAGCGCGCGCCCACGTCGCGGTCGAAGATCTCGTGATAGGCGCCGACCTGGCGGATCACCTGGTAGGCCCAGTCCCGGGGGAGCCCCAGCATGGCGCCGTAGTCTCCCTCGACCCCGAGCAGCCGCCTGGTCTGCGGATCCGACGCGGTTTCGCGCGCTTGGGCGACGGTCTTGGAAGTCAGGCCCAGCTCTTCGCCGAGGACGGTGGCGTAGACCGTCCAGCGGACGATGTCGGCCCAGACCGGGTCGTTCTGGCGCACGACCGGCCCCAGCGGCTCCTTGGAGATCACGTCGGGCAGGATCACGTGGGCGCCGGGGTTGTTCAGCACCGAGCGCGACCCCGCGAGCGCCGAGATGTCGGCGGTGAACACGTCGCAGCCGTCGTTCTCATAGAGCCGCCGGGCCTCGGCCTCGGACGCCACCACCACGGGCTTGTAAGTCAGCCCGCGCGCCCGGAAGAAGTCGGCGAGGTTGTCCACGGTGACCGTGCCCGCCTGCACGCAGATGCGCGCGCCCGAGAGCTCCTGTGCGCTCGTCAGCCCCAGCGCCTTGGGCGCGAGAAACCCCTGCCCGTCGAAATAGGTGATCGCCGCGAAATCGAGGCCGAGGCCGGCGTCCCGGGAGAACGACCAGGAGGTGTTGCGCGACAGGAGGTCGATCTGGCCTTTCTGCAGGGCGCTGAACCTGTCCAGGGCCGAGATCGGCGTGAAGCGGACCTTGTTGGCGTCGCCCAGCACCGCGGCGGCCACGGCCCGGCAGAAGTCGACGTCGAAGCCGCGCCAGACGCCGCGCACGTCCGGATAGGCGAAGCCGGGGAGCCCCGGGTTCACGCCGCAGGCCAGGTAGCCGCGCTTGCGCACCGCGTTCAGCACCTTGCTCGGCGTGGCCTTGTAGCGGGTCGAGATCGGGGCCGGGGCCTTACCGGCCGGCGTCGGCGCAGGGGGCGGGTTGGAGCCGCCGCCGCAGCCAGCCAGACCCAGGATCAGAAACGCCGCCGCCGCCAGCCGCCGGATCATCCGTGCTCCTTGAAAGAGCCAAACCCTCGGGCTCTAAGTGCGCCGGGCACTCTCGCCCGGCAGCCTAGGCCTCCGCAACCCGTATGCCCCCGACCAACGGCCGAGACGAAACCCGCCTCATCCGCTCAGGCGGGACGCCGCAGACGCTCGCCAGGACCGTTGGGCCGCCGATCCAGAAGGGCTCGACGGTGCTGCTGCCCGACGCCGCCAGCCTCTACGATGACGCGAGCCAGCTTACCTACGGCCGCCAGGGCCTTTCCGCCCAGTTCGCGCTGCAGGCGGCGCTGGCCGAGCTGGAGAACGCCAAGGGCGTCACCCTCTACCCCTCGGGCCTAGCGGCGCTCACCGGCGCCCTGCTGGCCGTGCTGAAGACCGGCGACGAGGTGTTGGTCACCGACGCCGTCTACAAGCCCACCCGCCGGTTCTGCGACAGCGTTCTGAAGCGCTTCGGGATCGCGGTCCGCTACTTCGATCCCCGCCAGCCGGCGGAAGAGCTCGTGGGCGGCGCCTCGGATGCGGTGCGGATGATCCTGATGGAATCCCCCGGCTCGCTGAGCTTCGAGATGCAGGACGTGGCCCGGGTGGCCGAGCTGGCGCGCGCGCGCGGGATCCTGAGCGTCGCCGACAATACCTGGGGCGCCGGATACCTCTACAAGCCCCTGGACCACGGGGTGGACATCGCCCTCCAGGCCCTCACCAAGTACGTGGGCGGCCATTCCGACATCTTCATGGGTTCGGCCGCCGCGCGCGATCCGAAGCTCGTCCAGGCCCTTGAGGACGGGATCACGCACCTGGGCTGGGCGGTGACCGGCGAGGACGCGTATCAGATGCTGCGCGGCCTGCGCACCCTGCCCACCCGCCTGGCGCGCCACGGCGAGAGCGGCCTCGCGGTCGCCGCCTGGCTGGCCGGCCGGCCGCAGGTGGCGCAGGTCTACCACCCCGCCGTGCCCGGCTGCCCCGACCATGAGCTCTGGACGCGCGATTACGCCGGGGCCTGCGGCCTGTTCGCCTTCGCCCTGCAGCCGGGGCCCGAGGTGGCGGTGAACGCCTTGCTCGACGAGTTGACGCTGTTCGGCCTGGGCTTCTCCTGGGGCGGCTTCGAGAGCCTGGCGGTCCCCTGCGATCACCAGCTCAAGACCCGCAAGTTCAAGCCCGACTACGGCGGGCCGCTGATCCGGCTGCACATCGGCCTGGAAAATCCCGACGACCTGATCGCTGACCTGCAGCGCGGGCTGGAGGTCTATGGCGCCCAGGCCGCGTGACGCCGGGAACTTGACGTCGCCTTGGCGATTGCTGGACCAGACCCAGCAAACCGAAGGGATTTGGTCATGAGCAGCACCGACGCCGGCGGTGAGTTCCGCAGCGAGGCCGAGCGCGCGGCCGAGCAGGAACGCAAGATCCAGCGGGAGATCGACGCGAAGGAGCAGCGCTCCTTCAAACCCGCTGAGGACGACGAAAAGCCGATGCAGGCGGGCGCCCGCGAATACCCCGCGCCGCCCTTCCCCAAGCAGCATCTCGAAAAGCCCGGCCTGGAAGCCGACCTGCAGCTAAAGCCCCTTTGGGACGCGCCCTACTACAAAGGCTCCGGCAAGCTCGAGGGCAAGGCGGCCCTGGTCACCGGCGCGGACAGCGGCATCGGCCGGGCGGTCGCCGTGCTGTTCGCCCGCGAGGGCGCGGACGTGGCCATCGCCTATCTCAACGAGGACGAGGACGCCGAACTCACCAAGCGCGCCGTCGAAGGCGAGGGCCGCCGCGCCATCCTGCTCTCCGGCGACGTCGCCGACGCCAGGTTCGCCGAGGCCGCCGTCCAGCAGACCGTCAAGGCGTTCGGGCGGCTCGACGTGCTGGTCAACAACGCCGCCTTCCAGGAGCATGTGAACGATTTGGAGGACCTCACCGAGGAGCATTTCGACCGCACCCTGAAGACCAACCTCTACGGCTACTTCTTCATGGCCAAGGCCGCCGTGCCGCACATGCCCCCGGGCTCGGCGATCGTCATGACGGGCTCGGTGACCGGGTTGGTGGGCAACAAGGACCTGCTCGACTATTCGATGACCAAGGGCGGCATCCACGCCTTCACTCGCGCCCTCTCCACTCACCTGATGAAGAAGGGCATCCGCGTGAACGCCGTCGCGCCGGGGCCGGTGTGGACACCGCTCAATCCGGCCGACAAGGACGCCGAGCGCACCGCGAAGTTCGGCGGCGATACCCCGATGAAGCGCCCGGCGCAGCCAGAGGAGATCGCCCCGGCCTACGTGTTCCTGGCCTCGCCGCAGACCTCCAGCTACATCACCGGCGAGATCCTGCCGATTATCGGCGGCTACATCGGGGGCTAGCGGGCCCTTAAAGGGGCGCGAGTGGACGACCAAGGGCTGGACCGCTTCATCACCGAGGAAGGCCTGCCCGAGGGTTTCCGCCGGACGGCGGAGCTGGTCTGCGAGCCCCTGGCCGCCCGCGCCCAGCGCCGCCGCATCGACCGCAAGCGCTGCGCGGTCGTCGGGCTGTGCGGCGCGCAGGGGTCGGGCAAGACCACCATCGCCCGCTACGCCGCGCGACTGCTGGAAGACCGCGGCCTGCGCGCCGTGGCCCTGTCGCTCGACGACTTCTACCTGACCCGTGACGCCCGCCAGCGCCTGGCGCGCGAGGTCCACCCGCTGCTGGCGGTGCGCGGGCCGCCCGGCACGCACGACGTGGCCATGGCCGGCGCCGCCATCGACCAGCTCCGGTCGAAGGGCAAGGTCTCCCTGCCCCGCTTCGACAAGGCGGCCGACAACCGCAGTCCCCGCGCGACCTGGCCGACGGTCGCCTCGCCGGTCGACGTGATCATCCTGGAGGGCTGGTGCGTCGGCGCCGTCAGCCAGGGTCGTGCGGCCCTGGCGACCCCGGTCAACGACCTGGAGCGGGACGAGGACCCGCAAGGCGTTTGGCGCAGCTACGTCAACGACCAGCTCGACGGCCCCTACCAGGCGCTGTTCGCCCGCCTGCATGACCTGATCCTGCTGGAGGCGCCCAGCTTCGAGGTGGTCGCCGGCTGGCGCGCCGAGCAGGAGGCCAGGCTCCGCGCCCAAGGGGGTGGCGGCATGGAGCCTGGCGAGATCGCCCGCTTCGTCGCCCACTACGAACGCCTGACCCGCTGGATTCTGGCCGAGATGCCGGCCCGGGCGGATTGGGTCGTGACGCTGGACGCGGAGCGCCAGCCCTACGTATGAACCGTTTGGCGCGCCCGGCAGGACTCGAACCTGCAACCGCTCGCTTAGAAGGCGAGTGCTCTATCCGGTTGAGCTACGGGCGCTAACGCCTAGTGGGTCCACGGGACCTTGCGGCCGAAGGCGAAGTTGTCGGCATAGGCCTTGATGATCCGTTTCGCGGGCTTGGGATCGATCAGCTGGAAGGCGATGCCGTGCTGGTCGGCGTAGCGCACCGCCTCCTCCTTGGTCTCGAAGGAGAGCTGCACCTGGCCCTCGGTGTCGCCGGTCTGGGTCCAGCCCATCAGCGGGTCGGCGCGTCTGGCGTCCGTGGGTTCGAACTCCAGCATCCATTCGGTGGTCTTGCCCTTGCCCGACTGCATGGCGGTCTTGGACGGGCGGAAAATGCGCGCGAGCATGGCGAACCCTTGGATCCTCTTTGGCCGGCATGGTCGGGGCGGCAGGATTTGAACCTGCGACCCTCTGCTCCCAAAGCAGATGCGCTACCAGGCTGCGCCACGCCCCGAACATGAGAGAAGGGTTATGACGCAGGGGCCGGCGCGGTCAAGGAAACCGCCGTCGTTTCGCCGCCGGCCCGGCGTCCCGCCAGCATTCGCTCGGCCATGACCTCGGCGACCATCACCGTGGTCAGATGGGTGTTGGCGCGGGGCACGAAGGGGATGACCGAGGCGTCGACGACGCGAAGGCCACGCAATCCCAGAACCCGGCAATCGGGGTCGACGACGGCGCGCGGATCGTCCGGTGCGCCCATGGCGCAGGTGCTCGTCGCGTGCCGGGTGTCGCCCACCGTGGCCAGGGCGAAGGTGTCGAGGGCCTCGTCGTCGGCGGGGTCGAAGGCCAGCGGGACGAGCCGGCCGATGGCTTCGACGGCGGGGCGGCGGGCGATCTGAAGCAGCCGGCGGACGCCGTCGCGCAGGCGTTGGCGATCGCGCGGGTCGTCCAGCATGTTCTCCTCGACGACCGGCTGGTCGGCAGGGTCGAGGGAGGCGAGGCGCACCTGCCCGCGCGAAAAGCACTGGTTGACCCACACCGCGACCAGGCCGAAGCGGGGCTGGTCGACGCCCGCGACGTGCCGGCCGAGGCTGTCGCCGACGGTGTTCATCGCCACCATCATCATGTCGCCGGGTCCGGCGCCGGCGAGGCCGGAACTGTAGCGGACGCACAGGTTCGTGTGGCGGAAGCCCTCCGGCGCGACGGCGAAGGGCTCGAGCCTGAGCGGCATGAAGAAGCCCGGATGATCCTGGAACCCCTCCCCCACCGGCAGCACGGCCCGGGGCGCGAGTCCGAGCTCGGCCAGGTGATCCCCGGGGCCGACGCCGGAGCGCAGGAGGATGGTGGGCGAGTGCACGGCGCCGGCGCAGAGGATGATCTCCTCGCCGTGCAGTTCGTGGGCGCCGTCGGGACCAAGGCGCCGCACACCGACGGCCCGGTCGCCTTGGAAGAGCAGGCGGTCGACCACGGAGCCGCCGAACACGGCCAGGTTGTTGCGCCCGCGCGCCGGATCCAGATAGGCGTCGTTGACGCTGACCCGCCGGCCGTCCTGGCTGTTGATGGCATAGGGCGAGACGCCCAGAGCGCCCGGGCGGTTGTGGTCGGGCGCCCAGGCATAGCCGAGGTCGAGGGCCCCCTCGGCCAGGGCCTGGTCCACAGCGCCCCATTGGGAGACGGACGCCCGATAGATCGGGATCGGCCCTTCCGCGCCGTGCCAGGGCTCGTCGCCATAGCGCAGGTCGCGCTCCAGGCGGCGGAAGGCCGGCAGCACGTCCTGGAAGGACCAGCCCGCGCAGCCCGAGGCCGCCCAGTCGTCGTAGTCCTCGACGACGCCGCGGATGGCGATCTGGCCGTTGACCGCCGAGCTTCCGCCAACGCCGCGGCCGCGCCAGTAGGTTCGCGGCGCCTGGATCCGGGTGCGCCGCGCCTTGAGGGCGTCCCAGCGGAAGCGCGCGAACTCCGGGTCCATGATGATCCGGCTGGGGTTGGGGCTCGCCATGGCCTCGGGCGCGTCGGCCGGACGATAGTCGGGGCCGGCCTCCACCAGGGCGACCTGGACGGCGGGGTCGGCGGAGAGCCGCGCCGCCAGGGTCGCCCCCGCCGAGCCCGCGCCGACGATGACGAAATCGTAGCTCATGCCTCCTTCGGGGGTGGAGCGCCGGACGGCGTATCCGGGCGGCGGCGCAGAAGCTTGAAGACCCCGCTGGCGCGGGCCAGGTCGCGCCCCTGGACGCGGGCGTGGCCTTCCACGAAGGCGAGATCCCGCGTGGCGCGGGTGACGCGCGCCTCGCCTATGACCCAGTCCCCCGCCCGGCCCATGTCGAGGAAATCGATGGAGAGGTGCACGGTCACCGCCGTCGCGCCGGACTCGCGGCCCGCCGCCCCGGCCAGCAGGCCGTCGAGGAAAGCCGACAGCATGCCGCCGTGGATCAGGCCGACGCCGTTGCAGTGGCGGCCCAGGGCGTAGAAGGCCTGGACGACTCCGGTGTCGCTCGGCTTGGCGTAATAGGGGCCATTATGGGTGGTGAAGGCGCCGCGGCCCGTCTGGAGAACGAAGCCTTCGGGCGGCGGCGGGGGCTCCTGGACGTGGCGGGTCAAGGGTGGAAGATCCGCTCCCGGACATGGTCGCCCGGCTGGACGCCGATCTCCGCCGCCCGGCCGCCGCGGATCTCCAGGACGCCCAGGACATCGCCGCCCGAGGGGATAGGTGTTTCCGACATCGGCGTCGCCTGACGCGCGATGGAGATCACGCGACCGTCCGGAGCGATGAACAGCATGTCGAGGGGGATAAGGGTGTTCTTCATCCAGAAGGCGACCGGCCGGGGCGTCTTGAAATCGAACAGCATGCCCTGGGCGCCGGCCAGCCGCTTGCGGAACATCAGCCCCCTCTCCCGCGTCGCCTCGGTGTCGGCGATCTCGACCGTGAAGTGGCGCACGCCCCGGTGGGTGGCCACGGCCAGGGGCTCGATGCGGAGGCCCGGGCCGGCGGCGCGGACGGCCGTCCCACCGCAAATCAAGACGCCAATCAGGGAGACGAGCAACAGGAGGCGCGGCCGCGCGCCGGGGCCGGGGATCGAAGCGAGCGTCAAGGTCCGGGCACTCCGATGGCGCGGGGAGAAGAGCCCTAAGCCTGACCCAGTTCGATCTCGGCGGCAACCAGTCCCTTGGGCCCCTCGGCCAAGCGGACCTTCACGGCGTCGCCCGGCTGGAGGTCGTCGACGCCGATACGGCGCAGCACCTCGATGTGGATGAAGATGTCGCCCGGGAGCGCCTCCCTGACGACGAAGCCGTAACCTTTTGCGCGGTTGAACCACTTGACCTTGGCGGGTTCCAGCCGACCCTCGGGATCGAGGAGGATGCGCGGCGCACGCGGCGCGGCCGCCGCCGCCGGGGCGACGCCGTTGCCCTCGCCGTGTTCACGCGCGTCGTCGCCGGGTTCGCCCGACGCCGGGGCGGGCGGCGGGGGCCGCTGGCGAGCGGTGTCGGCCGGATCGCGCAAGCGCTCATCGACCCTGGAGCCCGCGCTCTGGGGCGCGAGGCTGTCGTCGAGCTCGATGATCTCAAGCACCTGCCAGCCCTTGGCGCGCTTGACGACATCACAAACGACCGGCGCGCCCTCAGGAGCGCCGTCGCGGCCCGCGTGACGCAGGCAGGTGATGTGGAGAAGCACGTCCTTTAGGCCGGTCTGGCTGGCGTCATCAGGCACGATGAAGCCATAGCCCTTTCCACCATCGAACCACTTTACCCGTCCACTGATCCGCACAGCAACCTCGTGCGAATCACGGCCTCCCGACTCGTGATCTGCCATCGGCCCCACAGCCTTTTCTCCGCCCTCTTCCCCACGGAGAAGCAAAGGTTAATGATGCTGTTATGCCATAACTCAGGTCAACGACGTAATTGGTGACGGCGTAGTCCGCGATAATTTGTCGCACATTTGTCCTAAAAGCCACACTCCGCATCGAGCCGGCCGGACAGTCCGTTCACAGTCGACTTCGCCAACTCACGAAACATCACGCGAATGGGGGACTTCCAGACGGGGCGAGAGGGCGGCCGTGCGCCGTCGCGATCACGTCACGGCCGAACTAGCCGGGTATCGACCGCCGGCCTGGACCATAACCGCAAGGTTAGATTGCGGGGGTACGCGATCCGTTGACAACCGCATCGGAGGGGAGAAGTGCGGTTTGGCAAACTATGGATAGGTATTGGCAAGCCTGCACGCAGTGATGGACATCTAACGCAGGAAGTTCATGGAAACGGGCTCGGACTGGTCAGGAGAGCTATGTCGTCTACCCGGCAGATGTTATCCATATTTTGAAGACAAACGTCAGCAGAGCGCGAAATCTTACGCTGACCCTTTGGACCTGGCTCCGCCATTCCAGGTGTACAGCGGGCGCCCCCCATGCCGCTTGAGCGAGCCTTGGCTCATGTTGTCCTTAAGCATCCCTGCGCGCGCCGCGCCCCTTTTCGCTGTGCCGCGCGGGACCGGCCGGCCGCACTACTACGATAACAAGCTGAGACATTTCGACCTCAACGCCCGTCTTGCCTCATAGGTCACGGCCATGTGCTTCTTTTAAGGTCACGCTTCTTCCGATCCTGCGCGGAGTCTATCACGTGGCTTGTAGTGCGACCCGCCGCGTGGGAAGCCGATCCATGCGCCTCCACACCGGCTTCCAAATCATCTACGACCTCCCGTCGCCAACACCGATGCTGCTGACCCTCAGCGTCCACCCGTCCCGGCGGGATGACCTGGAGACGCCGGACTGGCTCCGGACCGATCCGCCCCTGGACGTACATCAATATCTGGACAGCTTCGGGAACATCTGCAGCCGTGTCTTTGCGCCGGCCGGACAGCTGACCCTGTCGTCGGACTTCATCATCAGGGATACCGGACTGATCGACGACTATGCGCCGGGGGCCGAGCAGCACCCGGTGCAGGACCTCCCCGACGAGACGGTGCTGTTCCTGCTCGGCAGCCGCTACTGCGAGACCGATCGCCTGAGCGACGCGGCCTGGAGGCTGTTCGAGAAGACGCCGCCCGGCTGGGCCCGCGTGCAGGCGATCTGCGACTATGTCCACAACCACATCGTCTTCAACTATGCCAATACCCGGCCGGACAAGACCGCTTACGACGCCTGGGTCGAGGCGACTGGGGTCTGCCGCGACTATGCGCATCTGGCGGTGACCTTCTGCCGCTGCATGAACATCCCCGCCCGCTACTGCACGGGTTACATGGGCGATATCGGCGTGCCGGTCGCCGGCGTGATGGACTTCAGCGCCTGGTTCGAGGTCTATCTCGGCGGACGCTGGTACGCGTTCGATGCGCGCAACAACATGCCGCGCATGGGCCGGGTGCTGATCGCCCGCGGGCGGGACGCAGTAGACGTGCCGATCGCGAACACCTTTGGGACCGCCAACCTGATCGGGTTCGAGGTCACCAGCGTCGAGGCGCCGCCGCCAGAGCCTGATGCCTTTTGACGGAACAGATCAAAAGGCCGAATCAGCCTCTAAATCCATCCAGATGGAATCACCTGGATGGCGATGATTTGCGCGAGATTCACACACTGGGCCGTTCCCTGATCGCCGGACCAGTTCCCACTCCGGCGGCGAACGCCTTAGCCTGAACCCGCCGCGCGAGCAGCTCTCAGCGCGTGCTGCGCCGGTCGTTCAGCATAACCTTGCGGGTGTGGGGCGACAGGCCCCCGGTGGACCGCGGATCCATGGGCTCGCGGCGACCAGGTGTCGAACCGTAAGACGGCTGGGTTTTCATGAGGAGGCCTTTCCGGCCGCGCCCCACACGCGGAACTCCACGCTTGGGGCGGGAGGAAGCATACCATGCCGCACGGGACGGCGATCCATGGAATTTCTATGTGGGGCTGCCAGCCTGGTAGTCCCTACGGGAGTCGAACCCGTCTTCCCAGATTGAAAATCTGGTGTCCTAACCGATAGACGAAGGGACCGCAGTCGCGGGAGCGCGCGGTATATCCGCGAGATTACAGCCACGCAAGGGCGTGACGCCCGTCCAGACTCTAGGCGGCGCGGCGCGGATCGGCCACGTCCTCGATCTCCAGTTGCACCCCCTCGCGGCCGTTCCAGTCGTCGGCCTTGAGCTTGCCCGCGACGTGGACGGCGCCGCCTCCGGCCATCAGGCGCCGCCCCAGCGGGGTGTCGCCCGCCCGCCAGGCGATGGCCTTCAGCCGGCCGCCGCCGGGCTCGACGAGGTCGCAGCGAAGGTGGCCGCCCTTGATCGGGAACGGACGCTCGACGCGGACGTCGGCGAGGGCGAACAGGGGCTCGGGATTGCCTGGCCCGAACGGGGCCAGGGCCGCGAACTCCTCCAGGAGGGCGCGCGCCGCGCCGCCGGGCGAGACCAGGGCGTCGACGTCGAGGGCGTCTTCCAGGGTGGCCGTGGCCGCTTCGGCCCGCAGGCGCTCGCAGAGGAACTCGCGGAGCTCCGGCAGGGCCGCGGGTCGCAGGGTGAGGCCCGCCGCCATGGCGTGCCCCCCGCCCGTGAGCAGCAGGCCCTCGGCGAACGCCGCCTGGATGGCGCGGCCGAGATTGACGCCGGGCTGCGAACGGCCCGAGCCCTTGGCGATGTCTGCCGCGCGGTCGATGCCGACGACGATGACGGGCTTGCGGTAGCGTTCCCGAAGGCGGCTGGCCACGATGCCGATCACGCCCGGATGCCAGTCCTCGCGCGCCACCACCAGGACCGGGGCGTCGGGATCGAGGTTGCTGTCCCGCTCCAGGACCAGGGCCGCCTCCTCGACGATGGCGTGTTCGATGGCCTTGCGCTCGGCATTAAGCGCCTCGAGGCAAGCGGCCAGCTCCGCCGCCTCCGCCGGATCATCGGTGGAGAGCAGGCGCGCGCCGAGGTCGGAACGGCCGACGCGGCCCCCGGCGTTGATTCTTGGCCCCAGGATGAACCCGGCCTCGAAGACGCCGGCGGCGCCGCGGGCGAGGCCGGCGCCGTCCATGAGGGCGCAAAGGCCGGGATTGCGCCATTCGGACAGGACCCTGAGACCCAGGCTGGCCAGGGCGCGGTTGAACCCGGCCAGCTGGGTCACATCGCAGATCGCTCCCATGGCCGCCAGGTCCAGCCATCGGCGCACGTCCGGCTGGGGACGGGCGGCGAACAGGCGCCGGCCCCTCGCCTCCCGATTGAGCGCCACCAGCAGCACGAAGGTCACGCCGGCGGCGGCGAGCACGCCCTGGCCCGAACCGCAGTCGGCGCGATTGGGATTGACCAGGGCCGCCGCCAGGGGGACGTCGCGCATCAGGTGATGGTCGATGACCACCACCTCCAGGCCGATCTCGCGGGCGGCGGCCAGGGCGTCGTGGGCCGCCGCGCCGCAGTCGACGGTGATCACCAGTTCGGCCCCCTCGTCGCGTAGCTTGCGGAAGGCGGCGGGGCTGGGCCCATAGCCCTCGGTGAGGCGGTCCGGCACGTAGAGCGGCAGATCGCGGCCCATGTGCCGGAACCAGCGGATCAGCTGGGCCGCGCTGCAAGCGCCGTCCACGTCGTAGTCGGCGAACACCACCATCGGGCGGCCGGCCTCTAGCGCGTCCACCAGAATGCTCGCCGCCCGGTCCATGTCGGCGAAGCTGGAGGGATCGGGGAACAGGGCGCGCAGGGTCGGCCGCAGGAAGGCCTCGCCGGCCTCGGCGGCGACGCCCCGGGAGGCCATGGCCCGCGCGAGCGGCTCCGACAGGCCGAGCCGCGCCTGGTGGGCCGCGATTGTCTCTGGGTCGGCCGGACGGGCGCGCCAGCGCCGGCCGGTCAGGGAGGAGGCGACCCCCAGGTAGTCGCCGGCCCCGGCCTGTTCGGAAACGATCGGATCCGGGAGGCCCATCAGAGCCGGCGTTTCAGGCGCACCTGGCGCACGGCGCCGCTTGCCGAGTTCATCACAAGGGTGTGGGTGTGGACGAAGCCGTCCTTGATGCGCACCCCGTCCAGAAGGGCCCCGCCGGTCACGCCAGTGGCGACGAAGATGGCGTCGGAGCGGACCATTTCGTGCAGGTCGTACTTGCGGTCGAGGTCGGTGATCCCATGGCCGTGGGCGCGGGCGCGCTCGTCGGCGTTGCGGAACACCAGGCGGCCCTGGAACTGGCCGCCGACACACTTGAGGGCGGCGCAGGCCAGGACACCCTCCGGAGCGCCCCCCTGCCCCACGTACATGTCGACACCCGTGTTGGGATCGGCGGTGTTGATCACCCCGGCGATGTCGCCGTCGGTAATCAGGCGCACCCGCGCCCCGGCGACGCGCAGGGACGCGATGATCTCGGCGTGGCGCGGCCGGTCCAGGACGCAGACGGAGATCTCGCTGGGATCGAGGCCCTTGGCCTTGGCCAGGGCGCGGACGTTGTCGGCGGGCGAGCGGTCGAGATCGATGACGCCAGGGGGGAGACCGGGACCGCAGGCGATCTTGTCCATGTAGGTGTCGGGCGCGTTCAGGAGGGTGTCGGCGGGGGCCCAGGCCATCACCGCCAGGGCGTCGGCCATGGACTTGGCGGTCAGGGTGGTCCCCTCGAGGGGATCGAGGGCGATATCGATACGCGGACCGCCCCGCCCTACCCGCTCGCCGATGTAGAGCATGGGCGCCTCGTCGCGCTCGCCCTCGCCGATGACGATCACGCCCTCGATGGCCAGTTCGTTGAGCGCGGTGCGCATGGCGTCGACCGCCGCCTGGTCGGCCGCCTTCTCGTCGCCCCGCCCGGCCAGGGCCCAGGCGGCGATGGCCGCCTCCTCCGCGACGCGGACCGCGTCCATCACCAAGCCGCGATCCAGAATCTGGGTAGTCATCGTTATCTCCAAGGGAGCCAGAGCTTGATGACGTTTCACCGAAACGTCTGAAACACGCTCCACACTCTTAAGTTGAGAGCAGGATTCATGCGCCAGGCGATTTCGCCCAACGGCATCCTGCTCTGGCGCGCCATGGTCGGCGGATTCTCAGATGCGCGCGATGCGAATTACGCGCGGGGCGGTGATCATGGCCGGGAGGGCGGCCATGGCCGTCACCGCCCTGGCGATCGTCGCTTCCGGCGCGACGTGGGTGGTGAGGACGATCGGCACGCCGCCGGCGCCTTCGACGTGCTTCTGCAGGAAGCTGTCGATCGAGACGCCCGCTTCGGCGAGGGTTTCGGAGATCGACGCGATCACGCCGGGCTGGTCGCGGACGATCAGCCGCACGTAGGCCCGGCCCGTCGCCTCGGCCGGCGAGACGGGAGAGAAGGCCTCCAGGGTGGCGGCGGGCCGCTGGAAGACCGGGCGCCGCGCGCCGGCCATGACGTCGGCAATGTCTGCGGCGACGGCGGCGGCCGTAGGGCCGGCCCCGGCCCCGGCCCCCTGGATGAAGATTCGTCCGGTGCGGGCGCCCTGGATGAAGAGGGCGTTGAGCACCCCATCCACCCGCGCCAGGGGATGGTCGAGGGGGGTCAGGGCCGGGTGCACCCGCACCGAGACGCCGCTCGCCGACCGCACGGCGCTGGCCACCAGCTTGATGCGATAGCCAAGTTCCTTGGCGAGGCGCAGGTCGAGAAGGTCGATGCTCTCCACCCCCTCGATCTCGGCGGCCGCCAGGGTCGGGGCGCAGCCGAAGGCGAGAGCGGCCAGGATGGTGATCTTGTGGCCGGCGTCGAAGCCGCCGACGTCCATTGTGGGATCGGCCTCGGCGTAGCCGAGCGCCTGGGCCTCGGCCAGCACCTCGGCGAAACTCCGCCCGGTCGCCTCCATCTCGGTGAGGATGTAGTTGCAGGTGCCGTTGAGGATACCGGCCACCGCCTCGACCTCGTCGCCGACCAAGGCCTCGCGCAGCATCTTGACCGCCGGGGTGCCCCCCATCACCGCCGCCTCGAAGAGCAGTGGCGCGCCGCGCGCCTCGGCGAGGGCCGCGAGTTCCTTGCCGTGGGCGGCGATCAGGGCCTTGTTGGCGGTGACGACGGGCTTGCCCAGGCGCAGCGCCGCCTCGACGGCGGCCCTGGCCGGCCCCTCGGCGCCGCCGATCAGCTCGACGAAGAGGTCGTTGTCCTCCGACCGGGCCAGGGCCTCGGGATCGTCGAACCAGGCTAGGCCGGAGATATCCACCGGCCGGGCCCGCGCCCGGGACCGGGCGCTGACCCCGGTGACCTCGCAGGCGCCGCCCGCGGGAGAAAAGCCCGGGTTGGCGGCGATCAGGCCGATCAGGCCCGCGCCGACCGTGCCCAGGCCGGCCACGCCGATGCGCCAATGGGATCTCGCCACGCCCCCCGCCCCCTCCGGTCAGTCCGCCGGCGCGTAGCGCCGCGCGCCGCTCAGGATCTGGCCCGAGCGTTCCAGGAACTTCTTCACATTGCGGGCCGCCTGGCGGATGCGGTGTTCGTTCTCGACCAGGCCGATGCGCACATAGCCCTCGCCGAACTCGCCGAACGCCACCCCTGGCGAGACGGCGACGCCGGCCTCCTCGATCAGCAGCTTGGAGAACATCATCGAGCCGGCCTCGCGGAAGGCCTCCGGAACAGGCGCCCAGGCGAACATCGAGGCCGGCGGGACGGGAATGTCCCAGCCTGCCCGGGCCATGGCCGAAACCAGCACGTCGCGACGGGACTTGTAGGTGGCCCGGATCTCGGCGACGCAGTCCTGCGGCCCGTTGAGGGCGGCCGCGGCCGCCACCTGGATCGGCGTGAAGGCGCCGTAGTCGAGGTAGGACTTCACCCGCGCCAGGGCGGCGCACATGCGCTCGTTGCCGACGACCATGCCGACGCGCCAGCCGGCCATGGCGTAGGTCTTCGAAAGCGAATTCACCTCTACGGCGATGTCGCGCGCGCCATCTACCTGAAGGATCGATGGGGGAGGATTGTTTTCGAAGTAGATTTCCGAATAGGCGATGTCCGAGAGCACCAGCATGTCGTGCTTGCGCGCCAGGGCGATGGCGTCCTTGTAGAAGTCGAGGTCGACCCACTGGGCGGTCGGGTTGGACGGATAGCTGACGATGAGGACGCTGGCGGGCGGCGCGGAGTGCCGCACGGCCCGGCTGACCCCCGAGAGATAGGCTTCCGGGGATAGAGCGGGCACATGGCGGATCACCCCACCCGCCATGATGAATCCATAGGCATGGATCGGATAGGCAGGGTTGGGGCAGATGATCACGTCGCCAGGCGCCGTGATCGCCTGGGCGAGGTTGGCGAAGCCTTCCTTTGAGCCGAGGGTGGCCACCACCTCGGTGGCGGGGTCGAGCTTCACGCCGAAGCGCCTGGCGTAGTAGCCGGCCATGGCCCGGCGCAGGCCGAGGATGCCCTTGGACGCGGAGTAGCGGCCGGACTTGGGATCGCGCGCGGTCTCGACGAGCTTGTCCACGATGTGCTTGGGCGTGGGCATGTCGGGATTGCCCATGCCGAAGTCGATGATGTCGACACCCTCGGCGCGCAGCCGGGCCTTGAGGCGGTTGACCTCCTCGAAGACGTAGGGCGGGAGCCGGCGGATTCGGTGGAACTCGGGGATCATGGGACTAGCTGCGCCTTGGGGTGGGCGATCGGGTTCGGCGGGCGGGTGTCGGGAGTCATCAATGAGTCCGCCGCGGCGGCGGGGCGGCCCGTCGCCTGAGCTCGGCCGCAGCGGCCTCCGATCGCTCCGAAGGCGGGGCGGCGATCTCCGGGGGCGGCGCAGCCTCGGCCTGGGCGGACCGGCTGAAGGCGTCGGCCTCCCCAAGTGGCAGGCCGAAAGTCCCCGGCCCCGAGGCGCGCACCACCCGCCGGCCGGCGCGGCGGAGATCAACCACGGCCGCCCTGAAGGCCTTGGGGCTGCGGACGTCCGTCGGCGTCGGGGGAATGTCGCAGAAAGAGGGATAGCCGGCCGAGGTCCCCGGCGCACAGGGCGCGGCCCCGGTCGCCCCTCCCGTCGCGGCCAAGGCGCCCGACGCCGGAAGCGCCAGCAGGCCCAGGGCGATTCGCAAGGCCTTGGTCATTGATACCGGGCGCGATAGGGCTTTCATTAGGGGCGAGGTCATAGGCCAGACCGCGACCGAGAGGAAGGGCGCGCTCGATCCGGAGGGAGTCGACGATGAATGATACCGCGAAGACCGCCAAGCCGCGGGCCAAGGCGTCCGCGAAGCCCCGGACCTCGACGGCCGCCGCCGGCGCCAAGAAAAGCCCCCCAACCGAAGCCCCGAAATCGAGCGCCCTCCAGGCTGCCGCCGAGGCGCCCCCCCCTCCCCCGCCCTCCACCGCCGGCGCCGCCTCGATAGGCGCCGGTTTCCCGCCGGCCGCCGCCCTGGAGGTGCTCTCTCCGGAGCAGCGCGCCGCCTTGGAGACGCTTTCGCTC
>NZ_JAQGIZ010000262.1 GCF_028290885.1 Phenylobacterium sp.
GGCGCGCGCAAGGCGAGCCACGGCCAGGCGGCGATGCCGAACCGCACGATGGCGAAGACGAAGCCGCCGACGATGGCCATGTGCAGCCCGGAGATCGAGATGATGTGGGCCAGGCCCGCCGCGCGCAGGTCGTCGACCTCGGCCTTCGGGATGAAGGCGTCGTGCCCCGTCGTCATGGCGGCGGCGAGCCCGCCGGTGCGCATGCCGAGCGTGTCGACGATCCGCCGAGTCAGCTCCCAGCGGAGCGCGTTGATCCGCATAGTCAGGCGTAGCCGCCAAGGCGGCGCAACGGGCGCCGCCCACGTCTGGGCCGGGCCGAGCGCAAAGCCCACGCCGCCGACGCTCTGGAAGAAGGAATCCCGCGCGAAGTCATAGGACCCGGGGCTGGCCGGCGGCGGCGGGGCGTTGATCACCGCCAACAGGCTGATCGGCTCGCCGGGTCCCGGCAGATAGCCGCCGCGCAGGGTGACGTGCACCCGGACCGGGGTCGCCTCGGCGGGCCAGTCGCCTATCAGCGCCGGCGCGATCATCAACCGTGGCCCGCCCTGCCCGGGGCTGATGACGTCGACCACCCAGCCGTCCAGGCGCGCTGGCCGGCTCTGGGCCGGCGCGACCGGCGACTTGACGTGGTCGGAGCGGAGTTTCGCCGCCGAGAAGCCGCCCACCGCGCAGGCGACGAGCACCAGGAAGGCGGTCAAGGCGCGGGTCTGGCTCCAACGCCCCGCCGCCAGCAGCAGCACCGCCGCGACCGCCACTCCGACGAAGGCGACCCAGGACTGCGGCTCGCGGAGCGTCGCGAAATAGAGACCGGCGCCCGAGCCGAACGCCACCGGCGTCCAAAGCGTCCAGCGCTCGGCCTGGCGCGCGGCCTGCTCGGCGAGCCACGGCCATGCGCGCGCCGAGCTAGGACGCCCCCGAACCCACGTGCTAAGAGGCGCCGCCCAGCCGCTCGGCGCGGCAGCTTCTCCAGGTCCCTCCACCTCGATGTCCGACCGCCCCGTCGTCACCCGCATCGCCCCCTCGCCCACCGGCGCCATGCATATTGGCACGGCCCGGACGGCGCTTTTCAACTGGCTATACGCCCGCCACACCGGGGGCAAATTCCTCCTGCGCATCGAAGACACCGACCGAGAGCGCTCCACCCAGGACGCCGTGCAGGTGATCTTCGACGGCCTGGCCTGGCTGGGGCTGGAGTCCGATGAGACGCCGGTGTTCCAGGCGAGCCGCGCCGAGCGCCACCGCGTCGCTGTGGACGAGATGCTGGCGCGGGGCTCGGCCTACCGCGATTACATGACGCCCGACGAGCTGGAGGCCGAGCGCACGCTCGCCCGCGCCGAGGGCCGAGTGGTCCGCTCGCCCTGGCGTGACCTCTCGCCCAACGACGCGCCGGACCGGCCGTTCGTGGTGCGGCTGAAGTGCCCGCTCGAGGGCGAGACCCCGATCGACGACCAGGTGAAGGGGCCGGTGCGGTTCCATAACAAGGACCTCGACGACCTGATCCTGCTGCGCACCGACGGCACGCCGACCTACAACCTGGCGGTGGTGGTGGACGACCACGAGATGGGCGTGACCCACGTGATCCGCGGCGACGACCACCTGAACAACGCCGCCCGGCAGACCCTGATCTATGAAGGTCTGGGCTGGACGCCGCCGGTCTGGGCGCACCTGCCGCTGATCCACGGTCCCGACGGGACGAAGCTTTCCAAGCGCCACGGGGCGCAGGCGGTGAGCGAGTTCGCCGACATGGGCTACCTGCCCGAGGCCATGCGCAACTATCTGGCCAAGCTCGGCTGGGGCCACGGCGACGACGAGATCTTCACCGACGAACAGGCCGTCGGCTGGTTCGACATCAAGGACGTGGTCGGCGCGCCGGCGCGCCTCGACTGGGCCAAGCTGAACCACCTGAACAACCACTTTATCCGCCTGGCCGAGCCGGCGCGGCTGGCGAAGCTGGTGGCCGAGATCCACCGGAGCCGCGACTGGCCGCTGCACGACGACCATCTAGCGGTGCTCGAACACGTCATCCCCTTCGTCCGCGACGGGGCCAAGACGACGCTGGAACTGGCGGACGCCACGGTCTTCGCCCTGAAGCGGCGGCCGCTGGAACTGCCGCAGAAGGCGCTGGACCTGCTGACCGAAGAGACTCGCGCCAGGCTCGCCCGCCTGCGCCAGGCGCTCGCCGCCGCACCGGTCTGGGAGGTCCCGGCGCTGGAAGCCGTCAACCGCGAATTCGCCGAAAGCGAGGGCGTCGGCCTGGGCAAGATCGGGCCGCCGCTGCGCGCCGTGCTGTCCGGGGGATCGCCCGCGCCGGACCTTGCCGGCGCCCTCGTTTCGCTAGGGAAACACGAAAGCCTGGGACGGCTTGACGATGCGCTTTCGCTCACCAGTTAAAGCGCTATAAGCGCGGTCGAACGGGCGTTTCATTCCACGCGTTTTCGGAGAATAGGCATGGCCGACACGGCGAAGATCAGCATCGGCGGCAAGACGCTCGAGCTGCCGATCCTGAAGGGTACGGCCGGCCCCGACGTCGTCGACATCCGCAAGTTCTACGCCGAAAGCGACGCCTTCACCTACGATCCCGGCTTCACCTCGACGGCCAGCTGCGAAAGCAAGATCACCTTCATCGACGGTGACAAGGGCATCCTGCTGCACCGCGGCTATCCGATCACCGAACTGGCCGAGAAATCGAACTTCCTGGAGGTCTGCTACCTCCTGCTGCACGGCGAGCTGCCGACCGCCGCCGAGTACACGACCTTCGAGCACAACATCACCTACCACACGATGTTGCACGACCAATTCGACAGGTTTTTCCAGGGCTTCCGTCGGGATGCTCACCCGATGGCGATCATGACCGGCGCGGTCGGCGCTCTGTCGGCCTTCTACCACGACAGCACCAACATTGACGATCCCGAGCAGCGGATGATCTCGTCGCACCGGCTGATCGCCAAGATGCCGACCATCGCCGCGCGCGCCTTCAAATACTTCCGCGGCCAACCCTTCGTGCATCCGCGCAACGACCTCTCCTATGCGGAGAACTTCCTGAAGATGAGCTTCTCGGTCCCGGCCGAGGACTGGAAGCCGAACCCGATCCTGACGCGCGCCATGGACCGCATCTTCATCCTGCACGCCGATCATGAGCAGAACGCCTCGACCTCCACCGTGCGGCTGGCGGGCTCGTCGGGCGCCAATCCGTTCGCCTGCATCGCGGCCGGCATCGCCTGCCTCTGGGGCCCCGCGCACGGCGGGGCGAATGAAGAGGCGCTGAACATGCTCAAGGAGATCGGCACCGTCGACCGCATCCCCGAGTACATCCAGGGCGTGAAGGACCGGCGCTACCGGCTGATGGGCTTCTGCCACCGCGTCTACAAGAACTACGACCCGCGTGCGACGGTGATGCAGAAGACCTGCCACGAGGTGCTGGACGAGGTCGGCCACGGCGACGATCCGCTGCTGAAGGTGGCCATGGAGCTGGAGCGCATCGCGCTCTCTGACGAGTATTTCATCGAGCGCAAGCTCTACCCGAACGTCGACTTCTATTCGGGCATCACGCTGCGCGCGCTGGGCTTCCCGGCGGAGATGTTCACGGTGCTGTTCGCGGTGGCGCGCACGGTCGGCTGGATCTCCCAGTGGAAGGAGATGATCGAGGACCCCAACCAGAAGATCGGCCGGCCCCGCCAGCTCTACACCGGCGCCACGCAGCGGCCCTACGTTCCGGTCGAGAAGCGCGGTTAGGCCGGTTGACATTACGGCGTTATGGGTAGGTCCTAGGTTACCGGTGGGGGTGTTTTCGCCACTCGCAACCCAGGGAGGACCCCATGCCCATCATGGCCATTTACCGCTCGAAGGAAGTCGATCGGGAAGCCTTCAACCGCTACCGCGCCGAAGCTCCGATTGAGCCGGCGCCCGAGGGCGCGATCGTCCATCAGGTCGCGTTCGATGAGGACGGCCTTCTGGTCATCGATGTGTGGGAAGACGAGGCCCAGCTGAAAGCCTTCAACGAAAGCAGGATCTTTCCGGCGCTGAATAGGCTGGGGATAACCCCGGTAGAGCCGAAGGTGCTGCAGGTCCACGCGCTGTGGGCCGCCGAAGACGCCTCGCGGCGCAATCTCGCGGCGCCGGCGCCCAATCCCGAGTCCGTCTCGGCCTAGGCGCGCACCCGCCCGGCCAGCACCTTGAGCACCGCTTCCGCGGCGGCTTCGGAGGGATCGGGGCCGCCGCGGCCCATCTTGTCCAGCGCAGCGTATTGGGCCGTCATCTGTCGGTTGCGCAATTCGGCGTCGTCGAGCCGCAGGGCCACCTCGCGCGCCAGCTTCGGCCCGGCGCACTCGCCCTGCACCAGCTCCGGCGCCACGAAGGCCTGTGCGGCGATGTTGAAGAGCGTGATGTATCTCGTGCGGATCAGCCCCTTGAGCAGGGCGTAGGTCACCGTCCCGATCCGATAGCCGACCACCATGGGGACCCCGGCCAGCGCCAGCTCCGTCGTCACCGTGCCCGAGCAGGCGAGCGCGACGGTGGCGGCCTTCATGGCGTCGAGCTTGCCCTCGTCGCCTTCGATCACATGCGAGCGGAACGGCCAGCCGGCGACGCGCGCCTTGACCAGGTCGGCGACGGTAGGCGCGGCCGGAATCACCACGTGCAGGCCTGGGCGGTCGGCCTTCAGGCGGCGCACGGCGTCCTCGAACGGCGGCAGGACACGTTGGATCTCGCCCGGCCGGCTGCCGGGCAGCACCAGCAGGATCGGATCGGCGGGGGCGGCGCCGATCTGAGCGCGAAGGCGCGCTGGATCGGCCTTGGAGAAGTCCAGACTGAGCGCGGAGTTGCCGACGAAGGTCACCGGCAGGCCCTCCGCCTCGAAATAGGGCGCATCGAAGGCGTGGATCGACAGCAGGTGGTCGACGGCGGCCGCCAGGGTCTTCGCCCGGCCCGGCCGGGTCGCCCAGACCTGCGGACCCACGTACTTGATCAAGGGCAGCGCGGGATCGAGCCGGCGCAGCCGCTGGGCGACCCGCAGGGTGAAGCCCCAGGAGTCGATCAGCACCGCGATGTCGGGTTTTTCCCGCCGGGCGATGTCCGCCGTCTCGTCGGCGCGACGGACGATGCGCGGATAGGCCACCAAGCCCTCCAGCAGGCCCAGGATAGAAATGTCGGCGATATCGAAGGGACTCTGCACGCCTTCGGCCGCCATCCGCTCGCCGCCGACGCCCACGAAGCGGACGCCCTCCCCCAGCCGGCGCTTCAGGGCCCGAGCGAGGCCCGCGCCGCGATCGTCGCCCGACGCCTCTGCCGCCACCAGCATGACGGTGAGCGGCGGGCTCACGGCGCGTGCGCCTCCACGCCCAGGATGAACACGCCGAGTTCGTCGGCCAGCGCGACCACCTCGTCGCGGTCGAGCACCAGCAACCCGCCCGCCTCGCCGACGATGCCGGCCAGGCCCGCGCGGGCGACGGCGCGGACGGTAGCGGGGCCGATGGTCGGCAGATCCACGCGCGTCTCCTGGGTCGGCTTGGGCGCCTTGGCCAATACCCCCTTGGGAGCGTCCGGCCGGCCGCGCAGCGCTTCGGGCAGGTCCGCCACGCGGGCGAGCATGGCGTCGGTCCCCTCGGCCGCCTCGACGGCCAGGACGAGGCCGCGGCAGACCGCCACCGCCTGGCCAACGTCCAACCGCCCGATCGCGCGCGCCACGTCCATCGCGTGCGCAATGTCGGCGAAAGCGTCGTCGGACGGCGCGACACGCCCAAGCAGTCCCTCGCCGAGGCCGAGGTCGTCCATCACTTCATGCGCGCCTTCGACCGCGAAGCCTTCTTTCTCGAATTCGCCCACGAGGAAGCGCAACAGGGCGTCGTCGCCCTTGCGCGCCGCCGCGATCGCGCCCGGCAGGGCTGCGAGGCCGCGCAAGTCCGGCATCAGGGCGCTGAAATCGGGCCGCGCGACATTCCCCGCAAGGCAGATGGCGCGACAGCCGGCGCGCTTCAGGGCCTTGAAGCATTTCCCAAGCTCGGCCAGGCCCACCTCGGCGCCGGCATAGGGCTCGAGCCCCGCGCCCGCGAAGCCCTTCAGCCGAATCACGAACAGCGGGCGGCCGGAGCGCTGGCAATGCTCGGCGATCTCGACGGGCAGACTCCCGCCGCCGGCGATCAGCCCGAGCTTCTGCATCACACTTCGCGTTCAGGCAGGCAGAGCGGGCGGCCGGCCTCGGCACGGATGAAGTCGATGATCTCCATCACCGGGGCGCTGTGGCCGAAGGTGGCGGCCGTGTCGTCGATGCGCTCCTGGAAGGTGCCTTCCTCGGCGAACAGCAGCCGGTAGGCCGAGCGCAGCTCGCTGATCGTGTCGCGCCCGAAGTCGCGGCGCTTCAGCCCCACCAGGTTCAGGCCCTCCAGGTGGGCGTGGTTGCCCCAGACCAGGCCGTAGGGGATCACGTCCTTGGTCACCGCCGCCAGGCCGCCGATGAACGAGTATCGCCCGACCCGGCAATACTGGTGGACTGCCGCCAGGCCGCTGACCATCACGAAGTCGCCGATGTCCACATGGCCGCCGAGCGTCGCCGAGTGCGCCAGGATGACATTGTCGCCGACCGTGCAGTCATGGCCGACGTGGCTGGTCGCCATGAACATGCCGTCGTCGCCGACCCGGGTGACGCCGTTGGACTGCACCGTGCCGATATGCATCGTCACGTGTTCCCAGATCTTGTTGCGATCGCCGATCACCAGTTCGGTCGGCTCGCCCTGGTAGGCGGTGTGGTGCGGCGGCCCGCCGAGATTGGCGAAGTTGCGTACCGTGCAGTCCTCGCCGATACGCGTGTGGCCCTCGATGACCACGTGGGAGAGGATCTGCGTGCGCGGACCGATCCTGACGTGCTCGCCGAGGATCGAATAGGGACCGATGCTGACGCCGTCGGCAAGCTCCGCGCCCCTGGCGACGATCGCCGTCGGATGGATATCGACGCTCACTGGGTGTCCACCACCATGGCTGCGAATTCGGCTTCGGCGGCGACCTTGTCATCGACCAGCGCTCGGCCGCGGAACTTGAACACATCGCCCCGCGCGCGGATCACCTCGACCGCCAGGCGGATCACGGCGCCCGGCCGGACCGGGGCGCGGAACCGGCAATTGTCCAGGGACATGAAGAAGATCGCCTTGCCCCCGACTTCAATCTCCAGCGACTTCGACATCAGCACCGCGCCGGTCTGGGCCAGCGCCTCGACGATCAGCACGCCCGGCATCACCGGATAGCCCGGGAAGTGGCCCTGGAAGTACGGCTCGTTGGCGGTGACGCACTTGATGCCCACGATCGATTCGTGCGCCCGGTAGTCCTCGCAGCGGTCGACCAGCAGGAACGGATAACGGTGCGGGATTCGCGCCAGGATCTCGGTGATGTCGATTTCGCTGGGAGTTTCGCTCACCGGCGCCTTGCGGCTCATTCGTTCCCCTCTTTGCGGCCCGCCTGCCTGGTGAGCCAAGCGACTTCGCGCATCCATTGCCGGATCGGCCGGGCGGGAAAGCCGCCCCAGGTTTCGCCGGCAGGAATATCCCGCATCACCCCGCCGGCCGCGCCGATCCGCGCACGGTCGCCGATGGTCAGGTGGTCGGCCACCCCGGCGCGCCCCCCGAACTGGGCGCCGTCGCCGATAGTCACGCTGCCGGAAATCCCGGTGTGGGCGGCCATAACGCAATTACGCCCGACGCGGACGTTGTGTCCGATCTGCACCTGATTGTCGATCTTGGTGTTCTCGCCCAGCACGGTGTCTTCGAAGGCGCCGCGGTCGACGCAGCTGTTGGCGCCGATGCTGACGCCGTCCTGCAGGATCACCCGCCCGAGCTGCGGAATGTCGATCAGCCCCTTGGGGCCTGCCGTCGCGCCGAACCCCGCCTCGCCGATGGCTGCCCCGGCCAGGATCCTCACCCGGTCGCCGATCAGGGCGAAGCCGATGGTCACATTGGCAGAGATCTCGCAATCGCGGCCGATGGCGACCCCCGGCCCGACCACCGCGTTGGCGCCGATGCGCGTGCCACGCCCGATCTGGGCGCCCGCTCCGACCACTACGCCCGGACCCAGCAGGACGCCGGGCTCGATCTGGGCGTTGGGCGACACCGGCGTGTCGCCCGACGCGAACCGCGGTCGGTGCAGGCGCGCCGCCGCGATCGCATAGCCCATTTGCGGCGAGGTCATCGCCAGGCCGGCGCAGCCCGCGGGCAGGGCCTCGATGTCGTCCTCGCCGATGAAGCAGGCCCCGGCCTTGGACTCGCGGAGCTGCGGCAGGAATTTGCGGTCGCTGACGAAGGTGATCGCCTCGGCGCCCGCGCCAGCCATCACCGAGACCGCACGCACGTGCCGTCCGCCCATCGCCGGGTCGACCAGCCGGGAGCCCGTCAGCTCTGCCAGTTCGGAGAGAGTGACGGGGCCCAGGTCTTCGAAGAAGCGCGGATCGGGCATGGCTTGCGTGCGGCGACCCGCGCCTGAGGTCTTACCGCTTGGCCGGTGCGGCCGGACGCGGGGTGGACGGCGTCTGCACGATCGGCGGCGCGCCGCCGGCGGTCGCGGCGCCCGCCTGGTCAAGCCGTTCACGGTCAAAGGCGAACTGGGTGATCTTGCCGTTTAGGGCGGTGATCACCTGCGGGGTGATATCCATCGCCGGATTGGCGATCACCACGGCCGTACGCTGCAGAAGCACCGAGCAGGCCCGTTGTTGATAGACCTGCCGGATCAGCGGCTCCATCTCCTGGCCGACGCGGCCGACGGCCTTCTGTTCGGTGGCGGAGACCTCGCGGTCGCGCAGCTGGGCCCTACGCTGGAGGGCGTTGGCGCGTCCCTGCAGCGCCAGGCCGCGCTGCTCGAAGGTGCTCTGGTCAAGGGTCGCGCGCTGCGCGTCGAGCGCCTTGGCGTCATTGTCGAGCGTGGTCTTCTCGCCGTTCAGCTCGGCGTTCACCTGGGCGACGATCTGCTGCATCCGGCTCTCGACGTAGTGGCCCACGGCGGAGGCGCCGATGGCGTTCTCGAGCGAGAGAATACAGACGCCGCCGATCGCAGGCCCGTGCGTTACTTGCGGCGCGGCGGGCGCGGCGGGCGCGGCCGCGGCCTGGGCGAACGCGCTGGAGCCCGCCGACAGGGCGACGGCGGCGACGAGGAGGCCGGCGGCGATGGATTTGGAGGTCATGATATTCCTAGAACCGGGTTGAGGTTGAGAACCGGAATGTTTCAGTTCTGTCGTAGGGTTCCTTCTTGAGGATCTGACTGAGGTCGAACCGGATGGGACCCATCGGCGACTTCCAGAAGATGCTCAAGCCGGCAGAAGCGCGCAGACCCAGGTCGTCCTTGATCAGCGGATCGACGATGGTCAGGCCCGTCGTTGGATCGATCTTCGACTTGTCGAACTTGTCCAGCGAGCCGAGCGTGCCGAAGTCGGAGAACAACGCGGCCTTGATGCCATATTGCTCGGGCAGGAACGTCGGGACCGTCAACTCCATCGAGCCGATGGCGTAGACCTTGCCGCCCAGGGCGTCGGCTTGACCGCTTGAGGCGAAGTTGAGGTCGCGCGGCCCGATGCCAGCGGTCTGGAAGCCGCGGAAGCTGGTGCCGCCCTTGTAGAACCGGTCGTTGATCCGCACGTGGTCGCCGCCCCAACCCTGAACGATGCCCGCCGAGCCTGTGACGCTCATGATGTAGGTCTTGTCGAAGCCGTGGTACCAGCCGCCGTCGCTTTCGGTGCGGACGTACTTCACGTCGCCGCCGAGGCCCGCGAAGTCCTGGTTGAATTCGATAAAGAAGCCGCGGGTTGGATTGATCGCGTCATTTCGCCGGTCGAGCCGGTAGCCGTAGCCCACCAGCGAGGTCAGGAAGCTGCCGCGCTGATCGCACAGCGACACCGAGACGATGAGACTGGTCGGATCGCAGAAACTCGGATCGATCGTCACGTCGTCGGTGCGCAGCGTGTAGCGAAGCGATCCGGTCGAATTCAGGCTGAGCGGGAAGTTCAGCCGCAGGCCCGCGCCGACCGTCTGCTGCTTGTAGGCCTGATACTGGCTGAGGTCGTACTTGTAGTAGTAGGTGTCGAAGCCGGCGGCCAGGTTCCGGCCGAGGAAGCGCGGCTCGGTGAACGAGAAGTCGACCTGCTGGCGCAGCGATCCCACCGAGATGCGCGCCCGCACGTTCTCGCCGCGGCCCCGGAAGTTACGTTCGGTGACACCGAGGTCGACGACCAGCTGGTCGACCGACGAATAGCCGGCACTGAACGAAAGCTCTCCCGTAGGCTGCTCCTCGACCTTCACCTGCAGGCCGGTACGGTCCGGCGCGGACCCCGGGATCTCGGTGATGTCGACGCTCTTGAAGAAGCCCAGCGCCCGGACCTGGTTCTTGGAGCGGTCGACCAGGACGCGGTTGTAGGCGTCACCTTCCGAGACGTTCATCTCGCGGCGGATCACATAGTCCAGGGTGCGGGTGTTGCCGACGATGTCGATGCGGTCGACGTAAACGCGCGGCCCTTCCTTGACCTCGAAATTGACGTCGACCGTGCCCTTGGCGCGGTCGGCCACGTAACGCGGCCGCACGTCCACAAAGGCGAAGCCCGCGGCGCCGGCGGCGAAGGTCAGGGCGTCGGTCGCCTGCTCGATCTTCTCGTCCTGGTAGGTGTCGCCCCGACGGAACGGGACCAGCGCCAGCAGCACGTTCTTGTCGAGTTTCTTGAGATCCGTGTCGACGTTGATCTTGCCGAACTTGTACTCCGGCCCCTCATCGACGGTGTAGGTGACCAGGAAACCGTTCTTGTCGGGCGACAGCTCGGCCACGGCGGAGCTCACGCGGAAGTCGTAGAAGCCGCGGTTGCGGTAGTATTTGCGCAGCTGCTCCTTGTCGTACTCCAGCCGGTCCGGGTCGAAGTTGGCGTAGGACGAGAAGAATTTGTACCAATGCGACTGCTCGGTCACGACGACGTCGCGCAGGTCGTTGTCCGAGAACGCCTTGTTGCCCAGGAAGTTGACGCGCAGCACGCCGCTCTTGGGGCCCTCGTCGATCTTGAAGATCAGGTCCACGCGCTTTTGCGGCAGCTCGACGATCTGCGGCGTCACCGTGGCCGAGATGCGGCCCGACCGGCGGTAGAGTTCGACGATGCGGCCCACGTCCTGCTGGGCCTTGGCGCGGGTGAAGATGCCGCGCGGGCGCACGCTCACCTCGTCCTTCAGCTTGTCTTCCTTGATCGACGAATTGCCCTCGAACAGCACCCGGTTGATGATCGGGTTTTCGACGACCGTGACGATCAGGTCGCCGTTGTTGAGGTCCATCTTCACGTCGGAGAACAGGTCCGTCCGGAAGAGCGCCTTCAGGCCGGCGTCGATCTTCGCGGCGTCGATGGTCTCGCCGACAGAGATCGGCAGGTAGGAGATCACCGTGGTGGGCTCGATACGCTCGTTTCCCCGCACCAGGATCCGCTGCACGACCCCGGTCTGGGCCACGGGCGCGGGCGGCGCGGGCGCCGGCGCAGGCGCCGTGGCCACCGGAGCGCCCGGCGGGGCTGGAGCAGGGGCTGGAGTGCTGGGCGCAGCCGGCGGGCTGGGCGCAGGACTGGGCGCCGCGGGAGTCTGAGCGAACGCCAGGCTGGGCGTCGCTAGCGCGGTCGTAGCCAGAAGACCGGCAAGGCCGGAAACTAGCGCAGCGCTGCGGGCGCGGTGTCTGTGCATCGAATCAGCCGTTTAGGAAAAGTCGGGGGTCAGGAGAATAGCCCGCCGAGGAAATTGAACACACGCAGGCGCTGCAGATCGTTCACGGTGGCGAACAACATCAATCCGAGAACTAGCGCAAGGCCCACGCGATACCCTACCGCTTGAACCTTGGCAGCAAGTGGGCGGCGGGCGACCGCTTCATAGGCGTAGAACAGCAGGTGTCCCCCATCGAGCACAGGTATCGGCAGAAGGTTGAGGAATCCGATACCGACTGAAATGTTGGCGACAAGAAGCAGCGCCGTCAGGAGGCCGTTGAGCGCGAAGCTCGGCAAATCCTTCGAGAGGCTCGCCGTCTGTTTCGCGAGGTCCCCGGAGATCTGCGCCATACCCAGCGGGCCGGAGATCTGGTCGGCGCTCTCATGGCCGGTGACCATGCGCCCGATGTAAAACACCGTCGTGCGGACGAGATCGGCGGTGCGGTAGACGCCGCCGGCCACCGCCTGGATCGGATTATAGTGCTGGACCCGCCGGTCCCCGGGGCGGTCGGCGAATACGATCCCCACCATTCCCAGGCGATGCTTGCGGCCGACCGAATCCATCACGTCGCCGCGCGCGGGAGTCGCCACGAGGTTCAGCCGCTCCCGGCCGCGCTCCACGACGAAGGAAATCGGCACGCCGGTCCGCAGGATGATCAGTTGCTTGACCGTATCGAAGGTCTTCACGTCCTTGCCGTCGGCCTGGACGATGACGTCGCCCGCCTGGAAGCCGGCCCGGGCCGCAGGACCGCCCGGCACCACCTTGTCGACGCGGGCGGGCGAGAGCGGCTCGCCAAGCGCCATGAGCAGCGCGGCGAAGATGGCGATGGACAGGAGGAAGTTGGCGACGGGGCCGGCGGCGCTGATCACCGCGCGCTGCCAGATCGGCTTGAAGTGGTAGTAGCGGCCGAGCGCCGCCTCCCCTTCCCGCGCCACCAGGTCGCGGCGCATGGCCTCCAGGTCGGTCTGGTCGGGGACGCTGGCGGCGTTGTCGTCGCCGGCGAAGCGGACATAGCCGCCGATCGGCAGCCAGCCCAAGCGCCATTCCACGCCGGACTTGTCGGTCCAGTGGGCCAGGGCCCGGCCGAAGCCGATGGAGAACTGGTCGATCTTCGTCCCCAGCGCCTTGCCCGCCAGGAAGTGGCCGAACTCGTGGACGGTGATCACGACACCCACCACCACGAGGAAGGGGAGGACGTAGAACAGCAGGTTCGGCAGGAAACCCGTCATCGGCTGTCTCTACTCCTTCAGGCCGGGGCCATAAGGCCGCTAACGACCTCGTCCGCCACGCGGCGCGCGGTCGCATCGGTGAGGCGAGCAGCCTCGACGGGGTCGTTCTCGGTCCGCCAGAGCAGGTTCTGACGATCCATCCGCGTCAAGGTCTCTTCCACGGTTGCGGCTATATCAAGGAAGCCGATGCGGCGACCCAGGAACGCGGCCACGGCCACCTCGTCCGCGGCGTTCATGGCTGTGGGCGCGACCCCTCCAGCCGCGAGCGCCGACTTGGCGATGCTCAGGGCCGGGAAGCGCTCGAGATCCGGATCCTCGAAGCTCAGCGGCCCAGTACGGGCGAGGTCGAGCTTCTTCGCGGGCCACGGCAGCCGGTCGGGCCAGGCGAAGGCGCAGGCGATCGGCGCGCGCATGTCCGGCGGCCCGAGCTGGGCCAGCGTCGAGCCGTCGGCGTATTCCACCAAGCTGTGGACGATGGACTGCGGGTGGATCAAGACCTCGATGCGCTCCGCAGGCATCGCGAACAGGTAGGCGGCTTCGATCACCTCCAGGCCCTTGTTCATCATGGTCGCCGAATCCACCGAGATCTTGGCGCCCATGCTCCAGTTGGGATGCGCCAGGGCCTGTTCAGGCGTGGCCCGCGCCATCTGTTCGCGCGACCAGCTGCGGAACGGCCCGCCGGACGCGGTCAGGAGCAGGCGCGACACATGCTGGGCGTTCGACGGCGCGAACACCTGGAAGATCGCCGAGTGCTCGGAATCCACAGGGATCACCACGCCGCCGGCCAGCTTGGCGGTGCGCAACAGGTTCGGCCCGGCGCAGATCAGGCTCTCCTTGTTGGCCAGCGCGACCACGGCCCCTGCCCTCGCCGCCGCCAGGGTCGGCGCAAGGCCCGCGAAGCCGACGATGGCCGACATCACCCACTGCGCATCGGCCGCCGCGGCCTCGATGACGGCTGCGGAGCCGCCCGCGGTTCGGATCCCGGAGCCGGCCAGGAGGTCGCGCAGCCTGGGCAGCGCCGCCTCGTCCTCGATGACCGCGATCTGCGGACGCCACTCGAGCGCCTGCGCGGCCAGCCTCTCGACATTTCGCCCCGCGGCCAGAGCCACGACCTCGACCTCGACTCCCGCCTGGGCGAACAGGTCGAGCGTCGACACCCCGATCGAGCCGGTCGAACCCAGGACGCTGACTTTCTTCGGCAAACTCAATGGCCCCATCCTATCTCGTTGGCCAGGCGGGCGACGGCCATCACCACGACGGCGAACATCAACCCATCCACGCGGTCGAGCAAGCCGCCATGGCCCGGGATCAGGTCGCCGGAGTCCTTAACGCCGAACCGGCGCTTAAGGGCCGATTCCCACAGATCTCCGGCCATGGTGGCCAAGCCAACCGCCAGGCCGATGAAGGCGGCGGCCCAGAGGTTCAACTGGAAGTAGGGCAGCGAGGCCATCAGCGCGCCGGTCCCCATGGCCGCGGCCAGCCCGCCGACGAACCCCGACCAGGTCTTGTTCGGCGAGAAGCGCGGCCATAGCTTCGGCCCCTTGAGCGCGTTGCCGACCGCGAAAGCGCCGATATCGGCGGCCCAGGTGGCGGCGAACAGCATCAGCGTCCACCAGACCCCCTGATTGGTGCCCCGGAGCCATACCAGGCTCAGGGCCGCGGGCCCGATGTAGAAGACCCCGTAAGCGGCGTCCGCCGGCCGCTCCGCCACGCCGCGAGCCACCAGGGCCGCGGCAAGCGCTCCCACCGGCAGCGCCAGCCAGGCCAGCACGAAGTGCCGTTCGTAGCCCAGGAACACCGCCGCCAGAATCGCCGCGGTCACCGCCGCCGAAACCCGCACCGGCGCCCCCGGCGCGCTCATCCCCCCCCATTCGATGGCCAGAAGCGCGACGCCCACCGAGATCAGCAACAGGTACGGCAGGGCCTCCTGGCGCCCCTCCAGCGCCGGAACCCAATGCTGGTGCTGGCCAAGCGTCGCGTAGAGCGCCGTTGGGACCAGGACCACGCCCGAGGCGATCCTCAGGCCCAGGTTGGACCAGTCGAAGCGCCTAGCCTGCGGCAAGGACGTCATCGGCCACGACGGCGCCATACCGGCGATCACGTGTGTAGTACTCGGCGATAGCCGCCTTCAGGTGCTCGGCCGAATAGTCGGGCCACAGGACGTCCTGGAACACGAATTCCGCATAGGCCGCCTCCCAAAGCACGAAGTTGGAGAGCCGTTGTTCCCCGGACGGGCGCACGATCAGGTCCGGCGGCGGCAGCTCGGACGTCGAGAGGTACTGGGCGAAGCCGGCTTCGGTGAGGTCGCCCGGCGCGGCGCGGCCGGCGGCGACATCCTCGGCGAACCGCCGGGCGGCGTCGGTGATGTCGGCCTGGCCGCCGTAGTTAAAGGCAATGGTCAGGAACAGGGTGCTGTTGCGGGCGGTCCGCGCCTCGGCCTCGCGGCAGATCTTCAGCAGGTCGTGCGACAGGCCCTCCTGCCGGCCGATCACCCGCACCCGCACTCCCTCGCGCTCCAGCCGGGGCAGGTCGCTGCGGAAGTAGCGCTGCGGAAGGGCCATCAGCTCGGCCACCTCGGCGACGGGCCGGCTCCAGTTCTCGGTCGAGAAGCCGAAGATGGTCAGCCAGCGGATGCCCAGGTCCTGCGCCGCCTGGACGATCCGCTTCAGCGTCTCGGCGCCGGCCTGATGGCCGACGCTGCGCGGCAGCCCGCGGCGCTTCGCCCAGCGGCCGTTGCCGTCCATGACGATGGCGACGTGCAGCTGTGGGCCTTCCCCCGCGTCTTGTTCAGGCGCGCCCGCGGACGGCGTGTTCTCTGGGGCGGCCATGGGGGTGGATTTCGGTCCTTACGGGGCTTTCGTCGGCGCGCGGCCTTAGACGTGCATGATCTCTTGTTCTTTGGTTTTCAAGGCTTCGTCCACGCGCCTGATCGCCTCATCGGTCAGCTTCTGGACCTCCGTCTCCATCCGCTTTTCCTCGTCCTGGTTGATGACGTGGGCCTTCTCGGCGGCGCGCAGATCCTCGTTGGCGTCGCGGCGGATGTTGCGCACCGCGATCCGCTGCTGCTCGGCGTACTTGCCGGCCACCTTGGCGAGGTCCTTGCGCCGTTCCTCAGTGAGCGGCGGGATCGGGATGCGCAGGTTCTGACCGTCGGTGACCGGATTGAGGCCCAGCCCCGCGGAGCGGATGGCCTTCTCCACCGAGATCACCAGGGCCTTGTCCCAGACGCTGACGCTGATCATCCGCGCCTCGGGCACGGAGATCGCGCCCACCTGGTTGATCGGCATGGTCGAGCCGTAGGCCTCGACGTTGACCTGGTCGAGCAGGCTGGCCGACGCGCGCCCGGTGCGCAGGCTCGCGAACTCCTCCTTCAGCGCGGCGACCGCCTTGTCCATGCGGTCCCGGTATTTGGAAAGCACCGGCTTTTCGACAGTGGCCATGTTGTTCGCTCCTTTCTCTCGGCTGCGGCGCCGTCAGGCTATGGTCGTGAAGACGCCTTCGCCCTGCAACACCTTCAGGAGATTGCCCCGCTCGCGGATGGAAAAGACCACGATCGGGATGTGGTTGTCGCGCATCAGGCTGACGGCGGAGGTGTCCATGACGCGCAGGTCCTTCGACAGCACTTCCTTGTAGGTCAGGGTCTCATAGCGCTTGGCGTCCGGATCCTTCTTCGGGTCGGCCGTGTAGACGCCGTCGACGCTGGTGCCCTTCAGCAGCGCGTCGCAGCCCATCTCGGCGGCGCGCAGCGCGGCGGGCGTGTCGGTGGTGAAGAAGGGCGCACCGAGCCCCGCGGCGAAGATCACCACGCGGCCCTTCTCCAGGTGGCGCAGCGCGCGGCGGCGGATATAGGGCTCGCAGACCGCCTCCATGGGGATCGCCGACTGGACGCGGGTGTAGACGCCGATCTTCTCGAGCGAGGCCTGTAGCGCCAGCGCGTTCATCACCGTCGCCAGCATGCCCATGTAGTCGGCGCTGGCGCGCTCCATGCCGCTTTCGGCGAGCGTCGCGCCGCGGAAGATGTTGCCGCCGCCCACCACCAGGCAGACCTGGACGCCGGCGTTCACGACCTGGGCGATGTCTTCGCAGACCGCCTGCAGGGTCTTTGGATCGATGCCGAAGCCCTCGCCGCCGACGCCCGCTTCTCCCGAAAGCTTCAGGAGAATGCGTTTGTAGCGCGGCTGGGCGTCGGGCATGGGGAATCCCTATCTGAAAGCGAACATAAACCAAGGGCGCGACGCGTCGATACGCACCGCGCCCCCGGCAGCGTCTTCCTAGGCGAGCCTAGCTCTGGCCGGCCATCGAGGCGACTTCCGCCGCGAAGTCCGGGCCCTCGGGGCCCTTGTCGACGCCCTCGCCCAGGGCGAAACGTACGAAGCCCTTCACGGTGACGGGAGAGCCGAGTTGCTTGGCGGTGTCGGCCACCAGCTGCTCGATGGTCTGGTCGGGGTTCATGACGAAGGGCTGCTTCAGCAGGACCACCTCTTCCTGCCACTTGCGGATGCGGCCCTCGATCATCTTCTCGACCACGCCGATCGGCTTGCCGGACTCCAGCGCCTGGTCGGTGAGGAACTTCTTTTCCTTCTCGACCGCGACGGGATCCAGATCGTCCGGGCTGAGCGCCAGCGGCGGGGTCGGCGTGCCGGCCACGTGCATCGCGATCTTGCGGCCCACGTCCTTCAGGGTCGCCTGATCGCCGGCCCCTTCCAGCGCCACGAGCACGCCCAGCCGGCCGACGCCCTCGCCCTGTGCGTTGTGCAGGTAGAGCGAGACCGCGCCGGCGCTCACCGTCAGGCGGGCGGAGCGGCGCAGGCGCATGTTTTCGCCGATGGTGGCGATCATGTGCGTGACCATCTCCGACACCGTCTCGCCCTTGGACGTCTTGGCGGCGGAAATGGCGTCGATCCCCTCGGCCGTCAGCGCCACGCCGGCGATTTCGCGCGCCGCGGCCTGGAAGGTGTCGTTCTTGGCCACGAAGTCGGTCTCGGCGTTCAGCTCGACGAGCACGCCGGTCCGGCCGTCCGCGCTCACCTTACCGGCCACCAGGCCTTCGGCGGCGGCGCGGCCGGACTTCTTCTCCGCCTTGGAGAGGCCCTTCTTGCGAAGGAGCTCCATGGCGGCGTCCATGTCGCCGCCGGTTTCCTGCAGGGCGTTCTTGCAATCCATCATGCCAACGCCGGACTTTTCGCGCAGGTCCTTGACCAGCGCAGCGGTGATCTCCGCCATGGTCAGCTCCTTCAAGCTATAGAGGTCGGACGGACTCCTCGCGGAATCCGCCTTTCAAGGGGTAGTCGGCCGGTAAGACGCTCTCGCGCGCCTCAGCCGGCCTGTTCTTCGCTCGGCTGCTCGGAGACGGCTTCCGCCTCGGCGTCGGCGCCGGGGGCCTGCGCATCCGGGGTCGGCTCGGCGGCGGCCTCGGCAACCGGCTCGGGGGCGACCGGCTCGGCGGCGGCCGGTTCAGCGGCAGCGGCTTCCGCCACCGGCTCCGGCGCAGCCTCCGCCGCGGGTTCCGGGGCAGGCTCCGCCTTCGCCTTCTTCGGCCTGGGCTCGGCGGCCGGCGGCGGCGCCTGACGGGCCAGCGTCGGCTCGACCGGAGCCTCCGCCGCGCCCAGGTCGACGCCCGCGGCCGATTGGCCGGCGGCGAGGCCGTCGAGGATCGAATCAGCCATCAGGTCGCAGTAGAGCTGGATGGCGCGCGCGGCGTCGTCGTTGCCCGGGATCGGGAAGGTGATGCCGTCCGGGTTGCAGTTGGTGTCCAGGATGGCGATCACCGGGATGTTCAGCTTACGCGCTTCCTGGATGGCGATCGCTTCCTTGTTGGTGTCGATCACGAACATCAGGTCGGGGATGCCGCCCATGTCCTTGATGCCGCCGAGGGAGAGCTCGAGCTTGTCGTGTTCGCGGGAGAGCTGCAGCAGCTCCTTCTTGGTGCGGCCGGTCTCGGTCTCCATCACGCCTTCGAGCTCGCGCAGGCGGGCGATGGAGCCGGACACGGTGCGCCAGTTGGTGAGCGTGCCGCCCAGCCAGCGGTGGTTCACATAGTACTGGGCGCAGCGGCGCGCGGCGGTGGCGATCGGCTCGGAGGCCTGGCGCTTGGTGCCGACGAACAGGATGCGGCCGCCGCCGGCGGCGACTTCGCGCACCTTCACCAGGGCCTGGTGCAGCAGCGGGATCGACTGCGAAAGATCGATGATATGGATGTTGGAGCGGCTGCCGAAGATGTAGCGCTCCATCTTCGGGTTCCAGCGGTGGGTCTGGTGGCCGAAGTGGGCGCCGGCTTCCAGGAGCTGGCGCATGGAGAATTCAGGAAGAGCCATAGGTCTTTAACGTCCTTTTTCCGGTTAACCTCCGCAAGGCAAACCCCTGGTGTCCCAGGGACC
>NZ_JAQGIZ010000263.1 GCF_028290885.1 Phenylobacterium sp.
TCGGGGTCTCGGAGGAAAAGCTGAACGCCCTGCCGGCCGACAAGCTGGTGGAGATCCGCAGCAACGGCGCGCTCGCCCAGATCTACGCCCACCTGCTGTCGCTGGTCGGCTGGGACCGGCTGGTGGCCCTGGCGCTGGCGCGGGCTCCGGCCCAGCCGCAGGCCGCGAACGCGTAAGCACAGTTCCTCCCCCAGCGCGCAGCGCGATTTGGGGGAAGGGGACCGCGAAGCGGTGGAGGGGGTCACCCGCTGACGTTTGAGCGGACCCCCTCAGTCAGCTGCGCTGACAGCTCCCCCAACGGGGGAGCAACTGCTTTCAACGCGCGAACACGCTCCGGGTCAGGCAGGAGAAGACCAGGCGGCCGGCTTCGTCGAGCAGGTCGTGCTGGGCGATGATGATGCCCTTGCCTTCGCCGACCGGGTCCTTGGCCATGATGGTCATGCGGCCGCGCAGCAGCTCGCCGGCCGGCGGGTTGCGCACCCAGCGCAGGGCGTCGACGCCCAGGCGCTTGGTCTGCGGCCACTCGGTGTGGGCGATGGCGTCGAGCTTGGCCCAGATGGCGTAGACCATGGCGTCCGGCGCGCCGCGCTCCGGCGCCCAGCCCGGCGTGAAGGCGGCGATGAAGGCGTTCAGCGCCTCGGTCTCGACGCCGCAGGCGCCCAGCGACACTACCTGTCCGATCTGGATATCGTCGAAGGGGGCTGGCACGGCGGGCGGATCCTCGCAGGCGTCTGAAAAGCCGACGGGGCGATGATGGCGGTGCGTCGGCGGCGAAGTCGAGCCTGGGTTTGCGTCGCCTTTTGCGTCCCCGGCCAAGGCACGCCATATAGCGGCCCAGTTGGGCGCGCTTGAGAGGCGAATGATGCGGTTTCTGGCAGGCGTGTTCCTGGCGCTGGCGATGGCGTTGCCGGCCCCCGGTACGGCTTGGGCGCAGACCGGCCCCCAGCGCCACGTGACCGCCGAGCTGATCGCTGAGCGGCAGGGGATTGCGCCCGGCCAGACCATCCACGTGGCGCTCCGCCAGCAGATCCAGAAGGGCTGGCACACCTATTGGCGCAACTCCGGCGACAGCGGCGAGGCGACCCGGATCAAGTGGGACCTGCCGGCTGGCTGGCAAGCGGGGGACTTCACCTGGCCCGCGCCGCGGCGCCTGCCGGTCGGGCCGCTGATGAACTACGGCTATGAGGGCGAGGTGCTGCTGCCCGTGGCGCTGACCGCGCCCGCCGTCGCCAGGCCGGGCGACAAGGCGACGCTCAAGGCCCAGGCCTCGTTCCTGGTCTGCGCCGAGATCTGCGTGCCTGAGGACGCGACGCTCAGCCTGATCCTGCCGGTCACCGCCACGCCCGCGCCGCCGGACCCCAAGTGGGACGGGGCGATCGAGAAGACCCTGGCCGCCGCGCCGAAGCCCGCGGGGCTGGCGGCGGTGTTCCAGCCGCGCCCGGCGGGCGTGGCGCTGGCCATTACTGGCCCCGCGCTGCAGGGCGCTGACCTGGCGGACGCCTACTTCTATCCGTTCGAATCCACCGTCATCGACCACGCCAGGCCGCAGGCCATCGAGCGCGGGCCGCAGGGCCTGACCCTGACGCTGGCCCCCGGCTACGGCTTCCAGGGCGGCAAGTCGCCGGCGGGCCTGGCCGGCGTGCTGGCGGTGGGCGACAAGGCCTATGAGGTCGCAGCGACGCCGGGCGCGCCGCCGCCGGGGGCCTCCGGCCTCGGCCCGCCGCCCGCCAAGGCCGCCGGCGCTGCGAACCTGGGCCTGGCCGCCGCGGCGCTGTTCGCCTTCCTGGGCGGGCTGATCCTCAACCTGATGCCCTGCGTGTTCCCGATCCTGGCCATGAAGGCCGCCTCGCTGGCCGGACACGGCGGCGGCGAGCAGGCGGAGGCGCGCCGCCAGGGTCTGGCGTTCGGCGTCGGATCGGTGGCGACCTTCCTGGCGCTGGCGGCCGGGCTGATCGCGCTGAAGGCCGCCGGCTCGGCGGTCGGCTGGGGCTTCCAGCTGCAGTCGCCGCCGGTGGTGGCGGTGCTGGCGCTGTTGATGCTGGCGGTGGCGCTGAACCTCTCGGGCCTGTTCGAGGTCGGGACCTCGCTGCAGGGCGCCGGCACGGGGCTCGCCAGCCGCGGCGGGTCGCTGGGCGCGTTCTTCACCGGCGCGCTGGCGGTGGTGGTGGCCGCGCCCTGCACGGCGCCCTTCATGGGCCCGGCGCTCGGCTGGGCGCTGACCCAGACGCCAGTGGCGGCCCTGACGGTGTTCGCCGCCCTGGGCGTGGGCTTCGCCGCGCCGTTCGTGCTGGTGGCCTTCGCGCCGGGCCTGCTCGCGCGGCTGCCGAGGCCCGGACCCTGGATGGACCTGTTCCGCAAGGCGCTGGCCTTCCCGATGTACGGCGCGGCCGCGTGGCTGGCCTGGGTGCTGGCCCAGCAGGCCGGGCCCGAAGACCTCGCCAAGCTGTTCGCCGCCGCCGTGGCGGTGGGGCTGGCCGCCTGGCTGGCCGGCCTCGCCCAGCGCCGCGCGGCCATGGGCGGCAAGCCGTTCGTCCTGACGGCCGGCGCGGGGGTTCTCGCGGCGCTGGCCGTGGCGGCGGTCGTCTGGCCGCAGGACAAGGCCGCCGAGCTGCAATCGGAGCCCTATAGCCCAGCCCGCGTCGCGACCTTGCGCGCCGAGGGGCGGCCGGTGTTCGTCAACTACACGGCGGCCTGGTGCGTCTCCTGCCAGGTCAACGACCAGGTGGCCCTTTCCACTCATGCGGTGGCCTCCGCCTTCGCCCGCCATAAGGTCGCCTATTTGAAGGCCGATTGGACGAAGCGCGATGCGACCATCGCCGCCGAACTGGCCAGCCACGGTCGGGCGGGCGTGCCGCTCTACCTTGTGTATGGAACGAACGGCGGCGAGGGCGTTATCCTGCCGTCGATCCTAACGCCGGACATCGTGGTCAAGGCGGTGGAGGCCGCAGACCGAGCCGGAAGCTGAAGGGAGCTTAGCCGATGATCGCCCTGTCACGCCGCACTGTCCTCGCCGCCGCCCTGGCCTTCGGTTTCGCGGCGCCCGCCTTCGCCGAGCCCGAGCTCGGCCAGCCGGCGCCCGCCTTCAAGGCGGTGGACGAAAGCGGCCGCGAGCGCACGCTCTCCGACTACCTCGGCAAGACCGTGGTGCTGGAGTGGACCAACTCGGGCTGTCCTTACGTGGGCAAGCACTATGGCTCGGGGACCATGCAGGCCTTGCAGGCCAAGGCGACGGGCGAAGGCGTGGTGTGGCTGACGGTGTCGTCCTCTGCGCCGGACACCCAGGGCTATTTCACGCCTCCGACGGCGCGGCTCTGGAAGGCCAAGGTGCATTCGGCGGCGACCGCGATCCTGCTGGATGGCGCCGGCAAGGTCGGCCGCGCCTACGGGGCCAAGAACACCCCGCACATGTTCGTCATCGATAAGGCCGGCAAGGTCGCCTACATGGGCGGCATCGACGACCGCCCCTATGCGGACCCGGCCAGCCTGAAGGGCGCCAAGCCCTATGTGGCCCTGGCGCTCGCCGACCTGCAGGCGGGGCGGCCGGTGGCGACGCCGGTATCGAAGCCCTATGGCTGCAGCGTGAAGTACGGCTCCGCCGACTAGGCGTGCGGCTTTCGAGGGACAGCGCTTGACCGACCTGACCGCCGCCTGGGACCGACTGTTGCAAGCCGCCGCAGGCGCTGACGAACGCCGCATCGTCTCGCTGTTCGACGCCGAGCCGGATCGGCTGGCGCGGCTGTGCGTGACGGCGGCCGGGCTCGAGCTCGACCTCTCCAAGCAGCCCTGGTCGCTGGCCGACCTCGACGCGGCGCTGGCGCTGGCGCTGGCGGCGGACATCGAGGCGGCGCGCGACCGGCTGTTCGCGGGCGAGCCGGTGAACGCCTCCGAGGGCCGGGCGGCGCTGCATATGGCGCTGCGCGCGCCAAAGGGCTCGGACTTCAAGGCGCAGGGCGAGCCGGTGTCCGCCGAGGTGGAGGCCACGCGGGCGCGGATGGCGGCCTTCGCGGAGAAGATCCGCTCCGGCGCGCTAAAGGGGGCCACCGGCAAGCCGTTCCGCGCCGTGCTGCACATCGGCATCGGCGGCTCCGACTTCGGGCCCCGGCTGGTCTGGGAGGCGCTGCGGCCGGTGGCGTCCGCGATCCAGGTGCGGTTCGCGGCCAACGTCGACCCGGCCGAGATGGCCTTCGCGCTGGCCGGCCTCGATCCCGCCGAGACCCTGGTGGTGGTGGTCTCCAAGACCTTCACCACCCAGGAAACCATGACCAATGCGCAGACGGCGCGGGCCTGGCTCAGGGCCGCGCTCGGGCCCGCCGGAGACGCCCACCTGGTGGCGGTCTCCACCGCGCTCGACCTGGTGGAGGCGTTCGGCGTGCCGGCCGACCAGGTGTTCGGCTTCCGCGACTGGGTCGGCGGGCGCTACTCCGTCTGGTCGTCCGTGGGGCTGTCCTGCGTCATCGGCCTGGGCGCGGAGGTGTTCGAGCGCCTGCTGGCGGGCGCGGCGGCCATGGACGACCACTTCCGCGCGGCCCCGCTGGCGACCAACGCGCCGGTGCTGCTGGCGCTGGCCCACATCTTCAACCGCAACGGCCTGGGCCGCCCGGTCCGCGCCGTCGTGCCCTACGCCCAGCGGCTGCACCTGCTGCCCAACTTCCTCCAGCAGCTGGAGATGGAATCCAACGGCAAGCGGGTGACGGCGGACGGGCGTCCGGTGGCCCACGCCACCGCCGCGGCGGTGTTCGGCGATGCCGGGACAAACGTCCAGCACGCCTTCTTCCAGTTGATGCACCAGGGGACCGACGTCATCCCCATCGACATCATCGCCGTGCGCGAGACCTCCGATGGCGATCCCGCGGCGCAGCGGATCCTGCTCGCCAATGCGGTCGCCCAGGCCGAGGCGCTGATGGTCGGGCGGCCCGAGGCCGAGGTGCGCGCCGAGTTGTCCGCCAAGGGCCTGTCCCGGGCGGAGATCGACCGCCTGGCCCCGCAGCGCACCTTCCCCGGCGACCGCCCCTCGGCCTTCATCCTGCTGGACCGCCTGACGCCTGAGCGGCTCGGCGCGTTGCTGGCGCTCTACGAGCACAAGACCTTCGTCGAAGGCGTGCTTTGGGGGATCAACAGCTTCGACCAGTGGGGCGTCGAACTGGGCAAGACCCTGGCCAGCCGAGTGCTCTCCGAACTGGAAGGCGGCCCGCCCGGGACGCACGATCCGTCGACCTCGCGGCTCATCGGAGACCTGAAGGCATGAGCGCACCGCTGGTCAGGGTGTTCGACAACCTCCTCGCGTCTTCCGATCACGCCGCGATCTGGAATTACCTGAGCCTGCCGGGCTGGGCCTACGGCGGGTTCTCGGCCGACGGGCCCGACGCCGACCGCTATTTCTACAAGCACTTTGCCGGTTTCCGGCGCGACGGAGGCGAGGCGCGCGATCCGGCCGCCATCGAGGACGAACTCCTGCAGACGGCGCCGATCCTGGCTGAGATGTGGTCCGCGCTGAAGAAGGGGCCGCTCGCCGGCCAGGGCCTGGCGCGCTGCTATGCCAACGGCATGGGCGGCGGGATCGAGGGCGGGCTGCATCTCGACTCCAACATCGACACCCACCTGACCTCGATCTACTACCCCCACCCGGCCTGGAGCCCCAACTTCGCGGGCGAAACCCTGCTCTTCAACGAGGCCGGCGACGAAATCGTCGCGGCCATCTATCCGAAGCCGAACCGGCTGGCCGTGTTCGCGGGCACGATCCCGCATGTGGCGCGGCCGATGTCGCGGCGCCGCTCGGACCTTCGCATCACCTTGATGTTCAAGACGATGCCGGCGTGAAGAGGTCGGCCAGCGTTGTGGATTTCTCCATGATCCTCCGCTATAGGCCCAGCCCCATGAGCGGCTTCGCGCATCATCACGGCCACCACCACCATCCGACCCTCGCGGGTTCGGCTTGGGATCGCTTGGCTTAGGCGCACCCTCTCCGAGCCCCGCTTCCGCGGACGGGGCTCGATCGATTTTCCAGCTCCGTCCGTCGCCCCTTTCACCAGGACGTAGACGATGGACAGCCTGCCTTCCCCAATAGCTTCCTTGAGCGAGCGACCGGCAACCGGTAAGCGCCAGCCCATGACCTCCGACCCCGCCCGCCCGGAAGCCCGCACCCCGCGCGGCTTCGTCGACCGCCGCGCCCGCGACCTGACCGCCGAGCGGAAGATCCTGGCGGCGGTGGCCGAGGTCTATGAGCGCTACGGCTTCGAGGCCCTGGAGACCGGGGCCTTCGAATACGCCGACGCCTTGGGCAAGTTCCTGCCGGACGCCGACCGCCCGAACGAAGGCGTCTTCGCCCTGCAGGATGATGACGAACAGTGGATGGCGCTGCGCTACGACCTAACCGCGCCGCTCGCCCGCTTCGCCGCCCAGAACTGGGAGACCCTGCCCA
>NZ_JAQGIZ010000285.1 GCF_028290885.1 Phenylobacterium sp.
GCGCCGAAGCTCGCGGTGACCAGGTCGCCGGTCCCGCTCGGCGCCAGCGGGAGTCGCGGGTGAGCGAAGAGGACCGCGCCATCCGTCTCCACCAGCAGCAGGCCGACCTCGTCCGCGCCGGCCGGAGCCGAGGTGACGAGGGCGGGCTTGCCGAGCCGCCGCGCAGCCGCGATCGCCGCCGCCGCGCTGTCGACCGGCCCGCCGGACAGATAGCCGAGCTCCCAGAGGTTCGGGGTGATCCAGTCGGCGCGCGGGACCAGCCGGCTCGCCACCGCCTCGGCGACCTCGGCCTTCACATAGAGCCCCTTGGGCGTGTCGCCCATGATCGGATCTACGATGACCACCGGCGCGCGCTCGGCCGCCGCCTGGACGCGGACCAGGGCGTCGGCGGCGATCTCCACCTGCTCGCGGGAAGAGAAGTGGCCGGTGATCATCAGGTCCACCATGCCAAAGATGGCGTCGGCCTCCACGTCGGCCAGCATGCGGGCGAACAGCTCCGGCGGCGTCGCCTGCCCCTCCGAGCCCCTCGCCGGATTGCGCCCCAGCATCACGGTCGGCACCAGCACCGGATCGATCCCGTGCGCGGCCAGCACATACTGCTGCGCCGCCCCGCCGATCCGGCTGGCCGCCACAAACGAGGAAAGGACGAGGGCGAGCGGCATGAGTTCAGTCTTCCCCCGGTACGGGGGAAACCATCCCCGAGACGCAACACGCCAGGGTCGATGGGGGAAGTCGATGGGAAACGATACCTCCCCCATTGTCGCCCGGCTTCGCCATTGGCGACATTTCCCCCGTACCGGGGGAAAACGCTAGTACCGGTAGTGGTCCGGCTTGAACGGGCCCTCGGTCGGAACGCCGATGTACTCGGCCTGGTCCTTGGAGAGCTTGGTCAGCTTGGCGCCCAGCTTGCCCAGGTGCAGCATGGCCACCTTCTCGTCGAGGTGCTTGGGCAGGGTGTAGACCTGGGTCTTGTAGCGCCCCCCGCTCTGCCAGAGCTCGATCTGGGCCAGGGTCTGGTTGGTGAAGGAGGCGCTCATCACGAAGCTCGGGTGGCCGGTGGCGTTGCCGAGGTTCACCAGGCGGCCCTCGCTGAGCACGATGATCTTCTTGCCGTCCGGGAATTCCACGTGGTGGACCTGCGGCTTGATCTCGTCCCACTTGAAGTTGCGCAGGCCGGAGATCTGGATCTCGGAATCGAAGTGGCCGATGTTGGCGACGATGGCGTTGTTCTTCATCGCCCGCATGTGGTCGACGGTCAGCACGTCCTTGTTGCCCGTGGCGGTGACGAAGATGTCGGCCCGGTCGGCGACGTCCTCGACGGTGACCACCTCATAGCCTTCCATGGCCGCCTGTAGGGCGCAGATCGGGTCGACCTCGGTGACCATCACTCGCGCGCCGCCGTTGCGCAGCGAGGCCGCCGAGCCCTTGCCCACGTCGCCATAGCCCAGCACCACGGCCGTCTTGCCGGCCAGCATCACGTCGGTGCCGCGGCGAATGGCGTCCACCAGGCTCTCGCGGCAGCCGTAGAGGTTGTCGAACTTGGACTTGGTGACGCTGTCGTTGACGTTGATCGCCGGGAACGGCAGCTCGCCGCGCTCGGCCATCTGGTAGAGGCGGTGGACGCCCGTGGTGGTCTCTTCGGAGACGCCCTTGATGGCTTCGCGGATCGCCGAATAGAAGCCGGGCTTCTCCTTCAGGTAGCGCTTCATCACCGTGTAGAGCGCTTCCTCTTCCTCGTTCTGCGGCTTGTTGAGGATCGAGGGATCCTTCTCGGCCTTGGGGCCCAGCACGCAGAGCAGGGTGGCGTCGCCGCCGTCGTCGAGGATCAGGTTCGGGTAGCCGCCGTCGGCCCATTCGAAGATCTTGTGGGCGTATTCCCAGTACTCGACCAGGTTCTCGCCCTTGATCGCGAACACCGGGACGCCCTTCACGGCGATCGCCGCGGCGGCGTGGTCCTGGGTCGAGAAGATGTTGCAGGAGGACCAGCGGACGTCGGCGCCCAGGGCCTGCAGGGTCTCGATCAGCACCGCGGTCTGGATGGTCATGTGCAGGGAGCCGGCGATGCGGGCGCCCTTCAGCGGCTGGTCCTTGCCGAACTCGGCGCGCACGGCCATCAGGCCGGGCATCTCGGTTTCGGCGATGTCGATTTCCTTGCGGCCCCAGTCGGCGAGCGCGATGTCCTTGACGACGTAGTCGGTCATTTCTGGCCCCAAGATGAAAAGGTTGGGAGAGAGGGGATTGGGTTGGCGGCTCTATAGCGACGCCGGCCGCCCGGCGCAAGAAATCATATAAGGACTTCTTTATATCTTGGTCAGCCCCAGAAGGGCTCGGCCTTGGAGAGCTTTTCCGCGGCCTTGGCGGCGCGGGCGACCAGCTTCGGCTTGGCGGCGGCCTTGCGGCCCACCAGCTCGCCGGCGGCGAAGGCCGCGTCGGAGGGCAGCGACAGGCCGGCGAGCAACGGCTCGGCGGTGACCAGGTCGTTCAGCGCCCCCAGCACCTCCTGCAGGTTCTTGAGGCTGCGCAGATACCGCTCGACCCGCTTGTGGCCGTAGAGGCTCGAGAAGGCCTCGACGGCGTAGCGCAGCTTCTTGGCCTCGATGCGCAGATGGTGGCGAGCCTCGTCGTCGCCTCCTTGCGCGGCGCGGCGGCGCTTCTCGAACGTCTTGCGATGCCGATCCAGGGCGCGGTCAGCGAAGTCCGCGATGGGTTTCTCGGCCGCCCGTGTCTCGCGCCAGGGGCCGATCTCCACCCACTCGGTGGCAGCGATCATCAGGGCGCGGAACCGCTCGGAGGCTGCGGTCTCGCCGGCCTGGGCCCAGGCGCGCCGCCGCTCGGCGTCGATCGCCTCGCGCAGCGCCGGCAGGCCAGGCGGCGGATCCTGGCCGCTCTCGGCGGGCTTGAGGGTCTCCTCGGCGAAGACGTCGAGGTTGCGGGGCGTGTCGCAGGCATGGCTCAGCCACTTGATGTCGGCCTTGACGGCTTCCAGGCCCTCGCCCCTCAGCACCGGCTTGAAGGTGGTGAGCGCGCTGCGCAGCCGCCGGGCGCCGACGCGAAGCTGATGGACCGCCTCGGGGCTCGGCTCGGCGCGCAAGTTCGCGGCGTTGGCGGCGATCTGGGCCAGCGCCTTGCGGGCCACCGTCTGGAAGGCCTCGGCCACGGTGGCGTCCTTGGAAAGCTCGACCTTGCCGCTCTTGCGCGGGGCCTGGTCGTCGCCGGCCACGAGGGCCTGGCCGCGGGCGGCCTTGCTGTCGAAAGCGAGATAGAGCGGCGCGGCGGCGGACAACTCTCGGGCCAGGGCGAAGAGGGCCGACGGCGGACCGGACTTCAGCTCCAGCTCCACCTCGGAAATCGGTCGCTTCTGCTCGCCGCCGGTGACCTCGCCCTGGTCGAGGGCCAACTCGATCTCGGCGCCCTGGTAGCGGATCGTCCGCTGGCGGCGGCTGACGCGGATGTTGAACACCGGCCGCAGGTCCGCGCCCTTGCGGGTGAGGGACGGCAGAGGCCCCAGCTCCGGGTCGGGCGCGAGGCCTTCGATCGGCGCCTCATGCTCCTCGCGGAAAAGCCCGTCGCCGCGCTTCAGGGTCTGGACGCGGCGCCCGTCGCTCTCGCGGACCCGCAGGGAGACGCCAGCCTTCTGCAGCTTCAGGTCGGCGGTGTCGAAGTAGACGCTGATCAGCTCGCGGCTCTCCTCGTCGCCGGCGGGCGCGGCGGCCAATACGGCGCCCAGGTCCTCCGGAGCGCAGAGGAACTTCAGCTCAACTTCCTGCGCCGCGCCGTCCATTCGCCACCGTTGATTGCGGTCCTTGCCCACGTCACGCTATGTCGGCCGACCTTTTCAAGGGCCCGGAGTTTCCCATGAACGCGCACGTCCATCCGCTCGATCCGGCCCAGCCGCGACATGACTGGACCCTCGACCAGGTGGAAGCGCTGTTCGAGGCGCCCTTCACTGAACTTGTCTTCCGCGCCGCCGAAGTCCACCGGCGGTGGTTTGATCCGACGGAACTCCAGCTCTCTCAACTGCTGTCCGTCAAGACCGGCGGCTGTCCGGAGAACTGCGGCTACTGCAGCCAGTCGCAGCACTTCAAGACCGCGACGAAGGCCTCCAAGCTGATGGAGGCGCAAGACGTGATCGCCGCGGCGGCGGAGGCCAAGGCCGGGGGCGCGCAGCGGTTCTGCATGGGCGCAGCCTGGCGCGACCTGAAGGATCGCGACCTGCCGAAGCTCCAATCAATGATCGCCGGCGTAAAGGCGCTGGGGCTGGAAACCTGCGCCACGCTTGGCATGCTGACCGCCGAGCAGGCCAAGGCCCTGAAGGCCGCCGGCCTCGACTTCTACAACCACAACCTCGACACCGGCCCGGACTACTACGACCAGGTCGTCACCACGCGGACCTACCAAGAGCGGCTCGACACCCTGGCCCACGTGCGCGACGCCGGCATGTCGACCTGCTGCGGCGGCATCGTCGGCATGGGCGAGACCCGGCGCGACCGCGCGGGGCTGCTGCAGCAGCTCGCGACCCTGCCCAGCCACCCGGAAAGCCTGCCGATCAACGACCTGATGCCGATCCCCGGGACGCCCTTGGGGGGCTCCACGCCGGTCGACGGCCTGGAGTTCGTGCGGATGATCGCGGTGGCCCGCCTGGTCTGCCCGAAGTCGATGGTGCGGATCGCCGCCGGGCGCGAGCACATGAGCCGGGAGCTGCAGGCGCTGTGCTTCCTGGCCGGCGCCAATTCGATCTTCATCGGCGCCCGG
>NZ_JAQGIZ010000297.1 GCF_028290885.1 Phenylobacterium sp.
CAGCGGGCTCGGCGCCTCCTCGATGACCTTCTGGTTGCGCCGCTGGATCGAGCACTCGCGCTCAAACAGGTGGACGACGTTGCCGTGCTTGTCGCCGAGCACCTGGATCTCGATGTGGCGGGGGCTCTCGATGAACTTCTCGATGAAGATGCGATCGTCGCCGAAGCTGGCCTTGGCCTCGGCCTTCACCGCCGGGAAGCCTTCCTCGACGTCCTTGCGGGTCCAGGCGACGCGAATGCCCTTCCCGCCCCCGCCGGCCGAGGCCTTGATCATCACCGGGTAGCCGATGCCTTCGGAGATGCTGATCGCGTGCGCCGTGTCGTCGATCTCGCCGATGTGGCCTGGCACCACCGAGACGCCGGCCTTGGTGGCGAACTTCTTGGACTCGATTTTGTCGCCCATGGCCTCGATGGCGTGGGGATTGGGGCCGATGAAGACGATCTTCTCGTCGGCCAGGCGGCGCGCGAAGGCGGCGCTCTCCGACAGGAAGCCGAAGCCCGGATGCACCGCTTCGGCGCCGGTCTGGCGCACGGCCTCCACGATCTTGTCCGCCACCAGGTAGGACTCGGCCGCCGGGGCGGGACCGATCAACACGCTCTCGTCGGCCATTTCCACAGCCAGGCTGTCGGCGTCGGCTTCCGAGTAGACCACCACCGTGGCGATCCCCATGCGGCGGCAGGTCTTGATGATGCGGACGGCGATTTCCCCGCGGTTGGCAATCAGGATCTTTGAAAACATCTAGTTGCGCACGCGCCTCACTTCCGAACCGAAGGCCGGGACCTTAGATTGCGCGTCATGAGCACGCCACAACTCTCCCCGCCCCAGCTCTCCCCGTCCGGTTTCGACCTGACCCCGCCTAACGCAGAGGAACGCAAGCGCCTGGAGGCCTCGCTGACCGCTGAGGAGGCCGAGGTGCTACTGCACCACGGCACCGAGGCCCCGTTCTGCGGCGGCCTGCTCGATCAGAAGGACGCCGGCGTCTACTGCTGCCGGCTCTGTGGCCTGCCGCTGTTCGAGCACAAGACCAAGTTCGAGAGCGGCACCGGCTGGCCGTCCTTCTGGGCGCCGGTCGACGAGGCGCACATCAAGGCGGTGCGCGACGTTTCCTACGGAATGGTCCGCATCGAGACGACCTGCGCGCGGTGCGGCAGCCACCAGGGCCACGTCTTCCCCGACGGACCGCCGCCGACCCGCCTGCGCTACTGCATCAATTCGGTGTCGCTGGAGTTCGTCCCCTACGGCGCGCCCCTGCCCGACCGTTTGGGGCGCGGCGAGGGCCTGGCGACCGCCTCGACCCCCTCCACCGCGGCCTCGACGGCGCCTTCCACGACGGTTTCCTCAGCGCGGCCGCGCTGACGTCCGCCGTCATGCGACGATCCGTCTCCAAAGCTTGGCCGCTCGGTCGGGGCTAGCCTTGCCCCTGCGTCCTGCCGGGAGCCTTGCCATGAAACTCCGTTCCGCCGAAGGCCGCGCCCGCGCCCGCGCCGACGAGGTCCGCGAGACCAGCGTCACGATCCTGCGGGGCCTGATCCCGGCCGCCACCATCGATGCCTGGAACGCCGCCCTCCAACCGCTGCTGAAGGCCGCCGTGGCGCGCGAGGGCGACGACCCCAACCGCGGCGCCCACCGCCACTACGTGACCCTGCCCTTCCAGGACCTCTGGGCCGACCCGCGGGTGATCGACAACGACGCGATCATGGCCGTGGTCGAGGAACTGGTCGGCGCGGACGGGGTGATGTGCCAGCTCGCCAGCGACACGCCCCTGCTGGGCTCCGAGCACCAGGAGCTGCACCGCGACACCCAGCTCCTGTTTCCAGAGAGCGGCGCGGAGACCCCGCCCTACCAGCTGGCGGTCAACTTCCCCCTGGTGGACGTGACCGCCGAGAACGGGCCGATGGAATATGCGCCCGGCACCCACATGACCTCCAAGGCGGACGGGATGGCGCGGATTGCCTCGGGCGCCGCTCCGCTGATCCCCGTCCATATGGCCCGGGGCGACGTGATGATCCGCGATGTGCGCCACATCCACCGCGGCACGCCCAACCGCACGGCGATCCCGCGGCCGATGGTGGTGATCGGCTACTCCCGCCGCTGGTTGTTCCGTCCCGAGGTGAACATTCGCGTCCCGGCCGAGGTGCTGGGCGCCCTGCCCGACCGGGCGCGCTACTGGCTGCGCTTCAACCCGGTATTCCCGACCAAGGCGGAGGCCGCCCGGCAGCAAGAGAGCTACCGGGCGTTTGCGTATTAGAGCGCGACCGCACCCACCTCGTCATCCCACGAACGCTAGTTCTTCTTCCCCGCCGTCGACTGGCCGCCGCCGGCGCCGCCTGTGCCGGTGGACGCCGGATCGTCGCGGCGCATCTGGGCCTCGGCCACGCTGTCGCCGTAGCCGGTGGAGTCGCTGCGCAGGAAGCCGACCTTCACGATCCGCAGGTTGTTCTGCACGTGGTTCACGCCGGAGATGTCTTCGACCAGCCGCTCGGCGCGGTGCTTGGCTTCGCGGTTCTCCACCGTGCCGGAGAGCGTCACCTCACCGCCGGAGACGGAGATCGAGATGTTCGTGGCGTCGAGCCAGGTGTCGTCGGTCAGCCGCTCGTGGGCGTCGTCGCTGATTCGGTCGTCGGAGCGCTTGTAGCCCTGCGGCCCCAGGCCCCGGGCGC
>NZ_JAQGIZ010000311.1 GCF_028290885.1 Phenylobacterium sp.
GGCGCGCTGCGCGAAGGCCATTTCATCCTGGCCTCGGGCCGGCACAGCCCGATGTTCCTGCAGAAGAACCTGGTCTTCCAGTACCCGGAGCGGACGGCTCGCCTATGCAAGGCGCTGGCGGAGAAGATCGAGGCGCAGTTCGGCAAGCCCGACCTGATCGTCTCGCCGGCCGTCGGCGCGATCATCCCCGGCTACGAGACCGCCCGCTGGCTGGGCGTGCCGGCCATGTACGTCGAGCGCGAGGAGGGGGCGTTCAAGCTGCGCCGCGCCTTCCGGATCGAGCCCGGCGCCAAGGTGGTGGTGATCGAGGACGTGATCACCACCGGCGGCTCGTTCCGCGAGGCGGTCGAGCCGATCGAAGCGGCAGGCGGGGTGGTGCTCTGCTGCGCCTGCCTGGTCGACCGCTCCGGCGGCCGCGCCGACGTGGGCTTCCCGCTGGTGGCGCTCGCCACCCTCGACGTGCCGTCCTACCCCGCCGACAACCTCCCCCCCGCACTCGCCGCCCTGCCGGCCGAGGAACCGGGCAGCAAGCGGTTAAGAGCATGAAGAAGATCCACGAACCACACAAACACCACGAACGCGCTCTGTCCGTCGCGAGCGCAGCTCGCCCTCCCTCGAGACGCCCTGCCTCTCAAGAAATGGCCTACGGCCGCTACGCTTCCGCGGCGCGTTCGTGGTGTTTGTGTGGTTCGTGGTTCCAAATATCTGAGCAGCGGCTCGCGTCGCCGAGCGGGAGAGAGGCGCATGTCTAAGCTCCGCCTGGGCGTGAACATCGACCACGTGGCGACCGTGCGGAACGCCCGCGGCGAGGGCTATCCCGATCCCGTGCGCGCCGCCGAGATGGCGCTGGCCGCCGGCGCCGACGGCATCACAGCCCACCTGCGCGAGGACCGCCGCCACATCTCCGACGCCGATATCGACGCGCTCGCGCTGATCACCAGACGCCGCGGCCGACCGCTGAACCTGGAGATGGCGGTGACGCCGGAGATGGAGGCCATTGCGCTGGCGCACCACCCGCATGCCGCCTGCCTGGTGCCCGAGCGCCGCGAGGAGGTGACCACCGAAGGCGGCCTCGACGTGGTCAAGGGCCACAACGCCATCACGCCGGTGGTGCGCAGGCTCGCCGACGCGGGCATCCGCGTCTCCTGTTTCATCGATCCGGACCTGGCCCAGGTCGCGGCGTCGCGATCCGCGGGGGCCCAGGTGGTCGAATTGCACACCGGCGCCTACTGCCAGGCGGTGCGCGAGCGCTCGCCCGACACCGAGGCCTTGCTGCAGAACCTCAAGAAGGCCGCCCGCGAGGCCGCGCGCCTGGGCCTGGAGGTCCACGCCGGCCATGGCATCGACTACGAGACGGTGAAGCCCATCGCCGCCATACCCGAGCTGGTGGAGCTCAACATCGGCCATTTCCTGATCGGCGAGGCGATCTTCATCGGCCTGGGCCCCGCCATCCAGCGGATGCGCGCGCTCATGGATGAAGCCCGCGCCGAAAGGGCCGCATGATCATCGGTCTTGGCTCCGACCTCTCGGACATCCGGCGGATCGAAAAGACCCTCGAGCGTCACGGCGAACGCTTCACCCAGCGCATCTTCACCGACGTCGAGCGCGCCCGCTCGGAGCGCAAGAACGATCGGGCCGCCAGCTACGCCAAGCGCTTCGCCGCCAAGGAGGCCTGCGCCAAGGCGCTCGGCACCGGCATGCGCCGCGGGGTCTTCTGGCGCGACATGGGGGTGGTCAACCTGCGCTCCGGTCAACCGACCATGGCGCTGACCGGCGGGGCTCAGGCCCGGCTGCTGGAGATCATGCCGCCCGGCTGCCGGCCCGCCATCCACCTCAGCCTCACCGACGACCACCCCTACGCCCAGGCCTTCGTGATCATCGAGGCGCTGCCGGAGTGAGCCTCCTGGCGCGCCCTGCCTGAGCGGCAGGGCGAAATAGATCTAGGCGGGGTGAGCGCCTGGCGTGCCGCACTTGGCGAACTTGCCCTTGTCGTTCTTGCAGCGTTGGGCCTTGGCTGGCCCCGCCGCCGACGCTGGCCCCGCCGCCGACGCCGGTCCCGCCGCCGCCGTCGCCGCCTCCGGCCCCGACGCCGAGGCGGGCTTCGCCGACGTCATGACGGACTTGGCGCCTTTGGATTTGCTCATCTTTGAGGTCTTCGCCGACACGCCGCCGCACACCTCGGCCTTCGCGAACTGGCCCTTGGCGTCATGGCAGCGCCCGTTGGCGTCCATCGTCTGTGCGCTGGCGGATCCGGCGAACAGGAAGGCGGCCGCAGCGGCCGCTATCAGGGTGGTCTTCAGCATTGCAGTCCCTCCGACTGGCAGCCGGATTGCCCGGCTATTCGCCAACCATTGGTCTGCGACCCTTGTTCCGCTTGATGCCGGCGGCGGCCTTCACGAAGCGGCGTCCCCCGCCGCCAGGCCGCCGGGTCTCGGGAGGAGTCCGTCGGCTAGAGGGCTGCGGTCTTGATGGCCTTCGCCACCGCCGGGAAGCTGTCGGCCGCCTTGATCAGCAGCCCCAGGCCTGAGATCCCCAGCAGGATGAAGGTCACCCGCCGGAAATTGACGTCCGACAGGGACCTGTAGAGCTTCACGCCCATGAGCGTGCAGGGCAGCACCACCGGAACCGTGATCGCCACCAGCAGCCAATAGGTCTTGCCGAAGGTCTCGGGCCGCTGGAGCGCAAGGAGCGAGATCGACAGGATCTGGAGGACGAAGATGTAGGGCTGGACGATGGCCCGGGACTCTTTTTTCGGCAGGTGGCGCAAGCCGCTCCAGACCACCACGGGCGCCCCCGGAAAGGCGGTGAACCCGCCGATGACGCCGCCGGACATGCCGACCAGGGACGAGCTGAGCCAACTGCCCTGCACCCGCGCATGCGCTCCGTGCGGCCTCAGCAGGGAATAGCCGGCATAGAGGACCAGGAATGAGCCGAACACGAACATCAGGTCCGACGTCGGCAGCGAGCTCAGGATCGCCAGCCCCACCGGCACGCCGAGCAGGCCGCCGAGCAGGTACGGCGCCGGTCCATCCGGCCACCAATGCTTGATCGGCTTCATGTCCGCCTTCAGTTGCCTGAGCGACATCACCTGGTTGGCGGCCGACAGGGTCATCAGCAGCGGGACGCCGAGCTTCGGCGGCAGCAGGATGAGGCACAGGGCCCCGATCGCCGAGAAGCCGAAGCCGGAAAGTCCGCTCATCAAGGCGGACGCGGCGAGGATCACCACAAGCAGCGCAATCGTGATCGGCGAAAAACCGTCAATAAGCAAAACACTGACCTCTAAAATTCACGCTATGTCTGAAGCGATCTTGGCCTCGTCGTTCAGCAACCGATCATTGCGTCATCTCGCTTTGCTGCCCTGCTTCACCGACGACGGGCAGGCTTTCGCCTCCGGGTTCGTCTGATGGTTCACCCCTGGCCATAAGCTGGGGCGCGGAAGTCTTTTACGCCGCGGATCGGCCGGGTCGCGGCCAACTGGACCATCAGCGCCAAAGAGAGGCCTCTCTCGGCGAGGTCGCCCAGAAACTCATCAGTCTCGCAAAGCCGGCGCCTCCGCTGGAACAGTTGCGCTCGTTGGATTTCACTCGGCGGCGTGCGGGCGAGTCGCGCACGGTCGATGCGCGATCTAGACGCCGCCGGTCGGGGCGCCTCGCCACCCTTCCAACGCCGGCCCCAGTGCGGTCTTCAGCGGTTCGAGCCAGGGTTCGAAGGCGCGCCACTGCTCCAGGCCGCCGCGGAAGATCGGCTGGCGCACCTGTTCGGAGCTGACGGTCCGGACGGCGCGGCTGTTCTCGTAGAACTTCAGGCAGGCCGCCTCGAAGGGCAGGCCGCAGTGGTCGAGCAGGCGCGCGACCTCGCGCTCGGTGTCCTCCACCAGGTCCTCGTAGAGCACCCGGTGAACGCCCCCGGGCAGCGACGCGTCGAAGTGGGCCATCAGCTCCACGTAGTCGCGGTAGTAGCGCCCGATGTCGGCGAGGTCGTAGGAGAACCCCTGGCCTTGCGCGAAGTGCTGCTTGAAGGCGGAAAAGCCGGACGCCATCGGGTGCCGGCGCGCATCGATGATCCTGGCGTTGGGCAAGATCAGGTGGATCAGGCCCACATGCAGGAAATTGTTGGGCATCTTGTCGATGAAGAAGGGCCGGCCGAGCTTGCGGTGCGCCCGGGTGGCCGCGATGTAGGCCTCGCCCAGCGCCGCCAGCGCCGGCGCCGCGAGATCGGCCAGGGCTTCGGGATAGGCCCGATCGAACCCTCTGGCGATCAGGCCGATGTCGGGCAGCTCCATCGTACCCTCGACCTGTGAATGGCTGGCCAGGATCTGCTCGATCAGGGTCGATCCGGACCGCGGCAGGCCGACGATGAAGATCGGCGCGGCGCTCGGCGAGCCTGAGCCTGCGCGCGCCGCGAAGAACGGCTGTGTAAAGAGCGCCCGGGCCCTGCGCGCCTGCGCGCTGGTCTCGTCCGGATCGTAGGGGATCTCGGCGCGCCGGATCGCGGCGCCCGTCGCATAGTGCTCGAACGCGCCGGCGTGCGCGCCGCGGTCCTCCAGGGCCTTGCCGAGCGCGTAGTGCAGGTGCAGCCGGTCATCGGCGGTCAGGTCCGGGCGCGCCAGGACGCCGATAATCGCCGCTTCGTCGGCCGGCGTCAGCGCGGCGACTTTCAGGTTGGCGAGGCTCCAGTAGGCGTCGCCCAGCCCGGGCGCGAGCTCCAGGCTTCGCTGGTAGGCGCCGACCGCGTCCTCGCGCCGCCCGACGGCCCGCAGGGTGTGGCCGTAGTTCAGCCAGAGCCGGGGCTGCTTCGGATAGTCGGCGAGCAGGGCCTCATAGATGCCGATCACCCGTTGGTCCTCACCCACCAGCGCGAGGCAGGCGGCGAGCAGGTTCAGATAGGCCGGATCCTTCGGCGCGCGGGCGACGAGGCCCTCGATCTCCGCCAGAGCCTGGGCCGACTTCTGCTGGCGGAACAGCGCCTCGGCATGGCCGAAACGGGCGCCGTCGTGGGCGGGGTCCAGCTCCAGGGCGCGCGCGAACAGGATCTCGGCGTCGCCGTGGCGCGCCAGGCGAAGCTGGATCTCGGCCAGCATCCGGGTCGCCGCGGCGTCGGCGAGATGGCGCAGGAGGTGGGCCCGCAGCTGCTGTTCGGCCTCTGCGACCCGGCCGGCGAACAGCGCCTCGGCTGGGCCCCGCAGGGCAGGGTCGGTCACCGCCGCGCGCCTGTGCTGGGCGAAGGCGGTCTCGGCGCCGGCGATGTCGCCCTCCTTGAACCTGAGGTCGCCCAGGGCGCGCCAGGCGTCCGCCAGGTCGCGGTTGATCGCGGTGGCCTGCTGCAGGGCCGCCGCGGCCGCCGGCGCGTCGCCCAGTTCGGCGAGCGCGAGGCCCAGTTCGTACTGGGTGTTGGCGGCCCGCGGGTAGGCCCTGGCCAGCGGCGCCAGCACCGCCCTGGCCGCCGCCGGGTCGCCCAGCCGCCGTCGGGCCGAGCCCAGGATCAGCAGCGCCCTCGGATCGCTGGGCGCCGTCCGGAGAATGGCTTCCGCCGCGCGCCGGGCCTGCGCCGGATCGTTCGCCAGCAGGGCGGCCGCCCGCTCGACGATACCCCCCCGGTGCGCCTCAGCCATCCCCATCCTGTCGCATCGTTACTTGCAGCACCCGCTCACGCCTGCGCCGCCCCGCCGCCAGCGTCGATGAGGTCGATGCGCGAAGCGGGCGACTTTCACAACCTACGCTGCAAAAAAGAGCAGATCGGAACAAGCCGGGAGCAGGGCGGATCGAGTTCGCCTCAATCCGCCCCTTCCGGCGTCTGGGCCGGCCCTTAGAAGGTCAGGGTGACCCGACCGTAGTAGTAGCCGCCGTTGATGCCGAACGGCGAGAAGGTCATGGGTGCGTTCCAGACGTTTCCGCCGTCCGCCGGCTTGCCGATAGACAGGACGGGCACGGTGGGCGGCCTCTCGTCGAGCAGGTTGTTGGCGCCGACGTCGAGCTTGATCGCGTCGGTGATCATATAGCTGACGTTGAGGTCGGTGATCGCGGTGACGCCGATCTTCAGCTCCGTCGTGACGTTGGAGGTCGAGACCAATTCCGACGACTTGCCGTACACCGACTCCCGCAGGTTGACGGTCCACTTCCCGAGCTTCCAGAACGCGTTCCCAACCAACTTGTCCTTGGGGGTGGCGGTCGTCAGCCCGCTGAGCGCGCTGGCCGAGAGCAGCGAGGTCTGGGTGATGACGGTGGGCGCCGCGGAGAAGTCCTGGGCCGGCAACGCCGCCAGCTTGGTGATCGTCGTCTCGTTGTGGTTGTAGCCCAGGCTCCAATCGACGCGGCCGTATTCCGCGAAGTCGGACGCGTAGGTCACGGTCGCCTCGATCCCGCGGGTGCGGGTGTCCACGGCGTTGGTGAAGACCGAGATGCCGGCGTAGGAGATCCCCGAGTCCAGCGTGTTGCCGTGGGCGGTGATGGCGTTGAGGATCGCCTGCGAGATGACGTTGTTCTTGCCGCCGGCCACGGCCGAGCCATAGAGGAAGCCGGTGGTCTGGATCCGGTCCCGGATTTCGATCTGGTAGGCGTCCACCGTGATCTGCAGCCCGTCCGCCGGGTGGGCGACGAAGCCCACGCTGTAGTTGGTGGACTTTTCCGGCTTCAGAGGGGCGAACCCGGCGATCACCGCCGCCGCGGAGTTGGCCGGGAGCTGGACCGTGGCGGACGACGGAGAGACGTTGGTCCCTGAGTAGAACTCCTCCTGCAGGGTCGGGGCGCGGAAGCCGTTGCTGATCGTCCCGCGGATGGCGATCATCGGACTGAAGTCGTAGCGGGCGGTCAGCTTGCCGACCGTCGCCTCCCCGAAGTCGCTGTAGTGGGAATAGCGGCCGGCCAGGTCCACATGCAGGCCGGTGATCGGATCGACCGCCAGGTCGACATAGCCGGCGTAGTCGGTGCGGGTGTGCTTGCCGGCATTGGAGGGATCGTAGCCGGTGAACGACTGCGCGCCGGCGCCGAAGTAGGACGACGGCTCGCCGGCGACGATTTCGAATTCGTCGCGGCGGGTCTCGGCCCCGAACGCAAGGTTCAGCGGCGAGGCTGCGCCGACGTCGAAAGTCTTGACGATGTCGAGATTGCCCGTCCACTCGCTCGAGCGGAAGGTGCCGTCGTAGAAGTCCCGCTGCGGGATGATCGGTGTCGCCGACGCCGCCGCCAGAACCGGGAAGAGCTGGGCGTTGGCCGAGTTCTTTGTGTAGATGTCGTCCTTGTCCTGGCCGTAGGTGCTGGAGAGGTCCCAGCTCCAGCCCTCCAGGTCTCCCTTGATCCCGACGGTGAACCCGAAATCGTCCTCCGCCAGGGATTCGGTCGGGTTGAAGCCGGCGGGAAGCGGATAGTACTTCACGCCCGTAGATGTGGTGCCGCTGATCTTGGTCGGAACCCGGTAGTTCTCGAAGGAATCCGCGTTGCGGTGGCTGTAGCTGCCGGTGCTGTAAAGCTGGATGCCGCCGCCGAGGTCGTAACCGCCATTGTAGAAGAAGTTGTAGATGTTGTAGTGCGCGTCGCCGACGATGCGGTTCACGTTCGGCGAGCCAGGCTGCAGCACCACGCCCGCGGCGTCGATCGGGTTGTCGGTGGGGAGCAGCTTGCCGTTGATGTCGAAGAGGCGCCGGTCGGCGCCGCCTTGCTGGCTGAAGTCGTGGTAGCGCTCTTCGAGGGTGAAGTTCAGGAAGCCCTTGTCGCCCAACGTCATGCCGTTGTTGAAGGACCAGGCTCCGGTCTTGCCGCCGTTCTCGAAGTACTGGCCGCCGGTGGCGGTCACCGATCCGCCGTGGTCGGCGCTCTTCAGGATGATGTTGACCACGCCCGCGACGGCGTCGGAGCCGTACTGCGCCGCGGCACCGTCCTGCAGCACTTCGATGTGGTCGATCGCGCCCACCGGAATGAGGCCCAGGTCGGCCGTCGCCGAGCCCGAATAGGGGCTGCCGCCGAGCACGGAGAGGTTGGCGGTGGAATGGCGTCGCTTGCCGTTGATCAACACCAGGGTGTCGTTCGGGCTCAGGCCGCGCAGCGCCGCCGAGAGCGTCAGGTTGGCGGCGTCCCCGCCGAAGGCTTGCGCGTTGAAGGACGGCAGGTTCTGCGCGATGGCCTGGATCAGGTCGGGCTGGCCCACCTGCTTGAGCGCGGTGGCGCCAAGCACCTGGATCGGGGCGGGGCTGTCGGCGGCCTTCATGCCGAGAGCGCGTGTTCCGGTGACGATCACCTCTTCGACGCTACTTGCCGCACTGGCGTCAGCTGCGGCAGCATTTGAAGCAATGCACGCGGTAAGCGCGATTACACTCGCGCTCATATAAATATTGTTCAAGATGAGCCCCCATTGTTGTTTGGAAGCCCTTCCGATGTTCCCCGCCTATTCCTCGATAGGTTGATTTAAGGATGATCGCGTTCTGGTTTGTGTCCACTACCCGTGGCGATAAACATCCGAATACGCACCGTTTCCACCGCGTCCGGCGAGAATTTGAGCAAGCGGGCGCCTTGGATTTCGGCGCCCGGCGGCCGGCGCCCGGTTTTGAGGCGGCGGCAAGGCTCGCGGTGCAGCTTGTGCCTCTCGGACGGGCGGCCGATGGTTCGGGCTTCGCCGGGAAACGGACAGTTCGGCGTGTCTTCGCCGCAACAGGCCGGGGCCTATCGAGCGCCGGGCGGTCGGCCGGGGGCTTGCGGCCGAACCGGGGCGTGAGCGCGGCGCTGCCATCGGGCCTTCTGGCCGGCTCCGCCGCCGCCCCGTCCCGCGACACTTGGGCGCTCGCCGTACTTACAAAGAGGTCATGACCTTATCTTCACGGGCACAGAACTTGCTCACGCGCTATCCAACGCGTAGCAACGGCCCGTTCGCGACGGCGGACGCCCCTGAAGGACTATCCATGAGCGAGACCATGAAGGCATCGGCGCCCCCCGAGAAGTCCGGCGCGATGGCCGAAGTCGTCGAGATCATCAAGACGATCATCTACGCCCTGCTGATCGCGCTGTTCCTGCGCGTCCTGTTCTTCCAGCCCTACACCATCCCCTCGGCGTCGATGGAGCCGAACCTCTACGAGGGCGACTACATCATCGTCTCCAAGTGGACCTACGGCTATTCGAAGCACTCGATCCCGCTCAGCCCGCCGCTGTTCTCCGGCCGCATCCTGGAGCGCCCGGCGCACCGCGGCGACATCGTGGTGTTCAAGCTGCCGCACGACAATTCGACCGACTACATCAAGCGCATCATCGGCTTGCCGGGCGACCGCATCCAGATGAAGCAGGGCCTGCTCTACCTGAACGGCAAGCAGGTGCCGCGCGTTTCCCTGGGCACGGTGCGCGAGGATTCCGGCTATGGCTTCATGCACGACGTCACCCGCTACCGCGAGACCCTGCCGGGCGGTAAGAGCTACGTCACCAACGACTTCGGCCCCACCGGCGACCTCGACAACACCGACGTCTACGTGGTGCCCGAGCACCACTATTTCATGATGGGCGACAACCGCGACAACTCCTCCGACAGCCGGGTCTCGCCCGAGGCCGGCGGGGTGGGCTACGTCCCGGCGGAGAACCTCGAGGGCAAGGCGCAGATCATCCTGCTCTCCTGGAAGGCCGGCGCCTCGATCTTCAAGCCGTGGACCTGGGTGCTGAACGCCCAGCCCAGCCGGTTCTTCCACCTGCTTCAATGAACACGCGTGTCGCGGCGATCGCCGAGCTCGAACGCCGCATAGGGTACGCCTTCGCCGACCGCGACCTCCTGGAGCGGGCGCTCACCCACGCCAGCGTCGGCGACGGGGCCAAGGCCGTGCTCCACAACGAGCGGCTGGAGTTCCTCGGCGACCGGGTGCTCAACCTCTGCGCGGCCGAGCGGCTGATGGCGCTCGATGCCGATGCGCGGGAAGGGGAGATGTCGCGGCTGATGGCCAGCCTGGTGAACTACCACGCCTGCGCCCGCGCCGCCCGCGCCTGCGGCCTGCCCGAGGCCATGCGGTTCTCGGCCAGCGCCAGCAAGGTCGGGGTCCGCAACTCCGATGCGGTGATCGGCGACGCCTGCGAGGCGCTGATCGCGGCGCTCTATATCGACGGCGGCCTGGAGACGGCGCGCGCCTTCTTCCTGACGTTCTGGGCCGACGAGTTCGCCCACCTGGACGAGCCCCGCGGCAAGGATCCCAAGACCCAGTTGCAGGAGTGGGCGCAGGCCCGCGGCCTGCCGCTACCGGCCTATGAGCTGGTGGGCCGCGAGGGTCCCGACCACGCGCCCTGCTTCACCGTCGCCGTCGCCATCGCGGGCTTCGCGCCGGAGACCGGCCAGGGCCGCTCGCGCCAGGACGCCGAGAAGGGCGCCGCCCAGCAGATGCTGCTGAAACGCGAAGGGGGCCCCTCCGAGGAGGCTGGCCCCGCAGGAGTTGAGCTATGACCCGCGCCGGCTTTGCCGCCATCATCGGCGCCCCCAATGCGGGCAAGTCGACCCTGACCAACCGCCTGGTGGGCGCCAAGGTTTCCATCGTCACCCAGAAGGTGCAGACCACCCGCTTCCCGGTGCGCGGCGTGGCCATGGAGGGCGACGCGCAGATCGTGCTGGTCGACACCCCGGGCATCTTCCAGCCGCGCCGCCGGCTCGACCGGGCGATGATCCGCGCCGCGTGGGGCGGGGCGCGGGACGCCGACGTCATCGTCCACCTGGTCGACAGCGTCGCCGAGCTGGCCGCCCCCGAGCCGGGCGCCAAGGCCGCCGACAAGCGCGCCGCCATCGACGTGGAGTCCATCGTCGAGGGCCTGAAGGCCGCCGGCAAGCAGGCCATCCTGGCGCTCAACAAGATCGACGGCATGAAGCGCGACACGCTCCTGGCGCTCTCCAAGCGACTCTTCGACACCGGCGTCTATTCGGAGGTGTTCATGATCTCCTCAGCCGACGGCTCGGGCGTGGACGACCTCAAGCGCCGCCTCGCCGCGCTGATGAAGGAGGGTCCCTGGTTCTACCCGGCCGAGCAGACCGCCGACATTCCTGCGCGCCTGCTGGCCGCCGAGATCACCCGCGAGAAGCTCTACCTGCGGGTCCACGAGGAGCTGCCCTACGCCGCCGCCGTCGAGACCACCGCCTTCGAGGAGCGCAAGGACGGCTCGGCCCGCATCGAGCAGACCATCTACGTGGAGCGCGAGAGCCAGCGCCCGATCATCCTCGGCAAGGGCGGCCAGACCCTCAAATGGATCGGCCAGAAGGCCCGCGAGGAACTCGCCCAGCTCCTCGACCGCCCGGTCCACCTCTTCCTGCACGTCAAGGTCGACGAACGCTGGGCCGACAAGCGCGAGTTCTACGGCGACGTGGGCCTCGACTTCGACGCCTGAAGAGGTTGTCCACGAACCACACGAACCACGCGAACGGGTTGGTCCTTACCCGAGCCTCCGCGCCAGCGGAGGCTCGGAAATTCCAACCACGAAAGACACGAAAAACACGAAATGGGCGCAGCCCCGTCTGAACTCTGCAGTCTCGGTGATCCACGCCGCTTTCGTGTTTTTCGTGGTTGCTCTTCTTGAGCGCCCGCTGCGCGGGCCTCTCTGCGCCGGACGCCCGTTCGTGTGGTTCGTGTGGTTCGTGGACAATCTGCTAGCTAGGCGCTGATGGAATTCGAAGACGACGCCTTCGTGCTCTCCGCCCGCCCGTTCGGCGAGGCGGGCGCGATCGTCGAGCTGCTCACCGCCAACCACGGCAAGTACGCCGCCCACGTGGCCGGCGGCGCCTCGCGCCGGATGAAGCCGTTCCTGCAGGCCGGCGCGGCAGTCACCCTCCGCTACCGCGCGCGGGTCTCCGACCAGCTCGGCTCGGCGGTGCTGGAGCCGGTGGGCGAGGGGCCCTCGGCCCTGTTCGACGACGCGCTCGCGCTGGCCGGCCTCGCCGCCGCCGCCGCCGTCGCCGCCGGGGCGCTCCCGGAGCGCGAGCCGCATCCGGGCGCCTACCTGGCCTTCCAGGCGCTCATCGAGGCGCTCGCCGCCACCGACCTCTGGCCCGCCGTCTTCGTCCGCTTCGAGGCGGGCCTGCTGCAGGAGCTGGGCTTCGGCCTCGACCTCTCCAAGTGCGCCGCCACCGGCGCCACCGACGACCTCGTCTACGTCAGCCCCAAGACCGGCCGCGCCGTCTCCCGCCTCGCCGGCGACCCCTACCGCGACCGCATGCTGACCCTGCCGCCCTTCCTGCTCTCCAGCCAGTCACGCCTGGGCCCCGGCGACGTCGGCGCCGGCCTGGCCCTCACCGCCCACTTCCTCGAGCAGTTCATCTTCAACCCCATCAACCGCCCCCTGCCGCCGGCCCGCCTCTGGCTGGTGGACCGGTTGAGCGATGCGGGGCGGTTGTAATCGTCTTCCCCCGGTACGGGGAAAAGGTCGCCAATGGCGAAGCCGGGCGACAATGGGGGAGGTATCTTCTTTCCGCCCACTTCCCCCATCGACCTTCCAGCCTTCGGCTGTCAGGGACTGGTTTCCCCCGTACCGGGGGAAGACCCTAAGACGCCGACTCCGCGTATGTTGAGCCCATGAACGATATCACCACCACCCCGCCCCCAAGCGGTTCCGGCCCCGGCGACCGGATCATCGACGAGCCGCTCAGCGAGGCGCTCTCCCGCCGCTATCTGGCCTATGCGCTCAGCGTCATCACCGACCGCGCGCTGCCCGATGTGCGCGACGGCCTCAAGCCTGTGCAGCGGCGCGTGCTCTACGCCATGCGCGAGATGCGGTTGAACCCGGAATCCGCGGCCCGCAAGTGCGCCAAGGTGGTCGGCGAAGTGAT
>NZ_JAQGIZ010000183.1 GCF_028290885.1 Phenylobacterium sp.
GCCGAGGCGTCCGTGCAGGCCACCACCACGCGCGAGACGCCGGCCGCCGCCAGCCGCTCACCGCAGGACGCGTGCCCTGCCGTCCGCTCGCCGCAGGGTTCCAGGGTGACGTAGGCGGTTGCGCCCCGGGCCGCCGCCCCGGCCCGGTCGAGCGCCTGCTCCTCGGCGTGGGGACGCCCGCCCGGCGCGGTGGCCGCCTCGCCCACGACGACCCCGTCCCTGACGATCACGCAGCCGACCGACGGATTGTCGCCGGTCAGGCCGACGTTGGCGCGCGCGAGGGAAATCGCGCGCCGCATCGGGGTCTCGTCGTCCGGCGTGGTCATCGCCGCACCTTATGCGATGGCCGGCAGCGGCTGCGCGCGGGCCTGATCGAGATAGCGGGCCGCCGTCGGTTTCAGGGCGCCATCGAGCTCGATGCGCAGCGGATTGCCGGTGGGGATCTCGACGCCGACGACGGTCTCGCCGTCGAGGCCGAAGAGCAGCTTGGCGATGGCCCGCAGCGAATTGCCGTGGGCGGCGATCAGCAGGGTCTCGCCGGCCGCCAGACGCGGGACGATCTCGCCCTCCCAGTACGGCTGCACGCGCTCCAGCGTGTCCTTCAGGCTCTCGGTGGCCGGCAGGGTCACGCCGGCGTAGCGGCGGTCCTTGGAGAAGTCGAACTCGCTCCCGGGCGGGAGCGGCGGCGGCGGCACGTCGTAGGAGCGCCGCCAGATCTTCACCTGCGCCTCGCCGTGCTTGGCGGCCGTCTCGGTCTTGTTGAGGCCGGTGAGGCCGCCGTAGTGGCGCTCGTTCAGCCGCCAGTGCTTGACCTCGGGCACGAAGGCTTGGCCGCAGGCGGCAAGCGCCAGCCACGACGTGCGGATCGCCCGCGTCAGCACCGAGGTGTAGCAACGGTCGAGCGCCAGCCCCTCGGCGGCGATCAGCTCGCCGCCCTTCGTCGCCTGGGCCTCGCCTTCGGGGGTCAGGTCCACGTCCACCCAGCCGGTGAAGCGGTCCTCCAGGTTCCACTGGCTCTGGCCGTGGCGCAGCAGGATCAGGGTCGGCAAGGCTCGGATCACTCCTGCAGGCGGGACGGTGACCAGCCGCTAGGGGCGGGCGTCCGATCCGTCAAGCAGAACGCGAGCGACGACGGGGCGGGACGACGAGGGGGCGGGACGACGAGGGGGCGGGACGACGACGGATTGGTCCGGCGCGGGGGAGCGGCTATAGAGCCCCATGCTCGACCGCCTCTACCTACCGATCCTGGCGCTGGCCGCCGTGGCCGCCGTCGCCCTGGCGATGGTCTGGCCCCAGGGGTTCGGCGACCGTTCGCCCGACCCGTTCGGCTCGGTCCCGCTGCAGCGGACGCCGGCCATGCAGGCCGCCATGAAGCGCGAGACCGCAGCCGCCCAGCGCAACGGCTCCCAGGCGCGCGACCAGGTGCGGACTTTGCAATCCCAGGCGCTCGCGCCGTCCCAATGAGAGACCGGCTGCAATGAAGGACCTGGGCGCATCGAGGGAGGGGCGCGCAACGAGCGGCTTCGACGCCATCGCGGTCGGCCGCCGGGTGCTCGCCGCCGAGGCCGAGGCGCTCACCGCCCAATCGGCCGCGCTCGACGACAGCTTCACCCAGGCCGTGGACCTGCTGTTCGCCTCCAAGGGCCGGATCGTCTGCACCGGCATGGGCAAGTCCGGCCACGTGGCGCGCAAGATCGCCGCCACCTTCGCCTCCACCGGCTCCTCGGCGTTCTTCGTGCATCCGGCTGAGGCGAGCCACGGCGATCTTGGCATGATCACCCCTGACGACGTGATCCTGGGCCTGTCGAAATCCGGCGAGGCGCCGGAGCTGGCCGATGTGATCGCCTATGCAAAGCGCTTCTCGATCCCGCTGATCGCGCTGACGGCCGAGCCCGGGAGCGCCCTGGGCCAGGCCGCCGACGCGGTCCTCAAGCTCGCCGACGCCAATGAGGCCACGGTGGAGGTCAATGCGCCGACCACCTCCACCACGCTGCAGATCGCGCTTGGCGACGCCCTGGCCGTCGCGCTGCTCGAGCGGCGCGGCTTCAAGCCGTCAGATTTCCGGGTCTTCCACCCCGGCGGCAAGCTCGGCGCGATGCTGCGCACGGTCGGCGACCTGATGCACGGCGCGGACGAACTGCCGCTGGTGGCCGCCGCGACACCGATGAAGGACGCGCTGCTGGTGATGACTGAGAAGCGCTGGGGGATCATCGGCGTGACCGGCGCCGACGGGCGCCTGACCGGAGCCATCACCGACGGCGACCTGCGCCGCCACATTGAAGGCCTGATGTCGCACACCGCCGGCGAGGTGATGACCGCCGGGCCGAAGAAGACCGTGCCGCCCGGCATGCTGGCCTCGGAGGCCCTGGCGCTGATGAGCGACCCGCCGCCGGCGGTCACCGTGCTCTTCGTGGTCGAGGCCGGAAAGCCGGTCGGCATCCTGCACGTCCACGACATCCTGCGCGCCGGTGTGATGTAGCGCCGGGCGCAGTATACCTTCCTGAAGGGCCTTTACGGCTAGCACTGGCCCGTCATCACAAGTCCGAAATCCCGGAGTCCCGATGCTGCCCGCTCCCCGCGCCGACCTCGTCTCCAACACCTACGATTTCGAGAACCAGCCGCTGGTGAAGGCGACCGGTTTTCGGGAATACGATGCGCGCTGGCTGTTCGGGCCGGAGATCAACCTGCTGGGCGTGCAGGCGCTGGGCCTGGGCCTCGGGACCTACATCCACGAGCTCGGCCAGAAACGCATCGTCATCGGCCACGATTACCGGTCCTATTCGCTGAGCATCAAGCAGGCGCTGACCATAGGGCTGGTGGCCGCCGGGTGCGAGGTGATCGACATCGGGCTGGCCACCTCGCCGATGGCCTATTTCGCCCAGTTCGACCTCGACGCGCCCTGTGTCGCCATGGTCACCGCCAGCCACAACGAGTACGGTTGGACCGGCGTGAAGATGGGCGCCCAGCGGCCGCTGACCTTCGGCCCCGACGAGATGGGCCGGCTGAAGGAGATCGTGCTGACCGGGACCTGGAAGCAGCGTCCGGACGGCTCGCTGGCCCACGTCGGCGGCGTCGCCGAGCGCTACATTGCTGACGCCGCCTCGCGCGCCAGTATCTCGCGGCCCCTGAAGGTGGTCTGCGCCTGCGGCAACGGCACGGCGGGGGCCTTCGCGCCCGAGGCCCTGCGCCGCATGGGCGTGGCGGTGGTGGTGGAAATGGACTGCCAGCTCGACTGGAATTTCCCCAAGTACAACCCGAACCCGGAAGACAGCGTCATGCTGCACGCCATGGCCGACGCCGTGCGCCAGCACGACGCCGACCTGGCGCTGGGCTTCGACGGCGACGGCGACCGCTGCGGCGTGGTCGACGACGAGGGCGAGGAAATCTTCGCCGACAAGATCGGCCTGATGCTGGCGAGGGACCTGTCGGCCCTGCACAAGGACGCCACCTTCGTGGTCGACGTGAAGTCCACCGGCCTGTTCGCCACCGACGAGGTGCTGAAGAAGAACGGCGCCAAGACTGTCTACTGGAAGACCGGCCACTCCTACATCAAGCGCAAGACCGCCGAGTTGGGCGCGCTCGCCGGGTTCGAGAAATCCGGCCACTTCTTCTTCAATCCGCCGATCGGCCGCGGCTACGACGATGGCATCGTGGCGGCCGCCGCGATCCTCTCCATGCTCGACCGCAATCCGGACAAGAAGCTCTCGGACCTCAAGAAGGCGCTGCCGGTCGCCTACACCTCGCTCACCATGAGCCCGCATGTGGCCGACGAGGTGAAGTACGGCCTGGTCGACGAGGTGGTCGCCGAATACACCGCGCTCCGCGACGCCGGCGGCAAGATCCTCGGCCGCCGGATCGCCGACCTGATCACCGTCAACGGCGTGCGCGTGGCGCTGGAGGACGGCTCCTGGGTGCTGGTCCGCGCCTCCTCCAACAAGCCGGAGATCGTGGTGGTCGTGGAAAGCACGCAGAGCGAGGACGACATGCGCGCCCTGTTCCACAAGGAGGTGAAACCGCGCCTGGCCAAGCGTCCGCAGGTTGGCGCCTACAATCAGGAAATCTAAGGAGACGGACCGTCTTCGTCTGGCAGAAGTGCTCCGCTCATAGATTGCTCAATATTTGAAGGTTCATGACCCATACCCGCCCCCCAGACAGTTCAGCGCGCAATGCCGACGTCTCGATCATCGTCTGCACGAAGGACCGGTGCGCTGACCTTCGGGACATGCTGGCCAGTCTCGGGCGAGCCCGGGTTCCCCCAGCCTGGCGCGTCGAACTGATCGTGGTCGACAACGGGTCTTCCGACGAAACCAAGCGCATCTTCTCGGAGGCCACCCTGCCCGGCATGGAAGCGCGGTACGTATTCGAGCCGCGCCGGGGTAAGAGCAACGGACTGAACACGGGTGTTACGGTCAGCGCCGGATCGGTTCTGCTGATGACCGACGACGACGTCCGGGTGCCGGTCAACTGGATCGAAGACATGTGCCAGCCGATTCTTTCCGGCGCGGTCGACGCCGTGCAGGGAGGCGTGCTGTTGGCGCCCCATTTGGATCGCCCTTGGCTGACAGGCGCGCTTCGCGTCTGGGTCGCCGGCGTCGAGGATCCGGACGATCCGCCTGAGGGCCTGGTCGGCGCCAATATGGCCGTCAGCCGCAAGGCCTTCGATCGGGTGGGGCCCTATGACACCCGCTTGGGACCTGGCGCCTCTGGCAATTTCGAGGACACGATGTTCGGCTGGGCGCTACAGGACGCCGGAATGAAGATTCGCTACCTGCCCGCCGTCGCCGTCGAGCACAACTTCGACGCCAAGCGCCTGACCATTGAAAGTCTCATGAGCGCCGCACGACGCATGGCAGTGTCGCGCGCCATCGTGAACCGCGACCGCGATCCTGCCTGGCGCCGACCGTCGGTGTTCGCACTCATCGCGCAGCTTCCGGGCCTAGTGTGGCGCAGCTTGACGCAGCTTACCCGGCTGGCGACCCGCCGCGAACCCGACTCCGGCTTCATGACTCACTATTACCGCCTCAAGCTCTGGCAGGCGCAGCGCAAGGCGATCTGACCGGCCTCGGCAGCCTGACCTTGACGGCGGGTTTCCACGCCGGGCGCTGGCGCAAAGGCTGGCGACGTGCTGAAAGCGCCACCGGCGCACAACGGAGTGGTCTTTCATGCACGTGGCTATGATCGGGACGGGCTATGTGGGCCTCGTCAGCGGCGCCTGTTTCGCCGACTTCGGGCACACCGTCACCTGCATCGACAAGGATGCGGCGAAGATCGAGCGCCTGCAGGCCGGCGGCATCCCGATCTACGAGCCGGGCCTCGACCTGCTGGTCGCCCAGAACGTCAAGGCCGGGCGGCTGTTCTTCTCCACCGACGCCTCCGAAGCCGTGCGCGCCGCCGACGCGGTGTTCATCGCGGTCGGCACGCCGTCGCGCCGCGGCGACGGCCACGCGGACCTTTCCTACGTCTACGCCGCCGCCGAGGAGGTCGCGGGCTGGATCGACGGCTTCACCGTGGTGGTCACCAAGTCCACGGTGCCGGTCGGCACCGGCGACGAGATCGAGACGATCATGCGGCGCGTGCGGCCAGACGCCGACATCGCCGTGGTCTCCAACCCGGAGTTCCTGCGCGAGGGCGCGGCCATCGAGGACTTCAAGCGGCCCGACCGCGTTGTGGTCGGGACCACCGAGCCGCGGGCCCAGGCGCTGATGCGGGAGCTCTACCGGCCGCTCTATCTCAACGAGACGCCGATTGTCTTCACCGACCGGCGGACGAGCGAGCTGACCAAGTACGCGGCCAACGCCTTCCTGGCGATGAAGATCACCTTCATCAACGAAGTAGCGACCCTGTGCGAGGCGGTCGGCGCCGACGTCCAGCAGGTGGCCAGGGGCATCGGCCTCGACAAGCGGATCGGCGGGAAGTTCCTGAACGCCGGGCCCGGCTACGGCGGCTCCTGCTTCCCGAAGGACACCCTGGCCCTGGTGCGCACCGCGCGCGAGGCCGGCGCGCCGGTTGAGCTGATCGAGACCACCGTGCGGATCAATGACGCGCGCAAGAAGGCGATGGCCGCGAAGGTCGGCAAGGCGATCGGCGCCAACCTCAAGGGCAAGACCGTGGGCGTACTGGGCCTCACCTTCAAGCCCAACACCGATGACATGCGCGACGCGCCCTCGCTCGACATCGTGCCCGCGTTGCAGGCCCAGGGCGCCCGCGTCCAGGCCTTCGATCCGGAGGGCGCCCACGAGGCCCGCCAGCTGCTCCGCGACGTGGACTTCAAGGACGACGCCTACGGCGCGGCCGCGGGCGCCGACGTCCTGGTGATCATCACCGAATGGGACCAGTTCCGGGCGCTCGACCTCGACCGCATCAAGCTGCTGATGAAGGCTCCGGTGCTGATCGACCTGCGCAACATCTACAAGCCCGACGACATGCGCGCCCGCGGCTTCGCCTACACCAGCGTAGGCCGGCCGGCGGCCTAGGAAGCGATCCGGGCCCGGCTCCTGAAGATCAGGAGCCCGAGGCGCTGATCCGCAACAGGACCTGGCCGATCCACAGGGCGCCCGCCCAGAAGGCCAGAGCCAGAAGCAAGACGAACGCGAGGCAGGCGAGCGAACTGACGCTTCGGCCCACCAACCGCGGCGCGCCTCCGAAAGCGAGGTGGCGACCCATTGTTTCTCCCACGCTCTTTTTTTTCGAATCCCCGCCGGTCGAGCGGCCAGGACATTGCTAATTTGTCATAATCCTTACGGCTTGGGTAGGGTTGCCGCAGCCCCGCGAACCCGAACGCAGGCGAACGTCGTGACGCCGGCATCGGATTTGGTTAAGCCTTGGCTGCTATGTCACGGCCAAGCCCATGGCCTTTTTGAGAGAATCCCTTGGCGAAGCGGCCTAGCGCAACTGCGTCCAAGACCGTCGCGGTGCGCGCCTCCAAGCCGTCGACCGCGCGGCGGCCCGTGCGCGCCCCGAAGGTATCGGTAGTCGTCCCCTGCTATAACGAGCAGGAGACATTGCCGGCCTTTGCCGACCGAATGACCGCGGCGTGTCGCGCCGTCGCCGGCGCCTCCTATGAGATCATCTTCGTCAATGACGGCTCACGGGATCGTACCTGGAACATAATCGAGACGCTTAGCCGCGGCGATCCCCGCATCGTCCGGGTAAACCTGGCCCGCAATCATGGCCACCAACTCGCCGTGACCGCCGGCATGTCGATCGTGCGCGGCGATTGGATCCTGATCATTGACGCGGACCTGCAGGATCCACCTGAAATGCTGGCGGACATGATGAAGCTGGGCGCAGACGGCTTCGAGGTCATTTACGCTCGCCGCCGAGCCCGGGCCGACGAAACGCACTTCAAGGTGGCGACGGCGAAGCTCTTTTACCGCCTCCTGGGCTCGATATCGGAGGTGAACATTCCGCAGGACGTCGGCGACTTTCGCCTCATTTCCCGTCGGATCGCCGACCGACTGAACGCCATGCCCGAGCAGGACCGCTTTATCCGCGGCATGGTGGCCTGGCTGGGCGGACGGCAGACCGAGATTCTCTACGACCGTGATCCGCGCTACGCCGGCGAGACCAAATACACCCTTAGCAAGATGATTCGCCTGGCGTTGGCGGGACTGACGGGCTTTTCCACCGCGCCGCTCAATCTGGCGATCATCTTGGCCTTCGTCGGCATCGCCATGGGCTTTGCCATCGTGGTCTACATCCTGATCGGCTATTTCTTTGGCCAGGCGACACGCGGCTGGAGCAGCTTGGCGCTGATCACCGTCTTCTTCGGCGTGGGCCAATTCTTCTGCATCGCGATCATGGGCGCCTATCTCGGGCGCACCTACATGCAGGTGAAAGGCCGGCCGCTCTATCTCATCGACGAGATCGTGACAGCGGAGCCCCGCAAACCGCGCAATGGGTGAGCTCGTCGGCGAGATCCTGCGCTTCGGCCTGGTGGGCGCGGCCAACACGGCCCTCGGTCTTGGAATCACCTCGGCGCTCGACCTTCGGCTGCACATCAATCCTCAAGTCGCCAACGCCATCGGCTATGCCGCGGGCATGGTGCTGAGTTACGTGATGTCCCGGGTCTTCGTGTTCCGCCGCGCCGCCGAAGCGGAGCTTACGGGGCCTAAGTTCGTCGCCAGCCTGGCGATCGCCTTTGTAGTCAACCAGGTGGCGCTCCTAATCGTCGGACGGGCGCTGGGTCCCAGCCAACTTATGCACTTCGCGGCGCAGGTTCTCGCTATGGTCAGCTACACCGTTGTGAACTTCGTACTCTGCCGTTTCTGGGTATTTCGGAAAACGCAGATGAGTCCTGCCTGAGGCAGGGACGGTAGCCGGCTGCTTGGGGGAGCACCAAAAATGGAGTCGAAGACCGAGTGGCGTTCGCCAAAAGAGCTGCTTTGGGCGAGCTGGGGGCTACTCTTACTCCTCGAGGCCTTCCTGCTGTACGCCGCCTTCCACGGCGGCCAGTTCTCCAGGATTATCCCGTGGGACGACTGCAGCGTCCTCGATCTGGCCCTGCTCAGGCTACAGACCGCGAGCGGCGCGGCCTCGCTGCTTGGCCTTGCGCTGAAGGCGCAGGATCTCGCACCGCACAGCCCCATCGCCGACATCCAGGCGATGCTGGGTTATCTCGTCAGCGGGGGCCGGGTTTGGGGGCCCTATGCCCTGAACGTCGCGCCACTGGCGCTAGGTCTGTGGCTGGCGTGGCCGACGCTGGCGCGGCGACCGCCCCACGTCCTGGCGCCGCTTCTGCTGGCGCTGAGCTTCCATCCGCTGACTGTCTATAGCCTCACCAATCTGAAGTCGGACTGGAAGGGCGGGTTCTTCGCCGCACTGTCGATCTACGTCTTTGTCCAGGCCGTGCGGACGATGTCACGCCGTGATTGGCTGGCCGCCTCGGCGCTGATGGGGGCGGCGGTCCTCTGTAAGCTGACGGCCTTCTACGTGCCGCCGCTGGCTCTGATCATGTTGGGCTATTTCGAGTTTGTGGCCGCCCTGCTCAATTCGACCGAGGCGCCGGGCCGCAGCCTCGCGTCTTCCATCGTCGAAGCTCTGAAGGCGATGCTGGGACGGTGGCGAGACATCGCGCTGGAGACCGCACTGATCGCGGGCCCCTACGGCCTGTTCCTGCTCTACGGGAGCCATTCGCATTTCAACACCATCCAGTACATCAAAGCCGCGTTGTCGAGCACCTGGACCGACGGGCTCAGCTGGCTTGGCCGCACCGAATTCTATGGGCCAACCGCGAACCCTGCCTGGGGCCCTGTGGCCTGGCTTCTGCCGCTGACAGCTGCGATTTCGATCTACATCGCATTGCGGAGCCGGCGAGCGGAATTGTGGCTCCCTCTTGTGCTCGGATTGCCCACGCTCGCACTGTTCGCCGCGCCGCTGATCTTCGCAAAGACGTCGAATATCGAGTTCGCGGGCCTGTTTATTGGAATCGCCTTGGGGATGACGCTTGCGCTGGCCGCCGACATCGCTTCGGAAGGTCGCCGATGGTCGCTCGCCATAGGAGCGCTACTCATCGCCGGTTGCTTTCTTTCAACGTTCGAATCGTACCGCCGGCCGCTGACCCCGCAGCAACTACGAGACCAAGACTACGCCGTATCGGTCTACGAGACGGTCACAAACAAGATCATTGCGCTGCGGAAGGACGCGGACACTGGTCTCAACGTCTACTATGAAGACACCATATATCCCGAGCCGAATCTAAATCTTAGATATTTTGAAAAGACCGGCGGACGACTGGACGTCACGCGGATCGATGCCCTTCCAGGCGCCCCGAAAGCACCTGCATTCAAGGACGCTGACTTTAGCCTGGTCGCATCACCAGACCCAGGCGTCGCAACGGTCGGCTACGCGCCCGACCAATTCCATTGGACCACGAAGAACTCGGCGCTAGCCCACGACTTCGTCAGCCACCTTCCGAATCAGACCCTGGTCCAAAGCTTCCCGTGGAAGGGCGGACGCATCGAACTCTACCGCCGGGTCGATCCCCCTTCGGCAGCGGCGTCAGCACCTCCGGCGAGCGCCGTTTCCCCTTAGGCGGCTACGGCGGCCTTCTTCACCGCGCCGGCGATCTCCTTGACCACTTGTGAAACCAGCTTCTCGTCGTCGCCCTCGGCCATGATGCGGATCAGCGGCTCGGTGCCGGAGGCGCGGACCAGGATGCGGCCCGAGCCGTTGAGGCGCTCCTCGGCGCTGGCGATCGCCCCCTGCACCTCGGCGTCCTCCAGCGGCTTGCCGGACCCGAAGCGGACGTTCTCCAGCTTCTGCGGGACGGGCTCGAACTGGCGGGCGAGTGCGCTCATCGGCTTGTCGCCTTCCTTCAGCACCGCCAGCACCTGCAGGGCGGCCAGCAGGCCGTCGCCGGTGGTGGAGAAGTCGGAGAGGATGATGTGGCCGGACTGTTCGCCGCCCAGGTTGAAGCCGCCCTCGCGCATGCGCGCCATCACCGCGCGGTCGCCGACTGGCGTGCGCTCCAGCGTCAGCTTGCGCGCCTTGAGGAACCGCTCGAGACCGAGGTTCGACATCACCGTGGCCACCACGCCGCCGCCGGCGAGACGACCTTTCGAGGCCCAGTGCCCGGCGATCAGCGCCATGATCTGGTCGCCGTCGACGATCTGGCCCTTCTCATCGCAGATCACCAAGCGGTCGGCGTCGCCATCCAGCGCGATGCCGATGTCGGCGCGATAGTCCTTGACCAGCTTCTGCATGGCGGCCGGCGAGGTGGAGCCGACCTCCTCGTTGATGTTGAAGCCGTTGGGCGCGACGCCCACCGGGATCACCTCGGCGCCCAGCTCGTAGAGCGCCTCGGGGGCCACCTTGTAGGCCGCGCCGTTGGCGCAATCGATGACGATGCGCATGCCCGAGAGGCTCAGCCGCCGCGGGAAGGTCGCCTTGGCGATCTCCACATAGCGCGCCTGACTGTCGTCGATCCGCTGCACGCGCCCAAGCCCCATCGGCGAGGCCAGGTTCTCCTGGAGGCCCTGGTCCATCAGGGCCTCGATCTCCAGCTCGCGCTCGTCGGAAAGCTTGTAGCCGTCGGGGCCGAACAGCTTGATGCCGTTGTCGGAAAAGGCGTTGTGCGAGGCCGAGATCATCACGCCCAGGTCGGCGCGCAGTGACCGGGTCATCATCGCCACGCCTGGCGTCGGCAGCGGCCCGAACAGGCGCACGTCCATGCCCACGGATGTGAAGCCGGCCACCAGCGCCGGCTCGATCATGTAGCCGGACAGCCGCGTGTCCTTGCCGATCACCACCAGGTGGCGGCGGTCGTCCTTGGACATGAACAGCTTGCCCGCCGCCATGCCGACCCGCAACGCCACCTCGGCGGTCATGGGAAAGCGGTTGGCCTCACCGCGGATGCCGTCGGTGCCGAAATAGGCGCGCTTGCTCATCGAGTGCTCACGAAACGATCCGAAACCCAGATTTAGTCGACGTGCCTTTGGCGAATGGTAAAGCCGCTGTCTCGCGGCCTCACCCGCCGCAACGGAACTATCACAAAAGGACGCCATACCCCATGTGCGGCATTATCGGCATCGTCGGGACCAAGCCGGTCGCAGAGCGTCTGATCGAGAGTCTCAAGCGGTTGGAATACCGCGGCTACGATTCCGCCGGCCTCGCCGCGCAGGTCGACGGCAAGCTGCAGCGCCGCCGCGCGCCGGGCAAACTGCGTGAGCTGGAAGCCGTGGTGGCGGCTGAGCCGCTGCTGGCCGAGACCGGCATCGGTCATACCCGCTGGGCGACCCACGGCGCGCCCACGGAACGCAACGCCCATCCGCATATCTCCGGGAATGTGGCGGTGGTCCACAACGGCATCATCGAAAACTTCGCCGAGCTGAAGGCCGAGCTGCAGGCCAAGGGCCGGGTGTTCTCCAGCGATACCGATACCGAGGTGGTGGCCCACCTGGTGGACGAGGCGCTGAATGACGGCCTGGCGCCGGCCGCCGCCTTCAAGGCGACGTTGGACAAGCTGCGCGGGGCCTATGCGCTGGCCGTGCTGGTCGGCGGCGAGCGCGAGGTGATCCTGGGCGCGCGCAAGGGGCCGCCGCTGGCGGTGGGCTACGGCGACGGCGAGATGTTCATCGGGTCGGACGGGCTGGCGCTCGGGCCTTTCACCAACCGCGTGGCCTATCTCGAGGACGGCGACTACGTCGTCATCGATCACAACTCGGCCAAGATCTTCGACGAGGCGGGCCTTCCAGCCGACCGGCCGATCAAGACGCTGGCCGCCTCCGCTGCGATCATGGAGAAGGGCAACTACCGCCACTTCATGGAAAAGGAGATCCACGACCAGCCTGAGGGGTGCCAGCGCACCATCGCGGCCTATGTGGACACGCTTACCGACCGCACCACCATCCCGGGCGGCATCGACTTCGCCTCGCTCGACCGCATCCAGATCGTGGCCTGCGGCACGGCATACATCGCGGGCATGCTGGGCAAATACCTGATCGAGCAGATGGCCGACCTGCCGGTCGATGTCGAGGTCGCCTCGGAGTTCCGCTACCGCGAGCCGTCGCTCCGCCCAGGCTCGCTCGCGATCGCCATCTCACAGTCGGGGGAAACCGCCGACACCCTGGCCGCCCTGCGCTACTGCCAGGCCAAAGGCATGAAAAGCGCCGCCCTGGTCAATACGGTGGAGTCGACCATCGCCCGCGAGGCCGACGTGGTCTGGCCGATCCACTGCGGGCCGGAAATCGGCGTCGCCTCGACCAAGGCCTTCACCGCCCAGGTCAGCATGCTGACCACCCTGGCCGTCGCCGCGGCCCGCGCGCGCGGGCGGATCGACGAGGCCGAAGAACAGCGGCTGGTCCGCGTCCTGCTGGAAGCCCCCCGGTTGATCGCCGAATCGATTAACCTCGAAGACGCCGTCCGCGCCGTGGCCGTCGAGGTCGCCAAGGCCCGCGACGTGCTGTTCCTCGGCCGCGGACCGATGTTCCCGCTGGCCCTGGAGGGGGCCCTGAAGCTCAAGGAGATCAGCTATATCCACGCCGAGGGCTATGCCGCCGGCGAGCTGAAGCATGGGCCGATCGCGCTGGTCGACGAGGAAACGCCGATCGTCATCCTGGCGCCGTTCGACAGCTACTTCGAGAAGTCGGCATCGAACATGAGCGAGGTCATGGCCCGCGGCGGCCAGGTCGTGTTCATCACCGATCCCGACGGCGAACGCCACGCGCCGGCCGGCGCCCGGGTGGTGGTCACGGCGCCACGCTGCGATCCGCTGATCGCGGCCCTGGTGATGGCCGCCCCGATCCAGCTCCTGGCCTACTATGTCGCCGTGCAGAAGGGCGCCGACGTCGACCAGCCGCGCAATCTCGCCAAGTCGGTGACGGTCGAGTAACCGCGGGCTTCGCCGGCGGACAGCTCAAAAGGAAACGGCCGCCCCCGTTAAGGGGCGGCCGCGCCTAGTCCAGACCCAGAGGGTCGTAAACTTACTTCTTTTCGGTCGTGGTCGTGCTCGACGACATCGAGCCGGTCGCGGGCGGGGTGGCCGCCGACGGGGTCGTGGTGGTGGTGGTCGTAGCCGTGGTGTTGCCGGCGTCGGCCGGAGCCGTCGCCGAAGCGTCCGCCGCCGGCGGAGTCGTCGCCGAGTCCGTCGCGGTGGTCGTGGTGGTGGCCGTGTCTTCAGCCTTCTTCTGGCAGGCGGACAGGCTCAGGGCCAGGGCCGCAGCGGCAGCGACCGAAGTGATAATACGCAGTTTCATGGATTGCTCCCCTGGAGGACTATCCCCCGACAAAGGACGACTCTTACACGGCTTCGTGAGTTCCCGAAATCGTGATCGTGCGTCCGAGGTGCTTTTTCGTCGCACCGGCGATGGATTTCAAGCCCCACGTCATCTAGTCCCGCCAGACGAGGTTCGGAGAGGTCGATGAGCAAGCGGGTTCGCAAGGCGGTGCTGCCGGTGGCGGGGATGGGGACGCGGGTCCTGCCGGGCGCCAAGACCACGCCGAAGAACCTGCTGAACGTCGTCGACCGGCCGATCCTTTCCTACGTGGTGGAGGAGGCCCGGGCCGCCGGCATCGAGCATTTCGTGTTCATCGTCGGCCGCGGCCAGGGCGCCATCGAGGACTACTTCGACTCAAACCCCGAGATCGAGGCCGCCCTGGAGGCCAAGGGCAAGACCGAGATCCTCGCCGACGTGCGCCGCGACCTGCCGAAGCCCGGCGAGATGAGCTTCATCCGCCAGATGGCCCCGCTGGGCCTGGGCCACGCGGTGTGGTGCGCCAGGGACGTGATCGGCGACGAGCCGTTCGCGGTGATGCTGCCGGACATGCTGATGGCCGCCGAGCGCTCGGCGCTGGCCCAGGCGGTGGACGCCTACGACCAGGTCGGCGGCAACATCGTCGTCGTGGAACCGGCGCCGGACGGAGAGGCCCACAAGTACGGCATCGTCGCGCTGGACGGTCATGACGGCCGGCTGAACCGCATGACCGGCATGGTCGAGAAGCCCGCGCCGGGGACCGAGCCCTCGAACCTGTTCATCTCCGGCCGCTACATCCTGCAGCCCGAGATCTTCGAGATCCTGGAGACCCAGGAGCGGGGCGCCGGGGGCGAGATCCAGCTCACCGACGGCATGTTCAACCTCATGAAGAGCCAGTCCTTCCACGCGCTCGAGTACGAAGGGACCACCTACGACTGCGGCGACAAGATCGGCCTGCTGCGCGCCAACGTCGCCTTCGCCCTTCGCCGCCCCGACCTTGCCGACGAGGCCCGCGCGGCGATCAAGGCGCTGCTGTAGCTCGACGCCTTCACGGGCCTGTCGCATTCCCAGCCTAGCCCCGGTGCGACCGGATGACGCAGATTCGGTTGGCGAACCTGCGTTCCGTGCGTTAGCCGTTCCGCGGGGGAATTCGAACGGAGCAGCGCATGCGCGTTCTGATCCTCGGCGGCGACGGCTTCTGCGGGTGGCCGACGTCCCTGCACCTCTCCGCCCGCGGCCATGAGGTCGCCATCGTCGACAACGGCTCGCGCCGGCGGATCGATGAGGAGCTGGGCGCCGGATCGCTGACCCCCATCGCCGACCTCAAGGCGCGGCTTTGCGCCTGGACGGAGGTCTCCGGCCGGACCATCGCGGCGCACGCGCTCACCGTCGGCCGGGACTTCGAGGCCCTGCTCGGCCTGCTGAAGAGCTTCCGCCCCGACGCCATCGTCCATTTCGCCGAGCAGCGGGCCGCGCCCTATTCGATGAAGTCGGCGCACCACAAGCGCTACACCGTAGGCAACAATGTCTGCGCCACCCACGACGTGCTGGCCGCCATCGTCGAGAGCGGCTTCGACATCCATCTGGCGCACCTGGGCACCATGGGGGTCTACGGCTACGGCTCGGCGGGCGTGGCGATCCCCGAGGGCTACCTGACCGTGCAGATGGAGACCGCGGACGGCTGGGCGCCGTGCGAGATCCTCTATCCCGCCGCCCCCGGCTCGATCTACCACCTGACCAAGACCCAGGATGCGCTAGCCTTCCAGTTCTATGCCAAGAACGACGGCGTCCGGATCACCGACCTGCACCAGGGGATCGTCTGGGGCGCCCAGACCGCCGAGACCCGGGCCGATCCCAGGCTGATCAACCGCTTCGACTACGACGGCGACTACGGCACGGTCTTAAACCGGTTCCTGATGCAGGCCGCGGTCGGCTATCCGCTGACGGTGCACGGCGCCGGCGGCCAGACGCGGGCGTTCATCAACATCCAGGACACGGTGCGCTGCGTGGAGCTGGCCCTGTCGCATCCGCCCAGGCGCGGCGAGCGGGTGAAGGTGATGAATCAGATGACCGAGTGCTGGCGGGTCCGTGACCTCGCCCAGATGGTGGCCCGCCTGACGGGGGCCGAGATCGCCCACCTGCCCAATCCGCGGCAGGAGGCCGACGAGAACCAGCTCCTCGTCGAGAACCGCCGGCTGCTGGCGCTGGGCCTCGATCCGATCACCCTGGAGGACGGCCTGCTGCTGGAGATCGCCGAAGTCGCCCGCCGCTACGCGCATCGCGCCGACCTCTCGAAGATCCCGAGCGTCTCCTGCTGGAACGCGGAGCGCGCCGCGGCGACCACGGCGGCGGGTGCGTTGCAGGCGGCGGAATAGCGATTGCGGCTGTTCACATTCGGCTACGGCTACTCGGCCCGCGCACTTGCCCGCCGGCTTAAGCCCAAGGGTTGGGCAGTCGCCGCGACCGTGCGCGGTCCCGCCGACGCCGCGCGGCTGGAGGCCGAGGGGATTACGGCGGTCCCGCTCGCTGACCGCGGCCGGCTGGCTGATGAATTGGCGCGGAGTCACGCCCTGCTGGTCACCGCCCCGCCAGACGCCGGCGGCTGTCCCGGGCTGCGGGCCCTGGCCCCGGCCCTGGCGTCGGCCGGCGCCTTCCCCGACGGGACCGGCTATCTCTCCACCACCGGCGTCTACGGCGACCGGGGCGGCGGGTGGGTGTTCGAGGCGAGCCGGCTTTCCGCCCAGTCCGTCGAGGGCGCGCGCCGGGTCGGCGCCGAGCGCGACTGGCTGGAGGTCGGCCGCGGTATGGGGCTGACGGTGGCGATCTTCCGCCTGCCCGGCATCTACGGTCCCGGCCGATCGGCCCTCGACCGCCTGCGGGCCGGCGGGGCGCGCCGGATCGTGAGCGCCGGCCAGGTGTTCTCCCGCATCCATGTGGATGACCTGGCCGCGGGCCTGGAGGCCTCGATGGCGCGGCCCAGGGCGGGCGCGATCTACAACCTCTGCGACGACGAGCCGGCGCCGAATTCCGACGTCGTCGCCTATGCGGCCGGCCTGCTGGGGCTACCCCCGCCGCCTGAAGTCCCGCTGGCGGAGGCCAACCTCTCCGCCGCCGCCCTGCGCTTCTACGCCGAGAGCAAACGCGTCTCGAACGCGCGGGCGAAGGCCGAACTCGGCTGGCGGCCGGCCTATCCGACTTACCGGGAAGGGCTGACGGCGATCCTTGAAGCCGGCGGTTAGAGCTCCTCCACCGCCGCGATCAGTCGGTCGATGTCCTGCGGGCGCGAGAGGCGATGGTCGCCGTCCTTGACCAGGGTGAACACCACGTCCTCGCCCTTGATCGCCTGGGCCAGTTCCAAGGCATGTCGCCAGGGGACGTCGGGGTCGGCCCCGCCCTGCAGGATGCGCACCGGGACCGCGATGGGCACAGGCTCGGCGGTGAGGATCGACCAGCGGGCGCCATCCTCGAGCAGGGTCCTGGTTATCGGATAGGGATCGCCGTACTCGGACGGGCGCAGCCAAATT
>NZ_JAQGIZ010000188.1 GCF_028290885.1 Phenylobacterium sp.
CCATCTGGTCGGCGTGGGCCTTGGCGAAGGCTGGCCGGGCCGTGGCGCGCGCGACATAGCCGCGGCAGGCGGGATAGTCCGCCAGCCCGTCGAACCGATCGACCAGCCGCAGCACGTCCGCCATGAGGATGTCGGCGACGGAAAAGGTCCCCGCCAGCCATTCGCGGCCCGCCAGCACAGGCTCCATGTGCTGCAGCCGGGCCTTCAGGAACTGGTCGAACAGCCGCCACCCGGACGTGTCGCCGGTGTCGCCGGAGAACTTGAACAACGACCAGGGCAGGCTCGCCATCTCGACGGAATTGAGCGCCGCGAACAGCCATTCGATCGCGTCGCTGCGGCCGTGCGGATCGGCCGGCAACAACGCCGCGCTCCGCTCGCCCAAATGCAGCAGGATCGCCCCGCTCTCGAAGATCGAGAGGTCGCCGTCGGTCAGCCACGGCGCCTGGCCGAAGGGCTGATGCGCGAAGTGCTCGGCCATCCGCTCGCGGAAGGGCGTGCTTTCGACGCGATAGGGCAGGCCGGCCTCTTCCAGCGCCCAACGCACGCGCAGGTCGCGCACATAGCCGCGCGGCGTTTCGGGAACCCAGTCGAAGGTGGTGAGGACCAGGTCGACCATTCGCGATTTCCCTTTTGCGTGCTTCCTGAGCCAAGGACGCACCGGCCACGCCCCAGCCGACATTAAATATTGGCGGACGTCCACTTCCCAACCCGTCTCAGACATCCAGAGAGTCCGCTTGTCGGCCGGTCGCCGCGCCAAATCCAACACCCGTGACCTCACCGGCGCCTTCAGCCTTATGGGCACACGACCTAGACCGCGCGGATGATGCCCAGGAAATCCTCAGCCTTCAGCGAGGCGCCGCCGACCAGGGCGCCGCCGACCTCGGCTGCGTGCAGGATGTCCGCGGCGTTGTCGGGCTTCACCGAGCCGCCGTAGAGGATCGGCGGCTTGTCGCCGTCGTCGCCGAAGAGCTCCCGCAGGACGGCGCGGATGGCCCTGTGCATCTCCTCGATCTCGGGGAGGGTCGGCGTCAGCCCGGTGCCGATGGCCCACACCGGCTCGTAGGCGAGCGAGTAGGGCTTGCGGTCGAGTTCGCGGGGCAGCGACCCCCTCACCTGGCCGGTCACGACCTCCAGGGCCTTGCCGGCCTTGCGCTGCGCCAGGGTTTCGCCGACGCAGACGATCGGCTCCAGGCCCGCCCGCACCACGGCGCGGGCCTTGCGGGCGACCAGTTCGTCGGTTTCGCAGTAGCCGGCGCGCCGCTCGGAGTGGCCGACGATCACCAGCCTCGCGCCGGCGTCCGCCAGCATCTCGGCCGAGACGTCGCCGGTGAAAGCCCCGGACTCCTCGCTGTGGCAATCCTGCGCGCCCACCAGCACCGCCGTGCCCGCCAGGGCCTCGCTCATGCGCTGGATCAGGGTGGCCGGGGGACAGATCGCTACCCGCACATGCCGGCCGTCGAGCTGAGCGGCCACCGCGCGCGCCTCGGCGATCGAGGCGCCCGTGCCGTTCATCTTCCAGTTTCCGGCGATCAGGGGTGTCGGAGCGGTCATCGGGCCTCACTGCGGGTCGCGGCAATCGGCGGTGGGGGGCGGTTAAGCCAAGCTGGGCCGCATGTCACGCGCTTGCGGGTCGGCAGCGGCCTCCATATACCGGCGCGCACGCCCGCACCCCGGAAAGGGAATTCATGCTCGCTAAGATTCGCGCTTTCGCGAAATCGCCCTACGCCGCCGTCCTGATCGCCCTCCTGATCATCAGTTTCGCGGTGTTCGGCGCGAGAGACATGTTCCACGCCAAGGTCAGCAGCGACGTGATCACCGCCGGCTCGCGGTCAGTCAGCCCCGCGGCGTACAAGCGCGAATTCGACGGCTTCAAGGCCCAGGTCGAGCAGCAGGTCGGCCAGCCGATCACCCCTGAGATCGCCGCCGCCAACGGCCTGGACCGCCGGGTGCTGGAAGGTGTGGCGACGCGCGAAGCGTTCGCGGCCCTGCTGACCAAGATCGGCCTGCGGCCCTCCGACAAGCTGATCGCTGCGGAAATCCAGAAGATCCCCGCCTTCTTCGACCAGGTGTCCGGGCGGTTCGACAAGCAGTCCTACCTGCGCCGACTGCAGGACAACGGGCTGACCGCGGCGACCTTCGACGCCCGCATGCGAGACCAGATCACCGAGCAACAGGCCGCCACCGGACTGGTCGCAGGCCTGCGCGCGCCGCGCGCCTACACCGCGCTTGCCGCCATCTACGGGATGGAGAGCCGCGACCTGGGCTATTTCGGGATCGAGCCGTCGAGCGTGCCGCCGCCGGCGCCGCCGACCGACGCCCAGCTGACCCAGTTCATGAAGGAAAACGCCGCCGCCCTGACCCGGCCGGAGTTCCGGGTGCTCACCGTCGTGCGCTTCTCGCCTGCGCTGGTGGGCGCCAACCTCCCGATCGACGAGGCGGAGCTGAAGAAGCGCTTCGACTTCCGCAAGGACACCCTGTCTTCGCCGGAGACCCGCACCATCATCCAGATCCCGGTCAAGACCCCGGCCGCCGCCGGCCAGATCACTCAGGGCCTGGCCAAGGGTCTCGATCCGGCCGCGGTGGCCAAGGCGGCCGGCGTCGAGGCTATCACCTACGAGAACAAGCCGCAGACCGCGATCCCCGACCCCAAGGTGGCGGCGGCGGCTTTCCAGACGCCTGTCGGCCAGGCGGCTTTGGTGCGCGGCGACCTCGGGTCCGCGGTCGTCAAGGTGGTTTCCGTGACGCCCGGCCATGCCGTGACGCTTGAGGAGGTCCGCCCGGCGCTGGAGGCGGAGCTGCGCAAGGATGCGGCCACCGAGAAGGTCTATGCGCTGACCCAGGCCTATGATGACGCTCACCAGAGCGGCGCGAACCTGGCGGCCGCCGCCCAGAAGGCCGGCGTGCCGGCGGTGACCCTCGGTCCGCTCGCCCAGAACGGCCACGACGCGACCGGCCAGCCGGTGCAGGGCCTCACCCAGAAGCTGATGGAGACCGCCTGGTCGCTGCCCGCGGGCGGCGAGAGCGAGGTCGAGGACGCCGGCGGCGGCGAGTACTTCGCCGTGCGGGTGGAGAAGATCATCCCGCCCGCCATGCCGCCGCTCGCCGAGGTGCGGCCGAAGCTCGTCCAGGTGTGGATGCAGCGCGAGGTCGCCAAGGCGATGGAAGCCCGCGCGCAGGCGTTCGCCGACCGCGTGAAGAAGGGCGAGACCCTGGACGCCGTCGCCAAGGCTGCCGGCGCCGCCGTGACCCGCGTCCCGGGCATCGACCGCCGCACCGCCGGTCAGAACCCGATGCTGTCGCAGGACATGCTGGGCAAGCTCTTCACCTCGCGGCCCGGCGAGGCGTTCACCGCCGAGAACAGCCACTTCGGCTATGTGGTCGGCAGGCTGGAGGCGATCCATACCGGCGACGGTGTGACGATCGCGCAGACGGCGGAGAACCTGCGGCCGCAGATGACCCAGGCCCTCTATCGCGAACTCGGCGAGTCCGCCCACACCTACGCGCGGCGGAAGGTGAAGGTGACCGTCGACACCAACCGCGCCCGCCAGGCCATCGGCCTGGAGCCCATCGACCCCAAGGCCGCTTCGGCGTCGCGAGAGAAGGCCAAGCCGGCCTTGGCGAAATGATCGTCGAGCCTGCGTATCCGGCTTTCGAGCAGGCATACCAGGCGGGCGCGCCGCAGCTCGTCTGGACGCGCCTGATCGACGACCTCGAGACGCCGGTCTCGGCCTATCTGAAGATCGGCCACGGGCGCCCTTACGCCTTCCTGTTCGAGTCCGTGGAAGGCGGGGCCTTTCGCGCGCGCTATTCGATCATCACCCTCAATCCGGACCTCGTCTGGCGCTGCCGCGGCGACCGCGCCGAGATCGCCGAGGGGGAGGATATCGCGGCCGGCCGGTTCACGGCGCAGAAGGGCGGCGCGCTGGACAGCCTGCGCGACCTGGTGTCCGCCTCGCGGATCGAGCTGCCCGCCGGCCTGCCGCCGCCGTCCGCCGGCCTGTTCGGCGCCATGGGCTACGACATGATCCGGCTGGTCGAGCACTTGCCCGACGTCAATCCCGACCCGCTGGACCTGCCCGACGGGGTGATGACGCGGCCTTCGATCGTGGCGATCTTCGACGCCATCGCTCAGGAGATCATCCTGGTGACGCCGGCGCGCCCGAACGGGACGGGCGCGCGCGAGGCCTATGCGGCGGCTCAAGAACGCCTGCAGGCGGTGATGGCCGACCTCAAGCGGCCGGCGCCGGCCCTGGTCGGCGACGGCCAGCCGGAGCCCGACGCCTTCACCTCCCCGGTCAGCCGCGAGCGCTACTGCGAGATCGTCGAGCAGGCCAAGGACTACATCCGCGCCGGCGACGTCTTCCAGGTGGTGCCCAGCCACCGGTTCCGCAGCCCGTTCAGCCGCGACCCGTTCGCCCTCTACCGCTCGCTGCGGCGGATGAACCCCTCGCCGTTCCTGTTCTACCTGAACTTCGGGGACTTCCAGCTGGCCGGCTCCTCACCGGAGATCCTGGTCCGCCTGCGCGACGGCAAGATCACCATCCGTCCGATCGCCGGCACGCGGCCGCGCGGCGCAACGCCGGCCGAGGACCTGGCGCTGGAACAGGAGCTGATCGGCGACCCCAAGGAGCGCGCCGAGCACCTGATGCTGCTGGACCTCGGCCGCAACGACGTGGGCCGGGTGGCCATGCTGAAGGAGCGCGGCGCCAACGCACCGCCGCAGACTCCGAAATCGCCCCGCGTGCGGGTCACCGCCAGCTTTTTCGTCGAGCGCTACAGCCACGTCATGCACCTGGTCTCCAACGTCGAGGGCGATGCGCCGGACGGCCTCGATCCCGTCGACGTGGTGATGGCCGCGCTGCCCGCCGGCACGCTTTCCGGCGCGCCCAAGGTGCGGGCCATGGAGATCATCGACGAGTTGGAGATCGAGAAGCGCGGCGTCGGATACGCCGGCGGCGTCGGCTACTTCGGCTGCGACGGCTCGGTCGACACCTGCATCGTGCTGCGCACCGCGCTCTTCAAGGACCGGGTGATGTACGTCCAGGCCGGCGGCGGCGTGGTGGCCGACTCCGACCCTAACGCCGAATACGAAGAAACCCTGCACAAGGCCCGGGCTCTGCGCCGCGCGGCGGAAGAGAGCTGGCGCTTCGTCTGACCTAGTGTGCTGGATTTGAAGTTCGCCTCATTCACGGCCACACGCCGAGCGAACTTCGGAATCGGGACACTAGTTCGCGCCGCGCTGGTGGGCGACGTGCTCGCTGACCAGCGGCGGAGCGAGGATCATCGCCGTCGCGAAGGCGAGCGCCGAGACCGCCAGGAACGCCGCGGCCGCCAGCACCGGCCACATCCGCTGCGGCCGCTTGCGTCGGACGAGCAGGCCGCGGGCGCGGGCGATCTCATCGGCGTCGAGGGCGGAATCAGCGGGCGGCATGGGCTTGAGGATCGGCCCGGACGCCGGATCGCGCAACCGCTGAGCACGGCTTGGATTCACCCTTCACGCCGGTCATTGTGCGCCGCAATATCGCCGCGCCCCGGGTGCAGAGCCCGCACGATCCCGCTTCACAGGACGGACGGAGGCCCTTGTGACGACTCCCAATCACCGCCGTGTGCTGGTGCTGCAGGGTGGCGGAGCGCTCGGCGCCTATCAGGCCGGGGTCTACGAGGCCATGAGCCAGGCCGGGTCCGAACCCGACTGGCTGGCGGGGATCTCCATCGGCGCGGTCAACGCCGCGATCATCGCGGGCAATCCTCCGGGCGCACGGATCGAGCGGCTCAGGGAGTTCTGGAGCCTGGTGACCTCGGGCTGGTCGCCGAGCGGGCTCAGCAACCTGGACCAGTTCCGCGCCGCTTTGGGGGACGTCAGCATCGGCTGGGCGATGGCCACGGGCGTGCCGGGCTTCTTCACGCCGCGCGCGGTGTCGCCGCTGCTGCTGTCGGGCGGGCCGGAGGCGCTGAGCTACTATGATTCATCGCCCTTGAAGGCGACGCTCGAGCGGCTGGTCGACTTCGATCGGATCAACGCTCAAGAGACCCGCCTGAGCGTCGGCGCGGTCAACATCCGCACCGGCAACTTCGCGTACTTCGACAACGCCCACCAGAAGATCAGGCCGGAGCACATCATGGCGTCCGGCGCCTTGCCGCCCGGCTTGCCGCCCATCGAGATCGACGGCGAGTGGTACTGGGACGGCGGCCTCGTCTCCAACACCCCGCTGGAATACGTCCTCGACCAGGACGAGCAGGATGACCTGGTCATCTACCAGCTCGACCTGTTCAGCGCCCGCGGGCCCCTGCCCCGCACGATGCAGGAAGCCAGCGAGCGCGAGAAGGAGATCCGCTATTCCAGTCGGACGCGGCTGAACACCGACGCACAGCTGCGCATCCACCGCATGAAGACGGCCCTCGGCGGCCTGCTCAAGAACCTGCCGCCGGACCTCGCCGACGATCCCGAAATCAGGCTGCTCAGCCAGTTCGCCCGGGAGCCGTCGGTGATCGTCGTGCAGCTGATCTACCGCGACCGCCCCTACGAGGGCAGCTTCAAGGACGTCGAGTTCTCGCGCCAGACCATGCTCGACCATTGGGCGTCCGGGGTGACCGACGGCGAGTGCGCGATCGCGCGGCGCCGGCGCGATCCGACGCCTGCGCAGCCAGGCGCCGCCGTCGCCATCGATCCCGGCCGCGACCGGGACGCCGAAAAACCCTTCCGCCAGCCCGCAAAGGACGCCCGCCGATGATCCTCAAGTCCAAGACCGCCGTCGTCACCGGCTCCACCAGCGGCATCGGCCTCGCCATCGCCCGCGCCATGGCTGCGGAGGGCGCTAACGTCCTGATCAACGGCTTCGGCAAGCCGGAGGACATCGAGAAGGAGCGCGCCGCCATCGAGTCCGAGTTCGGGGTCAAGGCCATCCACTCGCCGGCCGACATGACCAAACCCGCCGAGATCGCCGCCATGGTCGCGCTGGCCGAATCGACCTTCGGCTCGGTGGACGTGCTGGTGAACAACGCCGGCATCCAGTTCGTCTCGCCGGTCGAAGAGTTCCCGATCGAAAAGTGGGATCAGATCCTGGCCATCAACCTGTCCTCGGCGTTCCACGCGATCCGCGCCGCGGTCCCGGGCATGAAGCAGCGCGGCTGGGGCCGGATCATCTCCACCGCCTCGGCCCACAGCCTCGTCGCCTCGCCGTTCAAGTCGGCCTATGTGGCGGCCAAGCACGGCATCGCCGGCCTGACCAAGACCGTGGCGCTGGAGCTCGCCACCCACGGCGTGACCGTCAACTGCATCAGCCCGGGCTACGTCTGGACCCCGTTGGTGGAGAACCAGATCCCCGACACCATGAAGGCCCGCGGCATGACCCGCGAGCAGGTGATCAACGAGGTGCTGCTGGACAGCCAGCCGACCAAGCAGTTCGTCACCGTCGACGAGGTCGCCGCCCTCGCCGTCTTCCTCTGCGGCGAGGCCGCCAAGCAGATCACCGGGGCCAATCTGTCGGTGGACGGCGGCTGGACGGCGGAATAAGGCTCCCCGCATGATCCTGGTGATCGATAACTACGACAGCTTCACCTACAACCTGGTTCACTACCTGAACGAGCTGGGCGCGGAGACGCATGTCGTGCGCAATGACGCGATCACCGTGCGCGAGGCGCTGGGGATGCAACCGCAGGGCGTGCTGCTGTCGCCGGGCCCCAAGACCCCCAACGACGCCGGCATCTGCCTGGCGCTGCTGGAGGCCGCGCCGGCCGACCTGCCGATCTTCGGCGTCTGCCTCGGCCACCAGGCGATCGGCCAGGCCTTCGGCGGCCAGGTGGTGCACGCCAAGGCGCTGATGCACGGCAAGACCAGCCAGATCCACCACGACGGCAAGGGCGTGTTCGCCGGCCTGAAGAACCCCTTCACCGCCACCCGCTACCACAGCCTGTCGGTGGAGAAGGGCGCGCTGCCCGAGGCGCTGGAGATCACCGCCTGGACCGAGGACGGCGAGAT